>JALHDI010000094.1 GCA_022839045.1 Sporomusaceae bacterium
AGCATATCCTGCTTGAACGTTTCGTCGCTGACCCCTAAAGTGGCGGCGACGTCCCGCCGGGTGTTGTTGATCTTTTTCATTTCCAGGATGCTGGCCGGGGTTTGGCCGGCGTTTTCGGCGAGGAGGCCGGCCACGGCGATGTCGCGGGTTTTGTAGCCCTGGTCGAGGAGGCCGAGGACGGTGGCCCGGTCGAAGCCGAGCTTGGCGTTCAATCTGTCGGCCGCCAGCCCATGGAAGGTGGCTTTGGCCTGCTCTTTGGTCACGCCGAGGGTTTTGGCGACATCTTTCCAGGTGTTGTCGCCGGTTTTGAGGTCGAGCACTTCGGCGAACGTTTTGCCGCTGGCCTTGGCGAGGAAGGCGGCCCGGTGGATGTCCCGGAAGCTGGCGCCGCCGTTCACGCGGGCAAGGATGGTGTCCTTGCTGATGCCGTATGTTTCGGACAGGCGCTGGGCGGCCTTGTCAGGGTCGTGTTGACGCTTCTCCAGCGCCGGGCGGGCCTTTTCGGCCTCGGCGGACTGGGCGAGCGGGGAGAGGGCGGCGCCGGCAAGAACGAACGCCCCGAGGACGAGGATGGCGACGGTCTTTTTACTGACTAGTCTCATTTGTCATACCTCCACATGAATCTTTATCTCATCAGCCTGATGCGGCTGTCTGAGGTAAAGTATAGACCGGGAGTATGACAAATGTATGACAGGAAAGATTAGGACGCGCAGCAGACGGACTTTTTACGCGCCCGAAACCGGGAGGGTGAAGGTGAACTTTGCCCCTTGGTCGAGCGTGCTTTCCAGGGTTATTTCGCCGTTCATGGCCTGGACGAGGCGTTTGGTTATCGCCAGCCCGAGACCGGTGCCGCCGCCGCTACGGGAGCGCGATTTGTCGACCCGGTAGAAGCGGTCCCAGATGTAGGGCTGGTCCTCCGGAGGGATGCCGGGGCCGCGGTCGCCGACGGTTACGGCGACTTTGCCGGCGACGGGCTGCACGGTTATGACGATGGTTTCGCCGGCGGGCGAATGACGGGTGGCGTTGGAGACAAGGTTGGCCACTATCTGGGTCAGACGGCCGGGATCGGCGAGCACGGGCGGGACGGAGGCGGGAGCGTCGATACGGAGGGTGAGGTTCTTTTCGGCGAGCAGGTGGTCGTATTTGGCGGTTTCGCGGTTCAGGAAGGCTACGAGGTCGGTTTTCTCGGGCACGATGGACAGTTCGCCCGCTTCGAGCTGCGCCAGGTCGAGGAGGTCGCGGATGAGGCGGTCGATGCGCTGGCTTTCGCCGACGATGGTGGCCAGGTAGCGCTGCTGGTGTTCGGGATTTGCCGCCACGCCGTCGGCGAGGGCTTCGGCGAGGGCCTGGATGGAGGCGACCGGCGTCTTGAGCTCGTGGGAGACATTGGCGAGGAATTCGCGCCGGTTGTATTCGATTTTGGCCAGCGATTCGGCCATGGTGTTGAAGGTCCGGCCCAGGCGGCCGATCTCGTCGCCGCCGGTGGCGCCGGTGCGGCTGGCGTAGTCGCCGACGGCGAAACGGGCGGCGGCGTGGCTGATGTCGGCGAGGGGGCGGGTGAGGCCGCGGGATATGAAGAAACCGAGCAGGGCGGCGACCAGCGTGCCTAACAAGAGCGACAGGAGCAACAGGCGGTCGAGGGCTTGGACGGTCTGGTTGACGCCGGTGATGGGGGTATAGAGGAAGACGGCGGCGGGGGCCGCGGCGGTGTTGGACAGGGGAACGCCGACGATGATCGAGGGGTCGGCCTGGCGGCGGCCGCTGCGTACCCAGGACTGGGCGATTCCGGCGAAGAGGGTTTCGATTTGCCGCGCGTCTTCGGGGAAGTTCCTGAGCCAGCGGGGCGGCGGATTACCGGCGAGCACTTTTCCTTGCCTGTCGATGACCCAGATTCTGGTGCCGAGCAGTTTGCTGATTATATCCAGCCGGGAATTAAGGCGGCTGTTGTCGACTACCGGCGCCAGCGCGGCCGCGGTCGAATACCCGAGGTGCAGCATCTCGAGACGCTTGTTTTCCACTACCTGGCCGCGGACGAGGTAGGCCATCAGGGCGCCGAGGGTGACGGTGACCAGGAGGATGACGACGATATAGGAGATGAAGAGGCGGCTGAAGATCGAGCGGGTCATCTGGCGTTCACCTCGAATTTGTAGCCGGTGCCCCAGACGGTGTGGATGAAGGCGTTGTCCTTATCGGTGATTTTTTGGCGCAGCCTTTTGACGGTGGCGTCGACGGTGCGGTCGTCGCCTTCGAAGCCGTAACCCCACACGTTGGTGAGGAGCTGTTCGCGGGTGAAGACGATGCGCGGGTGGCGCGCCAGGAAAAGGAGGAGGTCGAATTCCTTGGGGGACAGGGTTATCGACCGGCCGCCTTTCTCGACCGCCTGGGTGGTGGGACGGATGGCGAGGCCGGGGAAGGTCAGTTCGTCGCCGTCGGCGAAGATGAGGCCGCTGCGCCTGAGTACCGCCTTGACCCTGGCCACCAGCTCGCGGGGGCTGAAGGGTTTGGTGACGTAATCGTCGGCGCCGAGGGAGAAGCCGGTGATCTTGTCGGCTTCGGTGCTTTTGGCGGTGAGGAAGATGACGGGGACGCGGCGGGTCAGCGCCCGGCATATTTCCCAGCCGGTGCGGCGGGGCAGCATGATGTCGAGGATCAAGAGGTCGGGCCGGGTTTCGACCTCGATTTCGATGGCGGCGTCGCCGTCGGCGGCGGTGTGGACGATGAAGCCTTCGCGTTCGAGGTAGAGCTGGACGACTTCGCGGATGCTGGCCTCGTCGTCGGCCACCAGTATTTTTACGGTCATTTTCGTTCCTCCGTGCTTGTATATATAGCGAAAAGGTGCTATTATAGTTGTGGTTAAGTTATCCTGGAAACTTGCCGGATAACGGGCGGCATCCATCACCGGAGCCGTACCTCCGCGGCTGTGTCTCAAAACGAATACATATCTTGGGTTTAGACCGCTTGGATCCGCAGGGACTGAGACGGCGAGGACCGGAGCGAGGTTAACGAGCCTTCCTGTCTTTTGCCGGGAAGCTTTTTTATTTTCCGATGGGGAGGGTTATGAATGGAGATCGTCACCAGGGTGGCGGACATAAGGGCGCTGGTGCGGCAGGCCAGGACGGCGGGCAAGACCGTCGGGCTGGTGCCGACGATGGGGTCCCTGCACGAGGGGCATCTGACGCTGATGCGGACGGCGCGGGCCGAGCACGGACTGGTCATCGCCAGCATTTTCGTCAATCCGCTGCAGTTCGGCCCCGACGAGGATTACGCCGTCTATCCGCGCGACCTGGAGCGGGACGCGCGCCTCGCGGCTTCCGCCGGGGTGGACGCGATTTTCGCGCCGCCGGTCGAGGAGATGTATCCGCAGGGCCCGGCCGACATGCTGACCTTCGTCGAGGTGAAGGACATCACCGAGCGCCTGTGCGGGGCGCGGCGGCCGGGGCACTTCCGCGGCGTGGCGACCGTGGTCGCCAAGCTGTTCAACATCGTCGCGCCCGATGTGGCCTATTTCGGCCAGAAGGACGCCCAGCAGGTCGTCGTCATCAGGCGGATGGCAGCCGACCTGAGCATGAAGGTGCGCATCGCGGCCGTGCCGATCGTGAGGGAAGCGGACGGTCTGGCACTTTCTTCGCGCAATGTGTACCTAAATCCTGCCGAACGGCAGGCGGCCCTCGTTCTCAGCCGGTCCCTCAGCGTGGCCGAGGAACTGCTCAAGGCCGGCCAGCGGGACGCGGCGGCCATCCGCGGGGCGCTGCAGGAAATTATTGCCAGCGAGCCGCTGGCCGCCTGCGACTATATTTCCGTATGCGATCCGTCCACTTTGAAGGAGCTGGACAGGGTCGGGGGCGCCGCGCTGGTGGCGCTGGCCGTAAGGATCGGCAAAACAAGACTGATCGATAATCTGCTGTGGGAGGGATAGTCATGTTCCGCACCGTATTCAAGTCGAAGCTGCACCGGGCGACCGTAACCGAAGCCAATCTCAACTACGTGGGCAGCATCACCATCGACGAGGACCTGCTGGACGCCGCCGATATCTGCGTCAACGAGAAGGTCCAGGTAGTCAACAACAACAACGGCGCACGGCTGGAGACGTACGCCATACCCGGGCAGCGCGGCTCGGGGGTAATCTGCCTGAACGGCGCCGCCGCCAGGCTGGTCCAGCCGGGCGATAAGGTTATTATAATCACCTACGCGGTTGTCGATGACAAGGAGGCGAGAGCCTTCAAGCCGACGGTGGTGTTCCTCGACGACGCCAACCGCATCGCCGAGGTCAAGGACGCCGAGAAGCACGGGGAGATCCGCTGATATTATGGGGTGCTTTTCAAGACCGTTCAGAAAGCCCCAGGTGCACGTCCTGATTACTCTGGTCTTGTCAGCGTTCTATGCTTTAGGCGATAATCTCGCGAACTGTGTGCGGGTCGCACCAAGGGCGCGCCGCTACGCGTACTCGGAACGTACGCTAGCAAGCGCCCGCCGGGGCAACGCAGCAGATGGGGCTTTATCAACGGTCTTATTGACAATTTGTTAACGTTTCCTTATCATGAAGATAACAATCCCCGGGAGGTGTGTGTGGTGCGCGGTGAGATACTGCAAATGCTGCGCGAGGAGCCGGGCCGCTACGTGTCGGGCGAGGAGGTTTCCCGCCGGCTGGCCGTGTCGCGGACGGCCATCTGGAAGCATATCCGGGCTCTCAAGCAGGACGGCTACGATATCGAAGCCCACCCCCGCCTGGGCTACCGCCTGTGCCGCACCCCCGACCTGCTGCTGCCGGCCGAGATCGAGGCCCGGTTGACCACCTGGCGCCTGGGGAGGCCGATAGCTTATTTCCGGCAGGTGGAGTCGACCAACAACGAGGCCAAGGCGCTGGCGGCGGCCGGCTGTCCGGAGGGGCAGATCGTCGTGGCCGAGGAGCAGTCGGTAGGACGGGGGCGGCTGTCGCGCGGCTGGTTTACCCCCTTCGCCAGAGGGGTATGGTTTTCGATCGTGCTGAGGCCGCCGTTCAGCCCCCACGACGCTCCCAAGTGCACGCTGCTGGCCGCCGTGGCCGTGTGCAGCGCCATCCGCCGGGCGACCGGCGTGGCCTGCGGCATCAAGTGGCCGAACGATATTCTTTATGACGGCAAGAAGCTGGTGGGCATCCTCACCGAGATGTCGGCGGAGATGGATGCCATCAATCATATTGTCATCGGCATCGGGATCAACGTCAATATCGCCGCCGCCGATTTTCCCGTCGAGCTCCGCGAAGTCGCCACTTCGCTGTCCATCGCCGCGGGGCGGCCTTTGCCCCGGCTGGATATCCTCGTGGCCGTCCTCGAGGAATTGGAGCGGGTGTACGGGCAGGTGCTCGAGCACGGCTTCGCCCCCGTCCTCGCGGAGTGGCGGAACGAATCGGTGACGCTCGGCCGGGCGGTGGATGTTATCGGCCCCGGCCGCCGCTTTTCCGGGGTGGCGGCCGATATCGACGCCGACGGGGCGCTGCTGGTCCGGACCGCCGACGGGACGGAGCGGGTGCTGGCCGGCGACGTATCAATCAGGCCCGCAGAGGGAGGAGTAAGTTAAGATGCCTATTCGCAACATGATTCTCGCCGGGCTGTTCGCCGCCCTCATCGCCATCAGTTCGCAGGTTTCCGTCGTGGTGCCCCCAAGCCCCGTGCCCCATACCCTGCAGGTGCCGTTCGTGCTGCTCGCCGGTCTGGTGCTGGGCGGCCGGTGGGGGTTCGTGAGCGTGGTGGTCTGGGTTTTGCTGGGGGTGTTCGGCCTGCCGGTGTTCTCGCAGGGCAAAGCCGGGGCGGCGGTGCTGCTCGGCCCGACCGGCGGGTTCCTGTTCGGGTTCATGCTGTGCGCGTACCTGGTCGGCCGGCTGACCGAACGCGCGGCCGACGGCTTCGGCAGGACGTTCGGCTATATGATGCTGGGGCTGCTGGTCGCCTACGCGGTGGGGATGATCGGCTTCATGGCCAATTTCACCTTTTTCCTCAATAAGCCGATGACCTGGGAGAAGGCCGCGGCTCTGACCGTGGCGCCCTTCCTGCCGTACGACATCGTCAAGACGCTGATCGCCGCCTATGTCGGCGCCAGGGTGAGAAGGGCGCTGGCCAGGGCGGGGTATGTATTGACCGTCGAGCATAAAGGCCGCTAGTTACGGCCGTTGATAGTTGATAAATGTTGATAAATATAAAACGGTTCACATCGAGGCCGTTCAGAAAGTCCGGATGCAAGGCGCACCGCAGGCGGCGCCGCGACGACGGCCCCGGATGGGCCTAGTGCCGGACGCGCCATGGATGGCGCCAGCGTCCGGCCGGCGTACTTGGTTGCGTACGTTGAGCAAGACGCCGAGGAGCAACGCCGCAGCCGGGCTTTATCAACGGCCGACACAGATAGCAAGGGGAGATTTAAATGCTGCTGGTTTTTGACGTAGGCAATACCAACATCGTCCTCGGCGTCTATGACGGCGACGAGCTGCTCCATCACTGGCGGATATCGACCGACCGCCTGAAGACGGCCGACGAGTACGGCGTGCTGGTGAAGAATCTTTTCGACCATCGCGGCATTAGCCTGTCGACCATCGACGCGGCGATAATCTCGTCCGTCGTGCCGCCCCTGATGGCGCCGCTGACCCGCATGACGCAGCGCTACTTCGGCGTCGACCCGCTGGTGGTCGGCCCCGGCATCAAGACGGGCATGGTCATCAAGTACGAGAACCCGCGGGAGGTGGGCGCCGACCGCATCGTGAACGCCATCGCCGCGTACGAGAAGTACGGCGGGCCGGTGATTATCGTCGATTTCGGCACCGCCACCACTTTCTGCGCCGTCGACAGGGGCGGCGACTACCTGGGCGGCGCCATCGCCCCGGGCATCGGCATCTCCACCGAGGCGCTGTTCCAGCGGGCCGCCAAGCTGCCGAGGATCGAGCTGGCCAAGCCGCGGACGGTCATCTGCCGCAACACGGTGGCCAGCATGCAGTCGGGGATCATCTTCGGCTTCGTCGGCCAGGTGGACGAGATCGTGCGCCGCATGGAGCTCGAGATGGGCGAGCCGGTGGAGGTCGTCGCCACCGGCGGGCTGGCTAACCTGATCGCCCAGGAATCGGCGAAGATCAAGCATGTCGACCATTTTTTGACGCTTGAAGGGCTGCGCATCATTTTCAACCGCAACTCCGCTGGGGCAGCCCGTTGATAAGCGAAACTTGGCGCGGGCGGTTAGCCCGCGCCTTAGTTGAGCTATCCGCGCCGAAGGCGTGGGAAAGCGAAACTTGGCGCGGGCGGTTAGCCCGCGCCTTGGTTGAGCTATCCGCGCCGAAGGCGTTGCTCTTTTCCCCCGTCCTTCCGGGCGGGGGCTTTTCGTGTCCGCCGGAGGAATTAGGTTTGTTTGCTGCGAATTGTGTTAATAATACCGGGTGTTCCCCCGGATCGAGAATAGGAGTGATTACATGCTGATCGGCGCGGTTGCCGTCGCCGAGCCGGCGGTGGTGCTGGCCCCCATGGCCGGCGTTACCGATCTGCCTTTCAGGCTGCTGGCGAAAGAGATGGGCTGCAGCCTGCTGTACTCGGAGATGGTGAGCGACAAGGGCTTGCTGCACAATAATTGTCATACGCTCGATATGCTGCGGGTCGACGACCGGGAACGGCCGGTGGCGGTGCAGATATTCGGCTCGGAGCCGGCGGCGATGGCCGCCGCGGCCCGCATCGTCGCGCGGGCGGGCGCCGATATCATCGATATCAACATGGGCTGCCCGACGCCGAAGATCGTGAAGAACGGCGAGGGCTCGGCCCTTATGCGCCGCCCGGAACTGGCCAGGGATATCCTGGCCGCGGTGGTGGACGCGGTGGCGGTGCCGGTGACGGTGAAGATCCGCAAGGGCTGGGACGAGGAGTCGGTGAACGCGGTGGAGGTCGCCGCGCTCGCCGAGCAGGCCGGGGTGGCCGCCATCGCCGTCCATGGGCGGACCCGCGAGCAGTTCTACTCCGGGACGGCCGACTGGGAGATTATCCGCCGCGTCAAGGAGCGGGTGAGCATCCCGGTGATCGGCAACGGCGACGTCCGTACGCCCCAGGATGCGGAGCGGCTGCTGGCCCTGACCGGCTGTGACGCCGTCATGGTGGGGCGGGCCGCGCAGGGCAATCCGTGGATTTTCCGCCAGATCGGCCACTACCTGGCGGGCGGCGGGACGTTGCCGCTGCCGTCGCTGGCTGAGCGGCTGGAGGTGCTTGCCCGCCACTTGGCGATGCTGATCGCGCATAAGGGCGAGCATATCGCCATCCGGGAAATGCGCCGCCACGCCGCCTGGTATACCAAGGGGCTGCCGCGGGCGGCGGAGATCCGCCTGCGGCTGAACCAGGCGGAAAGCCGCGGGGATTTCGCCCGTATTTTGGCGGCTTTGAGCGGCCGCAGGGAAGGGAGTGACGGCGAATGATGCCGATTTTGCCCGTGGCGAACGGGATTTTGCCGCGGCCGGGCGGCGGGCGGGTCACCGGCGTGTTTGTTCTCGAACAGGGCGGCGAGCCGCTGGCGAGGACGGGAGCGGGGCGGGACGTGCTGGTCTGCCCCTGGGTGACCGAGGACGGGGGGCTTTACCCGGTGGGGGTGGCGGCCCGGATTTTGAATATCGGCTCCCATACGGCCGTCGACGCCGCCGGCCAGGAGCTGCCCGTTCTGACGGTGACGCTGGAAGGGCGGGGGCATGCTCGCTGGCACACCCTCAAGGCGGTGGGCGGCCTTGTCGCTTCGCAGGATGTGGAGGCCGTCGATATCAGGTCGATGCGCCGGGATTATCCGGCCATATCGGGGGCGGGGTGGCTGCCGGCCGGCGGTTACACTGAGTTCCGCGACCCGACGGATATTCCGGTGACGATCTACGGCGCCGATATCGAGACAGGGAAGACGGTCAGCATCGCCGCCAACCTCGGCGGCCTCGTCGGCCAGGAGCAGGCGCATACCATCGAGCACGGCGTCATCCGGGCCCTGCGCACTTACGGGCTGTGCACGCCCCGGACGCTGCTCGATTCGCTCGTCAGGGAGACGGCCGAGCTTAAGCGGTCGGTCGAGCTCGGCCTGCGTTTCGCGCTGCCGGAGATCATCGGCCGTACGGGGACGGGCGCCTGCGGCAACCAGATGACCAATCTCGCCCAGTTTTACCTGGCGCGGGAATTCATCGACAATGTCGCCGCCGGCAAGTCTTTCGGCCGGTCGCTTTCGGACGCCAGGCGGCGGACGATGTCGCAGCTGACCGGCGAGCTGGGGATCACGATGCAGCGTGATCTCATGGTGCTCCAGGGCCTCAAGAAGGGGATGAGCCACGACGATACCCGCCTGCGGGTCGAAACGGGCAAACGGGTGATCGGCAGATTCCCCGTGGACCCCTGGGGTTGATTGGGATTAATTGGAAACATTTGCTTGTGAAAGGCAAAAAAAAATGCTAAAATGAGTATGTACACAATGTTGTGCACATATAATATGGGGGAGCGAACGATATGCTCCGGCGCATCGGCGACAAGATCATTAACCCGCAGAAAATCCATAAGGTGATCGACGAAGTGCTCGAAATGCGCGGCCGCGGCCTTTCGCAGCAGGAAATCGCCAACCGGGTGGGGATCGACCGCACGGTGATCTCCCGCCTGGAGACGCTGGGGGAGGTCCGCAAGGGCGGGCGCATCGCGCTCATCGGTTTCCCGATCAAGAATTGCGACGAGCTGGCGGCGATGGCCAGGCAGGAAGGGGTGGACTACTGCCTGCTCCTATCCGAGAAGGAACGGTGGGATTTCGTCGAGAGCAAAAGCGGCGTCGAGCTTTTCAACACGATCATGGAGATCATCGGCACCCTCCGCTCGTACGATCTTGTCATTATCATCTGTTCCAATATGCGCATCAAGCTTATCGAAGCACTGCTGGACAAGGATGTTATCGGCGTGCAGATCGGCGAATCCCCAATCAACGAGGATAAGTACGTGAAACCAGAATCGATACGCGCGATCATCCGCCAGCTGCATTTCTAGCCGGGAGGCCCGTCATGAAAAGGATCGTCAGCATCAGCCTGGGCTCCGCCAAGCGCGACCACCAGGTGGTGAGGGAGTTTGGCGGCGAGAGTTTTGTGATCGAACGCATCGGTACCGACGGCGACAAGGATAGGGCGATCGCGCTTATCCGCGCCCTGGACGGCAAGGTGGACGCCTTCGGCCTGGGCGGTACCGATTTGTATATCTATGCCGGCCCGCGGCGCTATACTTTCCGCGACACCGCCCGCATCGCGGCCGCAGCCCGCGTAACGCCGGTCGTCGACGGCAGCGGCATCAAGAATACCCTGGAGCGGCGCGTCATCCGCTTTCTGGAGAAGAAGCGCGCCATGAGCTTCGCCGGCAAGAAGGTGCTGGTGGTGTGCGCCGTCGACCGTTTCGGCCTGGCCGAGGCGCTGGCGGAGGCAGGGGCGCGGACGGTGTTCGGCGATCTGATGTACGGCCTGGGACTGCCGTTTCCCCTGCACTCGCTCGCGGCCCTCGACCGGCTGGCCCGTATCGTCGCTCCGCTGATAACCCGCCTGCCGACCAGCGCGTTCTATCCCACCGGCGACCGCCAGAACGAATCCCGTCCCCGGTACGGCAGCTATTTCCGGGAAGCCGATGTCGTGGCCGGCGACTTCCATTTTATCCGGCGCTATATGCCGCCCGACCTGACCGCCAAGACGATCATCACCAATACCGTAACCCAGGCTGACGAGGAGCTGCTGCGGGAGAACGGAGTCGCGACCCTGGTTACCACGACCCCGGAGATGGGCGGTCGTTCGTTCGGCACCAACGTGCTCGAGGCGGTGCTGATCGCCGTCGCCGGCAAGCGCCCGGAGGAGATGACGGCCGAACAGTACGGCCTGTTGCTCGAGGAAATGAACATCGAACCGCGGATTAAAGCGTTGAATGAGTAGGAGGTATTAAGCAGTGGAAAAATTCGCTTTTA
>JALHDI010000244.1 GCA_022839045.1 Sporomusaceae bacterium
GGCGGCGTCGAATTGGCTGCCCAGGCCGGAACGGATGGTGTCGTAGATGGCGTCGGGGGCCATGGCCCGCCGGTAGGGGCGGTTGACGGTGATGGCTTCGTAGACGTCGGTGATGGCGAGCATGCGGGCGTAGGGCAGGATTTCGTCGCCGTGCAGTTGCCGGGGATACCCTTCGCCGTTGATCCTTTCGTGGTGCTGCCAGGCCATGTGGGCGACGAGACTGGAAAGTTCCCACCGCTTGGCGATGAGGGATTTGAAGCCTTGCTCGGCGTGAACCTTTACGGCCGCGTATTCCTTTTCGGTCAGCCGGCCGGGTTTGTTGAGGATGGTTTTTTCGACGAACATTTTGCCGACGTCGTGGAGGAGGGCGCCGGAGGTCACTTCTTTGATCTGGGAGATGGTGTAGCCGGCGATGCGGGCAAGGATGGCGGAGTAGATCGAGCAGTTGAGGCTGTGGGCGAGGGTGTCGTCGTCGTGGGTCATGATGCCCGACAGGTGGATGGTGAGGTTCTGCTGCATGAGCAGGTCTTCGACGATGTCGGCGGCGATGCTGTCGACGGCGTCGGGAGCGAAGGTCTCGCCGCGAGCGATTTGCTTCATGGTGTTGTCGAGGATGGCCAGCGCCCGCTGCTGGGTCTGGATGGAGAGGTATTCGGGGGTTTCGATGTCGGGGTGATCGGGGTCTTTGACAAAGATGGTGGCCACGGCGAGCGACGCCAGTTTACGGAGGTATTCCTCGGTAAGGGCGATATCGGGGGCCAGCAGGATCCGTCCGGCGCTGCTCATGATGTAGCGGGCCAGGATCATGCCCGGTCTCGCCTCAGCCAAGGAAATCTGACGCATGACAGCCCTCTCTTCCTGGTCGAACTTTCTTTATATTTTACCAAAGTTAGCATTATTCGACAATGTTTTTAATGGGAAGATTCTGACGTTGTTCGAGTTATGATGATATGAGGAATATGTTATGTGTTTGGGGTCGCGTGCGCCTGGCCGAGATTTCTGGCTGTCCGCAAAAAAGGGGTAAGATTTTCCTGCGGCTGGCATATATATTAGCCGAGAAGTGCTAGGAGGTGCCTGTCGTGAGAGTTGTCGCCCTGTGGGTCGCGGTTATGCTGCTGCTGACCGGCCCGGCGCTGGCGGTGGCGCCGGTGACCAAGGCAACGATCAATGCCGCCCAGGATTACGGCCGCAGCAAGGCGGATATGCCGCTGGCGCTGTTTTTGCAGCCGTGGACGGCGTACGAGGAGAATGCGGCCAGGCTGGACGATACGGCCGAGCGGGCCTGCCTGTATACGCCGTTTTTGCTGCTGGCGGCCGACGCCCGCGACCGGACGGCGGCCGGGGAGCCTGTGACGGCGGCCGATGCCGGGAGGGTGCTGAATGATTATAACGGGTATGTGATTTTCGGGGTGACGCTGTCCGGCGTGCGGGCCGATTTCGCCGGCAAGGTGTCCGCGAGCCTCCGCCAGGGAAGGAAGCTCTTCCGCCCGAAGATCGTGAACGTTCCACCGGCGGCGCCTGATGGGGCGGGGGGTTACCGGACGCATGCGTATTTTTATTTCGCCAGCCGCGCCGTGGCTGCGGATAAGGCGGCGAAGCTGACGGTGGCGGCTGCCGACGGCCGTCAGCGGGTTTTCGGGATCCCGTTCGCGGGCTTCCGGTAGGGAGAGATTTTTGGGCGGGGCTTACGAGGCCCCGTTTTTTATTTATGTATGAAAAAAGGATTTAAAGGCAGCTAGGGAGAAGTAAGGTTGGAAAAATCGGGTTTTGACGATTTTTTCGCCGTGTATAGGAAACAATATGGGGGCCGCCTGCCCGGGCATGGGCGTGCCGGCGCCGCGGCGCGACTGATTAAACGGCCGGTTATCGCAGATAATAGATTCTAAAGGATGGTGCATCGGGTGCTGAAGAGTATGACGGGGTTCGGCCGGGGCGAGTTTATGGAC
>JALHDI010000095.1:0-10838 GCA_022839045.1 Sporomusaceae bacterium
GACGGCCGTGCGGGTGAGCGTGGAGCTGAATTTCGATCTGCGGACGGTGGACCGCCAGGTGTTCGAGCCGGTGGTGGACGATAAGGGGATTATCAGGAGCTCGCAGGATGTGGCCGAGAGTTTCAAGGGCACTACTCCCCAGCCGGGCGGGGTGCCCGGGACGACGACGAATATCCCCGGTTATGTGACGACCAATCAGGGTCAGTCGCAGTATGAGAAGAAGGAATCAACCCGCAATTATGAGATTAATGAGCTTAAGGAGAAGACTGTCGTCACCCCCGGCTCGATCCGCCGCCTGACGGTGTCGGTGCTGGTGGACGCGAATGTGAATACGGCCCAGCGGGAGAGCATCATGAAGGCGGTGTCGTCGGCAGTTGGCTATAACGCCGCCCGCGGCGATATGATTTCGGTGGAGAGCATCCCGTTCAGCACCGAGCTGGCCGACCGGCAGCGCCGCGAGGAGCAGGAGCTGGCGGAGCGCCAGAAGCAGGCCTTGTGGATGAAGCTCGGGGTGGCGGCGGTGGCGCTTTTGGCGGTGCTGTATGTGGTGCGCACCTACCTGCGCCGCAGGCAACCCGAGGAGCCTGAGGTTATGGAGATTCCCGTTCAGCAGCCCGCTCATATCATGGAGGCGGCCGGGAAGGAGCTTTCGCCCCAGGAGAAGGAACGCGCGGCTCAACGGGAAGCGATCGCCAAGATGGCCAAGTCGAAACCGGACGAGGTGGCCCAGTTGGTCAAGGCTTGGATTAATGAGGACTAGGCGGGAGGGTAAGGGATGTATCAACCCTCGGAAATGAGCGGCAAGCAGAAGGCGGCGATTTTGCTCATCTCTCTCGGACCGGATGTGGCGGCCCAGGTTTTTAAGCATCTGAAGGAGGATGAGATCGAAAAACTGACCCTGGAGATCGCCAACCAGCGCAAGGTCACCCAGGAGAGCAAGGATAAGGTGCTGGTGGAGTTTCATCAGATGGCGCTTGCCAAGGAGTATATTTCGAGCGGCGGTATCGATTACGCCCGCGAGATTATCGAGAAGGCGCTGGGGCAGGAGAAGGCGATGATGATTATTAACCGCCTGACTTCCAGCCTCCAGATACGGCCGTTCGATTTCGCCCGCAAGACCGATCCCGCCCAGTTGCTGAATTTCATCCAGAACGAGCATCCCCAGACGATCGCCCTGATTATGGCTTATTTGCAGCCGGATCAGGCAGGGACGATTTTGTCGGCGCTGCCGCCCGACAGGCAGGTGGATGTGGCCAAACGGATCGCGCTGATGGACAGGACGTCGCCCGATGTGATCAAGGATGTGGAGCGCATCCTGGAGCGCAAGCTGTCGTCGCTGGTGACGCAGGATTTCACGGCTGCCGGCGGCGTGGACGCGATCGTCGAGGTGCTGAACAGGGTGGACCGGACGACCGAGCGGACGATTATCGAGAATCTGGAGATCCAGAATCCCGAGCTGGCGGAAGAGATCAAGAAACGGATGTTCGTGTTCGAGGATATCGTGCTGCTGGACGACCGTTCGCTGCAGTTGGTGCTGCGCGAGATCGATTCCAAGGACCTGGCGCTGGCGCTCAAGGCTTCTTCGAGCGAGGTCGCCGACAAGGTTTACAAGAATATGTCGAAGCGCGCCGCGGAGATGCTGCGCGAGGAGATTCAGTATATGGGCCCGGTGCGCATCCGCGATGTGGAGGAGGCGCAGCAGAAGGTGGTCAATGTTATCCGTCGTCTCGAAGAGTCGGGTGAAATTATTGTTTCCCGCGGAAAAGGAGACGAGATAATTGTCTAGGATTTTCAAAAGCGTGTCGTTGCGCGCTACCCCGCATGTAGTTACATATACGCCGCCGCGCCTGCCCGAGCCGGAGATTGACGAGGAGCCGCTCCCGGAAGAGGAGGAGGCGGAAGCCGAAGAGGATATTGTTTCTGCGGCGAGCAGCGAGGCGATCAGCATTATTGCCGCGGCCCGCGAGAAGGCGGCCGCGGTGGTGGCGGCCGCCGGCGAGGACGCCGCTAAGCTGCGGCGCGAGGCTTATGACGAGGGGTATGAGAAGGGGTTCGCCGAGGGCCGCGTGAACGGCGAGGCCGCCGGCCTGGAACAGGCCGGCGGCGCAATCGCCGCGGCGGCGGAAAAGGCGTCGCAGATATTGGCGCTCGCCCGGCAGCAGGCCGACGAGGCGTTCGCTGCCGCCGAGCGGCAGGTGGTGGAGCTGGCTCTGGCCGTGGCTTCCAAGGTCCTGGCGCGCGAGGTGGCGGAGAATCCGACGGTGATTCTGCCGATCGTCAAGGCGGCGCTCGACAAGGTACAGGATCAGGAGCAGATCACGATCCGCGTGAATCCCGAGTGTTACGAGCTGGTGCTGGCCGCTCGGCCGGAGCTGCAGGCCTCTCTGGCGCGCGCCGCGAGTGTGGCGGTGGTGGCCGACGGCGCGCTCAAGGACGGCGACTGCATCGTGGAGACGCCGTACGGGACGGTGGATGCCCGTATCGACACCCAACTCGAGTTGGTGAAGGCGGCCGTGAAGGATCTGCTGCCATGACGGCCGTGAGTGTCGCCCGTTACGTGGAAGGGCTGAAAAGCATAGACTCGATTCAACAGGTGGGCAAGGTCAGCAAGATTATCGGCCTGCTGATCGAATCCTTAGGTCCCCGGGTCAATCTGGGGGATTTGTGTTATATCACCTCACCGGATGACGGGTTCAGCCTGCCGGCGGAGGTGGTGGGGTTCCGCGAGAACAGCGTGCTGCTCATGCCGCTGGGCGAGCTCCATGGAATTGGCCCCGGCTGCCAGGTTGTTTCGGCCCGGCGGACGCTGACGGTGAAGGTGGGCCGAAGCCTTTTGGGCCGCATTATCGACGGGCTGGGCAATCCGATCGACGGCAAGGGGCCACTGACGGGAACCGCGGAATATCCGCTCCACGCCGTGCCGCCGCCGCCGCTGTCCAGGCAGCGGATTACCGATAGAATTTCCGCGGGCGTCCGCGCCGTGGACGGTCTTCTGACCCTCGGCCGCGGCCAGCGGGTGGGGATTATGGCCGGCAGCGGCGTGGGCAAGAGCACGCTGATGGGCATGGTGGCCCGCAACACGGAGGCCGATATAAGCGTCATCGCCCTGGTGGGCGAACGCGGCCGCGAGGTGCGCGAATTCATCGAGCGCGATCTCGGCGAGGAGGGGCTGAAACGCTCGGTCGTGGTCGTGGCGACTTCCGACCAGCCGGCGCTCCTGCGCCTCAAGGGGGCGATGACGGCCACCGCGGTCGCCGAGTATTTTCGCGATCAGGGCCTGAACGTGGTGCTGATGATGGATTCGGTGACCCGTTTCGCGGTCGCCCAGCGCGAGGTGGGGCTGACGGTCGGCGAGCCGCCGGCGACCCGCGGCTATACTCCGTCGGTGTTCGCGCTGCTGCCGAAGCTGCTGGAGCGCTCCGGGGCGGGGGAGAAGGGGTCGATAACCGGCATCTATACGGTGCTGGTGGACGGCGACGATATGAATGAACCGATCGCCGATGCGGCGCGCAGCATCCTCGACGGCCATATAGTGCTGTCGCGGGCGCTGGCGGCCCAGAATCACTACCCGGCGATCGACATCCTCCAGAGCGTCAGCAGGCTGATGCTGGAGATCGTGGACGAGGAGCACTGGGATGCGGCCCAGAAGATCAGGACGATGCTGGCGACTTACCGCGACGCCGAGGACCTCATCAACATCGGCGCGTACGTGCACGGCAGCAACCCGGCGATCGACCAGGCCATCCAGATGATCGGCCCGATCAGGGAGTTTCTCCGCCAGAGCGTCCGCGAGCAGTCCGATCTCAAGGACGCGGTCGACCGGCTGCTGGCCTTACCGGGTAATCTTTCGAGGCAGGCGAGGTGATCCGCGGTGCGGCCGTTCCAGTTCCGACTAGAGACGCTGTTGAAGTTCCGCCGCCTGCAGGAGGAGCAGGCGCAGGTAAAACTGGCCGAGGCGACGGCGCAGTACGTGGCCGAGCGGGACCGGCTGGCCGCCCTGGAGGCGGAGCTGGCCGCCCACGTCGCCGACTACCGCCGCCAGCTTGCCGAACCGGTAACGGTGGCAGTACTTAAGATGTTCCGGGATTATAACGATAAACTAAAAGGGGATATTTCCCGTCAGCATGTCCGGGTGGAGACGGCCGCCCACAGGCGGCAGGAGTGCCTGACCGCCCTGGAGGAGGCCGCCAGGGCCCGCAAGCTGGTGGAGAAACTGCGCGAGAAGCGTCTCGCCCAGTATCAGGCCGAAGCGCTGCTTGAGGAGCAGAAGCTGCTGGACGAGCTGGGATTGCAGGCCTTCGTCCGCAACAGTTAGAAGAGGGTGCCTATGGAGAGCATGCAACGGGTGATGCAACGCATCGCCGCTATCGAACAGCGTTTTCAGCAGATGCAGCCGGTGCTGCCGCCTGTCCAGGAGGAGAGTTTCGCGGCGGCTATGACCAGGGCGCAGGGCGCCGGTGCACCGGCGAAGATGTCTTCGGCCGCACGGCAGGAGATCGCGGCGATGGTGCAGGCGGCTGCAAGACGGCACGGCGTCGACGCCGACCTGGCGCTGGCGGTGGCCGTGGCGGAATCCGACCTCCAGCCGCAGGCGGTTTCGACCGCCGGGGCGACGGGCGTGATGCAGCTTATGCCCGAGACGGCCCGCTCGCTGGGGGTGCGCAATACTTTCGACCCGCGCGAGAATATCGACGGCGGGGTCCGTTACCTGAAACAGATGCTTACCGCGTTTGGCGGCGATGTCGTCAGGGCCGTCGCGGCCTATAACGCCGGACCCGATGCGGTGCGGCAGTACGCCGGCGTGCCGCCTTACCCGGAGACGAGGGCGTACGTCAACAAGGTTTTGAGCCTGTGCGGCTAAACCTTACGCAAAAGGTGGGCTGATACCGTCCATGGCTGAAAAACAGAAACTGCCCGAAAAAGAGAAACCCGGCGCGAAATCCGCTCCCGCGAACGCGCCGGCCAAGAAAAGAAGGTTCCGCTTCCTGCTGAAGGCGACGCTGGTCCTGCTGGCGGTGCTGATGATGGCCGGCGGCAGCCTCGCCGCCGCGATGTACCTGAAGTTCATCGATGTCGACGCTCTGGCCGCCAAGTATAATCTGGCCTCTTACCCGGTTATCGGCCGTTATTTCGTCAAACAGGCGGCCACGAATTTCGAGACCGTCGAACTGCCGCCCGAAGACGCCGCCGAGAAGCCGATCCCCGCGCCGGCGGCCCAGACCGCTCCGGCACCCGCTCCCGCCCCCGTCGCCGTATCGGCTGACGAACTTAAGGCCAGGGAGGCCAAAGCGAAGCAGGAGGAGGCCAAGCGCATCTCCCGGCTGGCCCGGCTTTACGCCGAGATGAAGCCTGACGAGGCGGTGCCCATCCTGAATCAACTCGACGACCCGACCGTCCTGGCGATTTTCGGCAAGATGGAGGACAGCCAGGTGGCTAAGATAATGTCGCTTCTCGACGCCCGGCGGGCTGCCCGCCTCACCGAGGATATGCTGAAAGGCAAGACCATGTAAATGGCCGGCCTTTTAGTATAGATGACGCCACGGAAAGGAGGTGAATGAATGGATATAGCTGTAATGCAGTTCGCGGCCGAGGCTCAGGCTGCCGCACCGCCGAAAGGAGCAGGAAAAACCGCCGCTTCGCAGGGCAAGGACGACGGGGGGTTCGAGGCGATGTTCGCCGGCCTGGTGGCCGCCGGGCAGCCGCAGGGCGACGAGGAGGCTAAGCCGGACGCGGAGACCCAGGCCGCGAGCGAAGCCTCGCCGGGACTTACGCCGGGGATGTGGAACGCCGCCGTGCTGCTGGCCCAGTTGCCGTTGACGCCGGCCGCCGGTCAGCCGACGGTGGCGCAGACGGCCCAGGATACCGCAGGAGCGGTCGCGCCGCTGATGGCCGCGACCGGACAGACCGCCACGGCGGCGCAACCCCCGCCCATGCCGCAGTTGACCGTTCCGGCAACGGACGACGCCGGTCAGCAGGCCCTGCCAGAGGCGACAGGCCAGGGAGCCGCGCAAACGCTTCAACAACCGCAGCCGGCTTCCGCCAGCGGACAAACGCCGCCCGCAACGCCGGCGATGCAGGCTGTGCCTGTGACGACACCGGCGGCAACGCCGTCGACACCGGCGACGGCAACGACGCCCGCGCCGACGACCGAAGCGGGGGCGGCACCTATTCCGGCCGCAACGGACATACCGGCACCGGCCGAACAGCCCACGGCAGCAGCGCCGGATTCGGAAGCGGCCGCGGGGCAGCAGGCCAAGCCGACGGTGGTTACGCAAGCGGCGATAACGGCGGCGATAGCCGGCGGACAGCGGCAGCCGGAGAAATCCGCGGCGGCGCCCGTGACCGCTGCCGCAACCGATTCCCCGACCCTGACCGCGACGGCGGCGACCATGAGGGTGGCAGCCGGCGGCGAGGCACAGGCGGCAGGCGACGACAGTTCCGCGCTTACGGCCGAGAGCTTCCCGTCCGCAGCCCAGAACGCCGCACCGACCGCCGAGACGGCAGCTTCGAGCCAGGCGTTCGCCGGGCTGGTCGACCAGGCCGCCGGACGGACGAACGCGGCCGACGACATTTTCGCACCGGCCGGCAGCCAGACGACGGCGTCCGCCCAGGACCCGCACGACGTCGCCGGGCAGATCGTCGACCACGCCCGCCTCATCACCCGGGCCGCGAACAGCGAGATGGTCATCAAGCTCAAGCCCGAGCATCTCGGTGAACTGACGTTGAAGATCGTGGTGGACAGCGGGGCGGTCAGCGCCACCTTCCATACCGCGAATGCCGAGGTCCGCGCCGCCATCGAGGCTTCGCTGCCCCAACTCAGGCAGGACATGGCCAACCAGGGACTGAAGGTCGACAACGTGGGTGTTTACGCCTCCCTCGACCACTTCTTCGCCAACGACCAGCGCCACGCGCCCCAGCAGCAGCAGGCGCCGCAGACGGCGCGCAGGACGGATGGCGACGAGGGCTACGCGGACACGGTCGCCACGGTGGCCGCCATCGGTTCGCAGACGACCGGCGGCTCGGCGGGGATCGACTACCGAGTTTAACGGGAAGGAGGAAGGAAATGTCAACAGTAAACGGTACGAATCAGACTACAGGAACGGCGGACACGACGACCACGACGCGACAGACCAACGATTCTTTGGGCAAGGACGATTTCCTGAAGCTGCTGGTCGCCCAATTGCAGAACCAGGACCCGCTCGCGCCGATGAGCGACACGGACTTCATCGCCCAGATGGCGCAATTTTCAAGCCTAGAGCAGATGCAGAACATGAACACGATGATGCAGACGACCAAAGCGACAAGCATGATCGGTTCGCTGGTCACGTGGGCCAACGACAACGGCGAGTTATTTTCCGGCGTTGCCACCGGAGTCCAGATCGTCAACGGCCAGCCGAAGCTGATGATCGGCGCCGACATACAGATCGACGTCGACGATGTCATTTCGGTCGAGCCGCTGATCGACACCACCGAGCTTATGACCCGGGCCACGGCGATGATCGGCCAGACGGTCGTCTGGAACACCGGCGAAGGCTACAACCTCACCGGCACGGTCAAGTCGGTCAAAATGGTGAACGGCCAGCCGAAGCTCCAGCTTGAGGACACTATGCTGGACGTAGCCAAGATCAAGGAGACGGTGCCGGAGAATCTCGACGACCTGGTCGGCAAGACGGTGACCTGGTCGGACGCCGACGGGCATACGCTGTCCGGCAAGGTACTCAGCTGGATGACGGACTCCAACGGCGCCAAGAAGCTGATGATCGAAGGCAGCCTGATCAGCGTCGCGCAGGTGGCCGAGGTAATGAACGCGTAAAGGGGGCGCAAGGGCATGACCGACAACCGCATTTACTATCAGCAACCGCTTCTGCCGGTCCAGAAACCCGGCCAGGCCCCGTCGGCGCAGCCTTCCGCCAGGACGCCCGAAGGCCAGTCGTTTAATCAGGTGCTCGCCCAGGAACTGGCCGGCGTGAAGTTTTCCCAGCACGCCCTCCAGAGGCTGTCGAGCCGCAACATCCAGCTCGACGGCACTGATCTCGCCAAGATCTCCGGGGCGGTGGACAAGGCGGCCCAGAAGGGGGCGCGCGACTCGCTCATCCTGATGGACAACCTGGCCCTCGTGGTCAGCGTCAAGAACCGGACGGTCATCACGGCCATGGACGGCACGAATATCAGAGACAACGTGTTTACCAACATCGACAGCGCAGTGATTGTGTAGGGCTGGACCTCTCAGGGAGCCCACGGCCGCCGAATGACGGAAGCGGCCGGCCAATCGCGCGTACTTAAAGGGAGGTCATTTATTATGATGCGTTCGTTGTTTTCCGGCGTGTCGGGTCTCAGGAACCACCAGACCCGCATGGACGTAATCGGCAACAACATCGCCAACGTAAACACCGTCGGTTTCAAAGGCAGCCGCGTCCAGTTTCAGGACGTCTTAAGCCAGACGATAACCGGCGCGTCGTCCGCCCAGGGCAACCGCGGCGGCACCAACCCGATGCAGGTCGGCCTCGGCATGGGCCTGGCGAGCATCGACACCATCTTCACCGACGGCTCGTTCCAGCCGACCGGCAAGGGAACGGACCTGTCGATCCAGGGTTCGGGGTTCTTCATCCTCGGCAACGGCGCCCAGCAGATCTACACCCGCGCCGGCAACTTCGACTTCGACACCGACGGCAACTACTTGGTGCCCGGCACCGGCTACAAGGTGATGGGCTGGATGGCGGACAACACCGGCCACATCAACACCGCCGGCGACGTCACCACCATCCAGATACCGGTCGGGGCCGCCATGCCGGCCCTGGCGTCGACGGAGATCACCTACGCCAACAACCTGTCGGCCGATGCGGCTATCGGCACCTCGATCAACACTTCGCGCGACGTGTTCGACTCGCTCGGCAACAGCCACGAGGTCAAGCAGACATTTGTCAAAACCGGCACCAACACGTGGCTGGCTTATGTGCAGGTGCCTGACGCAACCGGCGCTGTGACCAACACGCTGCGGGAGGTAACCTTCAACACCGACGGAACGCTGGCCAACGTGACGAATGTGGCAATGCTTGCCGACCCGGCCCAACGCACGCTTAGTTTCGCCGCAGCTGCCAATTTTAAGCTGGACAATACGAGCGTCGGGACCGAGTCATCGCATAACTTCACCGTTTTTGGAGACGATGGCATGCCGCATACCTTCAAGATTACCTTCACCCAGACGGTGGCTGCTGACGCCACCCACAATGATGAATGGTCCTACAGCATCACAGACCCCAGCAGCAGTTCGACGACGCCGATTGCTTCGGGAACCATCGCATACGACGCGTTAAGCGGTCAGAACCGCTACGAGTTCAGCACCACCAATTTACCGACGGCATCTTTCGCGTACGGAGGAACGACATATAACCTCGACTTGACAAATGGTACTGCGCCAACAGCGGCGGCAGCCGTCTTCAATCCCGCTACTACCACCGGCCCGGGAACCGCCGGCCCTGTCGGTTTCACCCCCACCGGAGCAAATCCGATGGCGATAAATCTTGACATGGACATCACCCAGTTCGGCGGCTCGTCGACGATCCAGGCGACGGGCCAGAACGGCTACGCCGCCGGCACGCTCGACACGACGTCGATCGATCCGTCCGGGATCATCGTCGGCAAGTTCACCAACGGCCAGAGCCAGAACCTGGCCCAGGTGGCGCTGGCGACCTTCAACAACCCGGCCGGCCTCAACAAGGTGGGCGAGAACCTGTTCGCCGAGTCGAACAACTCGGGCGTGGCCCAGATCGGCGAGAGCGGCACCGGCGGCCGCGGGAAGTTCAATCCCGGCACGCTGGAGATGGCGAACGTCGACCTGGCCAACGAGTTTTCGAATATGATCATCACCCAGCGCGGTTTCCAGGCGAACTCGAAGATCATCACGGTGACCGACGAGATGCTGCAGGAGCTGGCGAATCTGAAACGCTAATTCCGGAGCCTGAGGGCGGGGGTGTCCGCACTCTCGCCCGCGGGCTGGATATAAGGGGGCTTACGAATGATTAAGCTGACCAAGTTCAAGTCCCATGACCACGACTTTGTCTTGAACGCCGACCTTATCGAAACTATCGAGGAAACTCCGGATACGGTTATAACGCTCACGAACGGCAAGAAGCTGATCGTCGCCGAGGGGATGGACGAGGTGGTACGGCGGGTAATGGATTACCGCCGGGCGATGTTCCGCAATACGCGATAGTTGAGGTGCTGGTATGGATCTGACGACAATTCTGGGCTTGGTTATCGGTATCGGGGCGCTGCTGCTGTCGGTTATCCTGGAGGGCGGGCATCTCACCAGCCTTTTAAGCGTGCCGGCCTTTGTGATGATCACCGGCGGCACGATCGGCGCCACCGCCATCGGGTTTACGGTCGAGGAGCTGAAAACGGTGCCCACGCTGTTGCGCATCGCTTTCACGGACGAGAAGCACGACGTGGGGAGCCTGATCGCCACGCTGGTGAGCTTCGCCGAGAAGGCCCGCCGCGAGGGCCTGCTGGCCCTGGAGGAGGACCTTAACGGGATCGAGGACAAGTTCCTCAAGAAGGGCATGCAACTGGTCATCGACGGCACCGACGCCGAGCTGGTCCGCAGCATCATGGAGACGGAGCTGGCTTTCATCCAGGAGCGCCACCACAAGGGGGCGAGCATTTTCGACGCCGCCGGCGGCTATGCGCCGACGATGGGCATTATCGGCACGGTTATGGGCCTGGTGCACGTGCTGGGCAACCTGTCGGATACCGAGTCGCTCGGCCCGGCGATCGCGACCGCGTTCCTCGCGACGCTGTACGGTATCTTTTCCGCGAATATCCTGTTCCTGCCGATCGCC
>JALHDI010000095.1:10890-14438 GCA_022839045.1 Sporomusaceae bacterium
CGTGTACGAGGTTACCTTGGAGGGCATTCTGTCTGTTCAGGCCGGTGACAATCCTCGCATCGTCGAAGAGAAGCTGGAGGCCTTCCTGGCGCCCACGAAGAGGAAAAAACCGCAGGCGCAGGGCGAGGAGTAGGGCCCTGTCCGCTGATATACAGATGACTGGAGGGATTGTGGCATGGCCGAAGAAGGCGGCAGAAAGTTTTCCGTGATGTTGATTGTCGGCCTGATCGTGGTCGGGCTGATACTGGCCGGCGGCATTTCGTACTTCATCGCGACGAAGGTGATCAGTTCGAAGACGGATGGCAAGGGGGCGCGCGAGCCGGGCGTCTTCCTGAAGCTCGGCGATCCCAAGGACGGGCTGATAGTGAATATCGGCGGCGTGACCTCGGGTCGATATTTGAAAATTGGTGTCATATTAGAGCTAAAACCCGCGAAGAATGCCCTTGCCGCAGGAGGAAAAGGCGCCTCCCCCGAGGAAATTAAATCACTGGATGCGGTGGTTCAACTGCTGCGGTCCCAGAAGGTCGAAGATTTCGAGCCGTCCCGTCAGGAAAGGCTGAAAGACCTTATGAAGGCGGAGGTGAACCGCGCTCTCGGCGAGGAGCGGGTTTACGAGGTCTATATCACGAATTTCGTGTTGCAGTAGGGTTTCGAGACCGCGAGGAAGGAGGTGGTTACGTGGCAGGTGCCGATGTGCTTTCCCAGTCGGAAATAGACGAGCTGTTGTCAGCCTTGTCGACCGGCGTGGTTTCAGCGGAAGATATGAAGATCGAGCAGACCCAGCGCAAGGTTAAGGTTTACGATTTCAAGCGTCCCGACAAGTTCTCCAAGGACCAGATCCGCACTTTGTACATGCTCCACGAGAATTTCGCCCGCCTCTTGAATACATATCTGGCCGCCCACATGCGCTCGTTCGTGAATATCAACGTAGCTTCGGTCGATCAGCTTACATATGAGGAGTTCATCCGTTCGCTGCCCAACCCCAGCGTTATCAGCGTCTTTCAGATGCGCCCCCTGAAGGGCAGCGTGCTCCTGGAACTCAACCCGAACATCGTGTTCGCGATTATCGACCGCCTTTTCGGCGGTCCGGGCGCCCCGCCGGCCAAGCCCCGGCCTCTTACTGATATTGAGGAGGTCATCGTAAAAAGGGTGCTGGCGAAGACGCTGGAGAGCTTCACGGAGGCGTGGAAGCAGGTGATTGCCCTCGAGCCGCGGATGGATGCGATCGAGACCAATCCCCAGTTTACGCAGATCGTGCCGCCCAACGATATGGTGGTTATCATCACGCTGCAGACGAAGATCGGCCAGGCGGAAGGATTGCTTAACATCTGCATCCCTTATCTGGTGCTCGAGCCGATCATGTCGAAGTTGTCGACGACTTATTGGGTGGCTTCTTCGATGGCCAAGCAGGCGACCGATGAGAATATCAGGGCCTTGCAGCGCAAGCTGGAGAAGACGCTCATCCCTGTCGTGGTGGAGCTGGGCAGTATCGGGGTGAACGTCCACGAGCTTTTGGGGCTGACCCCGGGCGATGTGCTCCAGCTGGAGACGAGGGTGGACGAGGATCTGAAAATTAACGTCGGCAGCAACGAGAAGTTCCGTTGCACGCCGGGCATTTCCGGCAAGAAGCTGGCTGTGCAGATAACGCAAATAATTTCCAAAGGAGAAGATGGTGATGAATAACGGCTTTCTTTCGCAAGAAGAGATAGACGCCTTGCTGCGGGGAGAACCTGTCGCGAGTAGCGAGGGGGACCTGAGCGATATCGAAAAGGATGCGATGGGCGAGATAGGCAATATTTCGATGGGCAGCGCGGCTACGACGCTGTCGATCCTGCTGAGCCGCCGCGTGTCCATCACCACGCCCAAGGTCCGCATTTCGAGCATCAACGAGATCAAGAAACAGTATCCGCTGCCGTATCTGGTTATCGAGGTTGGCTATACCCACGGGCTGATCGGCAGCAATATCCTGGCGATCCGCGAGCAGGACGCGCTGATAATTTCGGATCTGATGATGGGCGGCGACGGCACCAACCCGCCGACCGAGCTGAACGAGCTGTATATGAGCGCGGTGACCGAGGCGATGAACCAGATGATGGGTTCGGTGGCCACGTCGATGTCGACGGTGTTCAAGAAGAAGATCGATATCGCGCCGCCGTCCTGCAATCTGCTCGATTTCTCGAGCGATACGAAGATCACCGGCGTGACCGGTCCCGACGATCCTATGGTGGAGGTTTCCTTCCGCATGGAGGTCGAGGATCTGATCGACAGCGAGATAATGCAGCTGGTGTCGCTGGATGTTGCCAAGGAGATGGTGGCCAATCTGATCGGGGTGGTGGAAGCCAACGCCGTGCCGCAGCCGGCATCGGCACCCACGCCCACGCCGGCGCCGATGCCGGCTGCGGCCGCGCCGGCATCGCAACCCCTGTCTCAGCCGATGCCCCAGCCGATGATGCCTGCCCCGCAGCCGATGGTGGCGATGCCGGCGGCGTCGGCATCGCTGCCGCAGAATGTGGTGGTGCAGCCGGTGCAGTTCGCGCCGCTGAAGCCGGCGATGCTGCCGGTGTCGGATACGAATATCGGCCTTATCCTGGATGTGCCGCTCCAGGTTACGGTGGAGCTCGGCCGGACCCGCAAGCTCATCCGTGAGATTCTCGAACTCGCTCCCGGCTCGGTGGTCGAGCTCGACAAGTTGGCCGGCGAACCGGTGGATATCCTGGTAAACGGCAAGCAAATCGCCAAAGGTGAAGTTGTGGTCATCGATGAGAATTTCGGTGTGCGGGTCACGGAGATTATCGGCCAGCTCGACCGGACGGCCCTGCAGTAATCTACAGACGAATTTTTGAGAGGGAGAGAATGCGCTATGGCAATTAAGGTCCTGATAGTGGACGATGCGGCTTTTATGCGGATGATGATCAAGGATATCCTGACGAAGAACGGTTTCGAGGTCGTGGGCGAGGCGGAGAACGGCGCGAAGGCGGTGGAGAAGTTCCAGGAGCTGCGCCCCGATCTGACGACGATGGATATTACCATGCCGGAGATGGACGGGATTTCGGCCGTGAAGCAGATCAAGAAGATCGACCCCGGCGCGAAGGTTATCATGTGCAGCGCCATGGGCCAGCAGGCGATGGTTATCGAGGCTATCCAGTCGGGGGCCCGCGATTTCATCGTCAAGCCGTTCCAGCCGGACAGGGTGTTGGAAGCTATCCGCAAAGCCATCGGCTGATATGAGCAGGTTTAACGTTTGGCGGGCAGCGGCCGTGCTGGTGGCGGTGCTCTGCCTTTGCGGCCCGGTGTTGGCGGCGGGGCAGGGCGGGGAGTACCTGCCTTATCAGGAGCCTCAGCCGGCAGGTTCGTCGTGGCTTTCGACCGTGGCTTATATTTTTACATTGCTGTTGACCTTTGCGGTTGTGATCGCGCTCGCTTTTTTCACGTCCCGCTTTTTGGGACAGAGGATGGGGCGGTTCAGCGGCGCGGGTGACAACCGGGTGCTGGTGTCTCTGCCACTCGGGCAAAACCGGGGGGTGTTCGTGGTGGAGGTGGCCGGCAAA
>JALHDI010000245.1 GCA_022839045.1 Sporomusaceae bacterium
GGAGGGCGAATTTGATGGGTATCAAGTCGTTGCGCGACTGGCTGGAAGTACTGAAGGGCGACGGGCTGCTCAAAACGGTGAGCCGCGAGGTAAGCCGGAAGTATGAGCTCGCCGGCCTCGGGAAAAAGGCCGACGGCAAGTACGCGCTGCTGTTCAACAATGTTGCCGGCGCCCAAATCCCCGTCGTCACCGGCCTCGCCAGCACCCGCGCCATGTTCGCCCAAGCCATCGGCGTGCCGGCCGACAGGCTGGTGTCCGCCGTGGCCGCCGCACAGGCCGCGCCCCGCGACTGTGTTATGGTCGATAAAGGGCGGGCGCCGGTGAAAGAAGTCGTCGAACTGTCCGTCGACCTCGGCAAACTGCCAATCCCCGTACACCATGAAAAAGACGGCGGCCCCTATATAACAGCCGGCGTCCTGATAGCCAAGGACCCCGAGACCGGGGCGGGCAACCTCTCCATCCACCGTCTCCACGTCCTGGGACCGAATAAACTGGGGATACTCATCCTGCCCCGCCACCTGTCCCACTTTTACCGCGCGGCGGAAGCGAAGGGCAAACCGCTCGACGTAGCCATCGCCATCGGGGTCGACCCAATCCTGCTGCTGGCCTCCCAGGCCATCGCCCCCCTCGGCTTCGACGAATACACCCTCGCCAGCGCCCTCTACGACCAGCCGCTCGAGCTCGTCCGGGGCGAAACCGTCGACCTGGCCGTCCCGGCCCACGCCGAGATCGTCCTCGAAGGGCGCCTGCTGCCGGACGTCCGCGAAATGGAAGGGCCGTTCGGCGAATACCCCAAATACTACGGCCCGGCATCTCCCAAGCCGGTCATCGAACTGACCGCCGTCACCACCCGCCGCAGCCCGATCTATCATACCATCGTCCCGGCGACCATGGAGCATATGCTGCTGGGCGCCATCCCCCGCGAAGGGGGCATGCTGCAGGTCATCAAGGGCGCCGTCCCCAACGCGCTGGCCGTCCACCTCACCCCCGGCGGCACCTGCAGGTATCATGCCGTTATCGCTATCGACAAGCAAAACGAAGGCGAAGCAAAAAACGCCATGTTCGCCGCCTTCGCCAGCAGCCAGGAAGTCAAGCGCGTCGTCGTCGTCGACAAGGATGTCGACATCTTCGACCCCCTCGACGTCGAATGGGCAATCGCCACCCGCTTCCAGGCCGGCCGCGACCTTGTCGTCGTCAATGACGCCCTCGGCAATAAACTCGATCCCTCAAGCAGCGACGGCCTCAGCGACAAGATGGGCATCGACGCCACCGTTCCCTACGGCTCCGACCCCTTCCGGTTCGAAAAGATCCGCATCCCCGGGGAAAAGGATCTGGACCTGGCAGCTTATATCGACAAGCCGTAAAAACGGAGGACTGACACGTGCGCATTATCGTTGGCATATCAGGGGCGAGCGGCGCCGTTTACGGCTGGGAACTGCTGAAGTTTCTGAGCGGCGGGGGGCACGAAATTCATGCCGTGGTATCCGCGAACGGCTGGAAGGTGCTCGAACACGAGTGCGGCGTCGCGCACAAGGATGTGGAGAACCTCGTCACCCGGCTGCACGCCTTCGATAATCTCGGCGCCGCCATCGCCAGCGGCTCGTTCAAGACGGACGCCATGGTCGTCGCGCCCTGTTCGATGCGCACGGTGGCCGCGATCGCCCACGGCCTGGCCGACAATCTTCTCTGCCGCGCCGCCGACGTCGTCATCAAGGAACGGCGCCGCCTGGTGCTCGTACCGCGGGAGACCCCGCTGAGCTCCATCCATCTTGGCAACATGCTGACGCTGTCCAACCTGGGAGTCACGATCATGCCCGCCAGCCCGGGTTTTTACCACCGGCCGGATACTGTCGACGGCCTCGTCCGGATCATGGTGGGGCGGATAGCCGATGCGCTCGGCATCGATAACCAGCTCTTCCCAAGATGGTCTGGTTGAT
>JALHDI010000096.1 GCA_022839045.1 Sporomusaceae bacterium
TTCCAGTCCGATGCGCTCTACCAAGCCCTTGGCCAATACCGACTCGTCGGCCATGTTGAAAAGCTGGTATTTGATCGACGAGCTTCCGCAATTGACCACCAGGATTATCATGACAATTCCTCCAATGCTGTTTCGTCATATCTGGTCTGACCACCAGACTACATATATTTTTTATTTCTTCGACACCTATATTATTTTCCCTGCCTTTTTGTGAAACTATTATCAAAAATATGTATTTGCCGGTGGAAGGATTTGGCCTGCCGCAGCGCGAAGGCTGTGGCAATGACGATGATTATGGGGGTATCTGTTGTATGCGCGCGGTCGGTATTGTCGCCGAGTATAATCCGTTCCACAACGGCCATCGCTATCATGTGGAGGAGACGCGCCGGCTTGCCGGCGAGGCGGCGATCGTGGCGGCGATGAGCGGCAATTTCGTGCAGCGCGGCGAGCCGGCATTGTTCGATAAGTGGACCCGCGCGGAGATGGCGGTGCGCGGGGGCGTCGATCTGGTGCTGGAGCTGCCGGCGGCGTTCGCGGTGCGGAGCGCGCAGTTTTTCGCCGCCGGCGCTGTCCGCCTCTTCCATTCGCTCGGGGTGGTCGACCGCCTGAGTTTCGGGGCGGAGCATCCCGATCTCGGGGCGCTCAGGCGCCTGGCGGCGGCGGTCGAGGATGAGGCGGTGCGGACGGTGATGCGCCGCCGGCTGGATGCGGGCGAGACTTACGCCGCGGCGCTGGGGCGCTCCCTGGCCGCCGCCAGCGGGCTGCCGCCGGCGGTGGTGGCTTCGCCGAACAATATCCTGGCGGTGGAGTATCTGCGCGCTATCGAAAGGTACGCGCCGGCTATGGTCCCCTGTCCCGTGGCCCGCCGCGAGGCGCATTATCACGATAAGGATGTTTCGGGGCCGATCGCCAGCGCGACGGCGGTCCGCGGCGCGCTGCTGGCCGGACGGGCGGAGCAGGCTTTCGGGGCTCTGCCCGCTTCGGGCCGGGAGCTGGCGGAGCGTTGCCTGGCGGAGGGGCGCGGCCCGGTGGCCTGGGGCGATTTGGCGCTCGTTTTGCTGGCCGCGCTGCGGCGGGCGAGCGTGGCCGACCTGGCCAATCTTCCCGATGTTTCCGAGGGATTGGAGTTCAAGCTGAAGGCCGCCGGCGCGGCCGGCGGCCTGGATGAGCTTTTGTCTGTCCTCAAGAGCAAGCGGTATTCCCTGACCCGTTTGCAGCGGGTGCTGGTGCATGCGCTGCTGTTGAGCCGCCGCGCGGATGTGGCGGCCTGGGACGATAGCGGCCCGTTGTACGCGCGGGTGCTGGCTTTCGGCGAGCGCGGACGCCGTCTGCTGCGGACGGTGGCGAGGACGGCGTCGGTGCCAGTGGTGACGAAGACGACGCATTTCCTCCACGGTCGCGAGCTTTACGGTGCTGAGCTGACGCCGCTGCAGGCGATGCTGGCGCTTGATACGCTGGCTACCGATGTGTACAGTTTGGGGATGCCTAGTCCGGAGTGGCGGCGCGGGGGGCAGGATTTCCGCCAGTCGCCGTTATATGTTGCTTGTCCGCCAGGAGTTGCCGGAGCTGGGGCAGGCCGGCTTCCATAGCTTGGGTTCCGAGGTCGACGCATTCGTCCAGCCGGTCGAAGGAGCTGGGCGAGATGTGGCCGACGTCGGGTTTGACGAGCAGGTCGCAGTAGTGTTCGCGTTGTTTGAAGAGTTGCCGTTCGACGATGTCGATGGTCTGGATGATGACGTCGAAGATGTTGGCGAAGGCGGCGACGTCGCCGGTGGGGACGAGGTCGACGGCGATGACGATGTCGGCGTCGTAGCTATAGGGCACGAAGACGCCAGGGACCGATATGCTGGCTCTCACGGCGTGGGCCACTTCGCCGTCGCGGAAGATCACTTCCTGCCCGGTGTTGAGGTCGGCGGCCACGACGGCCAGGGGGATGGCGAGTTCGGCGAAATGTTTGCGCTGGGTGAGGAGCCGTATGGTCTCGAGGGTTCTGTCCCCGGCGACCAGCCCCATTTTGGGGATCACGAAGTCGATCCAGTGACGGCGCTTGAGGTTTTTCGCGAGTTTGAATATTGTTTCGCTGTCCAGGCCGGAGGCGTAGAGGGAGCCGACGAGGCTGCCGATGCTGCAGCCGGCTATGTAGTTTACGGGGATTCGTTCGCGCTCCAGGACTTTGAGGACGCCGATGTGGGCGAGGCCTCTAAGGCCGCCCGAGCCCAGGGCCAGCCCGATGGTCGGTAGCGTCATGTGTGCCTCCTGTCTACTGCGGTGTGTTGGGGGTATATTACCTCCCCCGCCCCAATATATATATTAGCAGACGCCGGGGGTGAGGAGGAGAGTTCGCGATGGGTTTGTGGGGAAAAGGGCGGCGTTACCGTTCCCGCTTGCTGACATTTTTTCTAGCTTTCGCCACGGTTTTCGTGACCATAGCCATGGTGCAGTACCCCAAAGACGCTTTCGATTCGGCGATTATAGGGCTAAATCTCTGGTGGAACGTCGTTTTCCCCGCTTTGTTGCCTTTTTTTATTTTGTCGGAAATCCTCATGGGCCTGGGGGTGGTGCATTTTATCGGCGTGCTGCTCGAGCCGCTGATGCGCCCTGTGTTTAACGTGCCCGGGGTCGGGGCGTTCGCGCTCAGCATGGGGCTGGCGTCGGGGTATCCTATGGATGCGGTGATCACGAGCAAGTTCCGCAAGAATCAGTTGTGTACGGCGGTGGAGGCGGAACGGCTGCTGTCGTTCACGAATACGGCCGACCCGTTGTTCATGTTCGGGGCGGTGGCGGTGGGCATGTTCGCGATGCCCGAGCTGGGGGCGACGATCGCGCTGGCGCATTATTTGTCCAGTTTTCTCGTGGGCGTGATTTTCCGCTTCCACGCCCGCGGCCGCGACCGACAGACTCCCGAGGCGGCGACGCCGCCCGGCAATATCGTCGTACGCGCTTTCCGGGCTTTATATAACGCCAGGCAGGAGGATAAACGGTCGCCGGGGCAGCTCTTGGGCGACGCGGTGAAATCCTCGATGAATACTATTCTCTTAATCGGCGGGTTTATCATCGTATTTTCCGTATTTCTCAGGATCGTGTCGGTGATGGGTGTGACTGGCGCTTTGGAGACGGCGTTCGCCTGGGTGCTGGGGGCGGTGGGCTTCAGCACTAATCTGGCGCCGTCGCTGGTGAGCGGGTTTTTCGAGATCGATATCGGTGCGATGGCTGCCAGCCAGGCGGATGCGCCGCTGGTGGAGAAGGTGGCGGTGACCAGTGCGATTATCGCCTGGAGCGGGCTGTGTGTCCACGGACAGGTGGCCAGTATCGTGATCGAATCGGGCATCAGGATCGCGCCGTATATTTTCGGCCGGTTGCTGCACGCCGTGCTGGCGGCGCTGATCACGTTGCTGATGATGGGCGCCGGAGGGGTTATGCCGGCGGCGCTAAGCGTGCCGGCCGCGGTGATGCCGGGGGGCGGCTGGTCGCCGGTATTCTGGCTGACCCGTTTCGAGCAGATGGGGTATGTCGCGCTGCTCTTCACGGTGGCGCTGGCGGCGCTGTCGCTGGCGTGCCATGTCGGCCGCGGGGTCAGGGTACTGATAAAAAAATAGGGAGCGCGCGGCTCCCGGCGTGTGCTGTCATTCTGGCTGCCGCTTTGGCGGCGGCTAGTCTTTTTTGGCCTGGTGTAGCTTTCCGTGACTCTGGCGGACGACTTCGAGCGTTTTGGCGAGGTTTTCTTCGAGGTAGGAGAAGACGTCGTCGGCGTAGGTCATGGCGTCGCCGCGCAGGTCGCGCGCTTCCTTGTGGGCCTGCTGGATGATTTCGTTGGCCTGTTCCTGGGCTTGGCGGGCGATGGCGTTCTCGTCGGTGAGACGGTGGATGTAGTTCTTCCCCTGGTCGACGATGCCCTGGGCTTCTTTTTGGGCGTCTTCCATGATACGCTGCCGTTCGCTGATGATGCGGTTGGCTTCCATCAGTTCGCCGGGCAGCACTTCTCTGAGTTCGTCGATCAGGCGGCCGAGGTCGTCTTCGTCGATGACCCGCTTGTTGGTGAAGGGCACCCGCGACGCTTCCAGGAGTAAGCCTTCCATTTCTTCCAAAATCTCTTCAACTGTCATGCCGTTCTCCTCCTCCCCTGCCTCGGGGTTCAGTCCTGGTTAAGCCGCTCGAGAATTTTCGCCGACACGGCTGCCGGTACAAGCCCGGTGATGTCGCCGCCGAATTTGGCGAGTTCCTTGACGCCGGTGGAGCTGACGAAGGAGTATTCGGCGGTGGTCATCATGAATACTGTTTCCATCTGGGGATCGATTTTTTTGATGAGCAGCGCCCGCTGGAATTCGTATTCGAAGTCCGACAGGGCTCTGAGGCCGCGAACGATGATGGTGGAGTTCTGGCGGTGCACGTATTCGTAGAGCAAGCCGGAAAAGCAGTCTACCGTAACGTTGGGGATGTTGGCGGTGACTATCCGCAGCATTTCTACGCGCTCTTCCATGGTGAAGAGCGGTTTCTTGTTGGGGTTGTGGAATACGGCGACGATGATTTTGTCGAAAATGCTGCTGGCCCGGGCGAAGATGTCGAGGTGGCCGTTGGTTACAGGGTCGAAACTGCCGGGGCATACTGCGATACGCACTGATGAGCCCTCCATTCAGGTGGTGTGTTCAAGAAATGTGATCAATGTTTCCCCGTAGCGTTCTGTGCGGCTAACTGTGAGGTTCACCAGGCCGGCTGGCAGCGGCTCGTGGCGTGAGTGTTCGATTATGGCGACGCCCCCGGGCCTTAAGATGTTGCCGGCGTCGATTTTTTCCAGAATGGCGGCGGCCAGTCCCTTGTTGTAGGGCGGGTCGCAGAAGATGAGGTCGAAGGTTTGGCCGCAGCGGGCGAAGTGTCCGGCGGCGGCGAGGGCGTCCTTGCGGAGCGGCGCGGCCCGCTCGGCAAGCCTGGCCCGGGCGGCATTTTCGCGGATCAGGGCGATGCTGGACGGGCTGGCGTCGACGAACACGGCGGAGGCCGCGCCCCGGCTGAGGGCCTCGAGGCCGAGGTTGCCGGTGCCGGCGAAGAAGTCGGCGACGGCGGCGCCCGCTATACGGTCGGCCAGGATGGCGAACAACGATTCTTTGACCCGGTCGCTGGTGGGCCGGACATCGTGGCCGCGGGGCGCTTTGAGTTTAAGGCCCTTGGCTGTTCCGGTGATTATCCGCATTTTTTGTTACCGTTCATCTTTTATATCTTACCACATTTATACAAAATAGTGATAGCTTCTGTCAAGTTCCCGGGATAAATTCCCGCGGTTACAGGATTTCGGCCGCAGGGGTCGAAACTGTTGAAGGTTAAGCCTGTTCTGAGGTGGATTATGTTTAGACGTTTCCTGTGCTGCCTGACGATTATCGCGGCGGCGACCGCCGCGGCGGCCGCGCTGCAGTTCAATTTCGGCTATATCCGCACCGCCCAGCCGGCTGTCCTGCCCGCGCCGGCTCCGGGCCCCGGCGCCATGACCGTTCTGCTGGTGCCGCTCGACAGCCGCCCGCCCTGCACCCAGTTCGTGGAGCAGCTCAGCCGGCTGGCCGGCATTCGCCTCGTGCTGCCGCCGCCCGAGCTGCTGGACAAGTACCGGACGCCGGCCGACCGCGCCGGCCTGCGCGACTGGCTGCGCCAACAGGCGCCGGCTGCGGATGCGGCGATCGTTTCCGTCGATATGCTGCTGCACGGCGGCCTGTTGGCGTCGCGGCTGGGGGAAGGCACGGCCGCCGACGCGGAGGCGGTCCTGGGGATGCTGAACGAGCTGCACAGGAACCACCCGCGGCTGAAAATTTATGCGTTCAGTATTATTCCCCGCCTGCTGGTCGCCGACAATGCCGATTCGGCCCGTTATCAAAAAAAGATGCTGGAGTATTCGGTTCTCAAGGATGAGGTGCTGACGTTCGAGAACCCGCTGGACAGGGATAAGCTGCAGCGGGTGTCAGCGCAGCTCCCTCCGGCGGTGGTCGGCCGTTACCTGTCGCTGTACGAGGCCAACACGCAGCTTAATTTCCGCCTGGTGGCCATGGCCGAGGAGGGCGTGCTGGCCGGGCTGGTGATCGGCCAGGACGACGGTTATCCCTTCGGGTTGCCGAATATGGTGAAGAGCCGCCTGAATCATTATGTCAGCCATCGGCCCGTGCTGGCGGAGCGCGTGTTCATCACCCGCGGGACGGACGAGGTGGCGCTGACGCTGCTGGGGCGCGTGGCGTCGCTGGCGTCCGCGTACCGGCCGCGGGTGTTCGTGGCGTATTCCCACGCGGGGGCGCCGGGGATGGTGATGCCGTATATGCCGCATTCGGTGGCCCGTACGATCGCCGAGAAGGTCGGCCTTATCGGCGGCACGCTGGTCGACCGGAAGGAGGCGGCCGATTTCATGCTGTTCGTCCATGTCGGCACCGCCAAGACGGGACCGGGGCTTTTGACGTCGGCCGCCCGTAATGTCGGAGAGCTGATGGCGGCGGGCTACCGCGTGGGCGTGGTGGATCTCAGCGAGCATTTCTTCGCCGAGGAGACGCTGCTGCCCCACCTCATCAGGGAAGGCGTCGATCTGACGCGGCTGATAGCGTATGCGGGCTGGAACACGACGAGCAACTCGGTGGGGACGGCGGTTACCCAGGCGGCGATTTTCACCGCTGGTTTGGAGCGCAAGGGGCCGGAGGCCGTTCAGCTGGCGTTGTACAGGCATCAGCTGGAGTTTCTGACCAGCCGGATGCTGGATGATTGGTATTATCAGAAGGATGTCCAGCCATACGTGAACGGACGGCTGAAAAAGGTCAAGATCGATCCGTATAATCTCGGCGAGCACCTGCCGAAGGTCGACAGGTGGATCGGCAGCCTGATGGCCGAGCGGGCCGATACTCTTCTGCGCCAGGGGCTGGCCGGCCGGACCCTGCCGGTGCCGGGCGCCGACGGAAAGCGGTATGTGGTTGACGGGCTGACGCTGAAGAGCCACCTGCCGTGGCAGCGGACGTTCGAGGTGTGGCTTGAGCCGGCGCTGAGTTTCGCGGTTGTGGAGGAGTAAAAAAAGAACCGGGATTAATTCCCGGTTCTTTTCTATCTAAGTACGCGGCGGGCGCCCAGGTATCTTTCGAGGTAATACTGTTTATTCAGCGGGGTGATGGTGACTTCTTCGGCGCCGGAGCTGGCGTGGATGAATTTGCCGCCGCCGATGTAGATGCCGACGTGGGACGGGCCGGGTTCGTAGGTGCTGAAGAAAACGAGGTCGCCGGGGGTGAGGTTGCGGCGGCTGACCGCAACGCCTACCTCGAACTGGCCGTCGGCCATCCGCGGCAGCTGGATGCCGAATTTGTCGTAGACGTACCAGATGTAGCCCGAGCAGTCGAAGCCGCCCGACGAGCGGCCGGCCCAGACATAGGGCACGCCGACGAATTGCTTGGCGAAGGCGACGAGTTGCTGGCCCTTGCGGGTTTCGCCGGGAGCGCGGCTGGCCTGGCCCGCGGCGGGTTTGTAATCGCGCAGGGCGCCTAAAGTGGCGGGGCCGACCACGCCGTCGGCGGCGAGGCCGAGGTCGAGCTGGAATTCCTGGACGGCGGCCTTGGTATGTGAGCCGAATGCGCCGTCGGGAGTGCCTTCGAAGTAGCCGAATTCCTGTAATTTGAGCTGCAGCTTGTATATTTCGTGGCCGCTCATGCCCTGCTTGAGGAGGGCCGGGGACGGCGCGGCCTGGGCGGCGGCGGCGACGAATAACGCGATTATCAGTGTGATTACGATCTTTTTCGTCCGCCTCATGCTTCCCCTCCCCCGCATTTTGAGTGGTAATGAGAAAATTTCGCCAAGAGCGGGAAAAATCCTGTCCAATTATTGGGCATAATTTATATAATTTTATCGCCTGCATTCCAGGTCTATCATGTTGACTTTTGCCGCCGCCTTGTGTATACTTAGTAACTGTGATGCCGGGGCGTAGCGCAGTTTGGTAGCGCGTTCGGTTCGGGACCGAAAGGTCGCAGGTTCAAATCCTGTCGCCCCGACCAGCAAACAAGCAGGACAGACGATTACGTCTGTCCTGCTTGTTTGCTTCCACTTAGGTCGACGTGGTATATTAGATTTGAGGATATTTTATTTAGGGGCGTAGCCAAGCGGTAAGGCAACGGACTTTGACTCCGTCATGCGTTGGTTCGAATCCAGCCGCCCCTGCCAGAAGAAAAGGAAACGCCGCCAGTGATTGGCGGCGTTTTTGCGTTGGTTTTATTCTTCGTCTTCTTTGTCTTTTTTGTAGGCGGCAATGATGCCTTCGGCGATGCGCTGCGGGACTTCTTCGTAGTGGTCGAAGGCCATGTCGAATTTGCCGCGGCCCTGGGTCATGGAACGGAGGTCGATGGAGTAGCGGAAGACTTCGGCCAGGGGCGCCTGGGCGCGGACGACGCCCATCCCCCCTCCTATCGGCTCCATGCCGAGGATGCGGCCGCGGCGGCTGTTGAAGTCGCCGATGATGTCGCCCATGTAGGATTCGGGGACGGTGACTTCGACGCTGTAGACGGGCTCGAGGAGGATGGGTTTGGCTTGGAGGGCGCCTTTTTTGATGGCGCCGGAGGCGGCGATTTTGAAGGCCATTTCCGACGAGTCGACGTCGTGGTAAGAGCCGTCGGTGAGGGTGACTTTCATGTCGGTGACGGGGTAGCCGGCGAGGATGCCGTTGGCCATGGCTTCACGGACGCCTTTTTCGACGGCCGGGAAGTACTGGCGGGGCACGGCGCCGCCGAAGATGGATTCGGCAAATTCGAAACCGGTGCCGGTGGGCAGCGGGTCGAGCTGCAGCCAGACGTGGCCGTACTGGCCGTGGCCGCCGCTCTGTTTCTTGTGCTTGTATTCGGTTTTGACGCTGGAGCGGATGGATTCACGGTAGGGGATGCGCGGGTCGCTGAGTTTGACGTCGACGCCGAATTTGCGTTTCATGCGCTCGGCGATGACATCGATGTGCATGTCGCTGACGCCGCTGGCGAGGAGCTGGTGGGTTTCGAGGTTCTTTTCGAGGGTGAAGGTGGGGTCTTCGTCGGCCATGCGGGCGAGGGCGTTGCCGATCTTGTCTTCGTCGCCCTTGTTCTTGGCTTCGACGGACATGGTGAACATGGGCTTGGGATAGACGATGGGCTCGAAGACGACGGGTTTGTCTTTGTCGCAGATGGTGTCGCCGGTCTTGGTCTCGGCCATTTTGGCGACGACGACGATGTCGCCGGCGTTGGCGACGGTGAGGGTATCCTGGGTTTTGCCGCGCATGGTGAAGATGTTGCCGATGCGCTCGCTCTTTTCACGGCTGGCGTTGTAAAGGATGGAGTCTGGTTTGAGCTGGCCGGCGAAGACGCGGATGAAGCTGAGGCGGCCGACGAAGGGGTCGGCGGTCGTTTTGAATACCATGGCGGCAAAGGGGTCGCCGGCTTTGCGCTCGACGGTTTCCTTGGTGGCCGGGTGATGGCCTGTGGCGACGGTGTCTTCCGGCGAGGGGGCGAAGGCGATGAGGGCGTCGAGGAGTTGTTGGGCGCCGATGTTTTTGTAGGCCGAACCGCACAGGACGGGGCAGAATTTGCCCTGGGCCGCGCCTTTTACGAGGCCGGTGCGGATTTCTTCGTCGCTGAGTTCTTCGCCTTCGAGGTATTTGGCGAGGAGGTCGTCGTCGGCTTCGGCGGCGGCCTCGATCATGGCCAGCCTGGCTTCGTCGGCTTTGTCCCTGAGGTCGGCGGGGATGTCGCCTTCGGTGTACTGGGTGCCCTGGGCGTTGGCCGGAGTGTAGGCTTTCATCTTGACGAGGTCGACGATGCCTTTGAAGCTGTCCTGGGCGCCGATGGGTATCTGGATGGGGAAGATGTTGTTGCCGAACTTTTCTTTCATCTGGTCGAGGGTGGCGAAAAAGTCGGCGTTTTCACGGTCCATCTTGTTGATGAAGGCGAAGCGCGGCACGCCGTCTTCTTCGGCGTATTTCCAGACATTTTCGGTCCCGACTTCGACCCCGGAGGCGGCGCAGAGGACGATGAGGGCGGCGTCGACAGCCCGGAGGGTGCCTTTGACTTCGGCGACGAAGTCGGCATATCCCGGCGTGTCGAGGAAATTTATTTTATGGTCGCGCCATTCGCAAGGGGCTAGACCGGTGCTGATCGTTACTTTGCGCTTGACTTCCTCGGGCTCGAAGTCGGTGGTGGCCGTGCCGTCGTCTACTTTGCCCAGGCGGGTGACAGCCCCGGTGCTGTACAGAAGCGCTTCCGCGAGCGAAGTCTTGCCGGCGCCGCCATGGGCGAAGATGCCTACATTCCGGATTTTGTCGGTTTTGTACTCTTTCAAATCAAGTCCCCCCTGCTGGTATAGTTCCTGTCCCACACGGTAGTGCGGCGCGAGTAAATGCGGTACTCTTAATTCTCTGTCAAGTGTAAATATTCCTGCTTTTGTCGCGGAAAGAATGCGGCCGCCGGGCGGCCGCCGGCAGGCGGAAAATAAATAACCGCCTGCTTCAGGCGGTTATTAGTATTGCCGTATTTAGCCATTTTTACAAAAAATCCGTAAGAATCTACGCAGTGGCCGTGGTACGGACATCGAGTAGACTTTCAGCTTCACTGCTCCTCGCCCCTTCCCAACATACTCGCTATAAGTTTATGACGGAGGGGGCGTTACTGTGACAACTATTTGCAGGAGGCGCAGTTGCCGCCGGCGCAGCCGCCGCAGTTTTTGCCGCCGCCGCCCGGGGTGCAGAAGGCGGACAGGGCTTTGGCGAGGTCTTTGCCGCCGCAGGCCGGGCAGGAAACGGCGCCCTGCCAGTCGAGCCGGCAGAGTTGCTCGAATTTGGTGTTGCATTGATTGCACTTGAATTCGTATATGGGCATTTAAATCACCGTTGGTTTTCCATTTCTGCCCGCGCGAGGGTGAAGCAGAGGTCGGACAGGCGGTTTATGAACACGAGGACGTGCTCGCCGACCGGCTCGGCGCGGGCTACCCGCCATAGCTGGCGTTCGGCCCGCCGGGCGACGGTGCGGGCGAGGTCGAGGGCGGCGCCGCCGGGGGTGTCGCCGGGGATGATGAAGGCTGTAAGCGGCGGCAGGGCGGCGTCGAATTTGTCGATGGTTTTTTCCAAGGCGGCGACTTCGGCGGCGGTGACGCGCGGTTCGCCGCCGATTGTGGCGACTTCGGCCATGACCGCCCAGAGGAGCTTCTGGAGGTCGTGGATGGCGGCGCGGACTTCTTCTTTGACGCAGAGGGCGCGGGCCAGGCCGAGGGCGGAGTCGAGTTCGTCGATGGTGCCGTAGGCTTCGACGCGCGGGCTGTCTTTGGGGACGCGCTCGCCGCTGTAGAGCGAGGTTTCGCCTTTATCGCCGGTTTTGGTGTAGATTTTCATTTTGCTCCCCCTCTTATTACCTGACGATTTCGTCGGGGGTAAAGTAGATTTCGATTTCGCGCGCGGCGCTGGCCGGGCTGTCGGAGCCGTGGATGATGTTTTGGCCGATGCTGAGGGCGAAGTCGCCGCGGACGGTGCCGGGAGCGGCGTCGACGGGATTGGTGGGGCCCATCATGGCGCGGACGACTTTGACGGCGTTTTCGCCGCCCACTACCATGGCGACGATGGGGCCGGAGGTGATGAAGGCGACGAGTTCGCCGAAGAAGGGCCGTTCTTTGTGTTCGGCGTAGTGGATTTCGGCTTTGGCCCGGGAGAGTTTGAGCATTTTGAGGGCGGCTACGGTGAGGCCGCGCCGCTCGAGGCGGACGATGATTTCGCCGGTCAGGCCTTTGGCGACGCCGTCGGGTTTGACGAGCACGAGTGTTTTTTCCATTGGGTCCCCTCCCCTATTTTCTCTAAGCTGTTTTTATTTTTCGGCCGCGTATTCGCGGGCTCTTTCGTAGTAGTGGCTGGCGGAGGCGCGGATGGCGGCGATGTCCTGTTGGCTTACGGAGCGGATGACGCGGCCGGGCGAGCCGACGACGAGCGAGCCGGCGGAGATTTCTTTGCCTTCGGTGATGAGGGTGCCGGCGCCGATGATGCAGTTTTCGCCGATGACGGCGCCGGTGAGGATGATGGCGCCCATGCCGATGAGGCAGTTGTCGCCGACGGTGCAGCCGTGGAGGATGACGTTGTGGCCGACGGTGACGTAGTCGCCGATGTCGGTGGGGTGGGCGGCGTCCTGGACGTGGACGATGGAGCCGTCCTGGATGTTGGTGTAGCGGCCGATGCGGATGGGGGCGTCGTCGCCGCGGACGACGCTGTTGAACCAGATGCCGCTGCCCTGGCCGATGGCGACGCGGCCGATGACTTTGGCGCCGGGGGCGACGAATACCTGGCCTTCGAGTTTCGGCCAGACGCCTTTATAGGCCAGCAGGCCGCTCATTTTATCAGTTCCTCGTATTTGGCGAGGTCGAGTTTTTTGAGGATGGCGACGATGAGCCGGACGGCGGCGTCGTAGTCGTCGCGGTGGATGA
>JALHDI010000097.1 GCA_022839045.1 Sporomusaceae bacterium
GCCCCGGCCAGAACTTTGATCGACGCCAGCAGCTTGCCCAGCGACTTGATGACGATCTCCTGCTGGCCGATCAGAGTATCGACGATTACCCCCGCCTTCTGCTCGCCCATATGAACAATAACGACGTACAACTCCTCCGCGCATTCGCCCGCCGACTCCGGAACGCCGAGCACCTTGCCCAGGCGCACGATCGGGATAATCTGCCCGCGCAGGAGGATGACCTCCTGATTCTGGATCGTCTTGATATCCCCCGGCGTGATATTGATCGTGCTGTCGATCGAGCCCAGAGGGATGGCGTAAATCTCCTCGCACACCTTGACGAGCAACGCCTGGATAATCGCCAGAGTCAGCGGCAACCTGATCTTGAACCGCGACCCCTCGCTCACCTTGGTCTCCACATCCACCATGCCGCCCAGCGACTCGATCTTCGTCTTCACAGCATCCATGCCCACGCCGCGGCCGGAAACGTCGGTCACGGTCTTGGCGGTTGAGAAGCCCGGCAGGAACAGCAGGCGGACGGCCTCGGCGGCATCCATCTTCTCGGCCTCGGCCTGACTGATCATCCCCTTCTCCAGCGCCTTTTGCTTGACGATCTCCGGGTTCACGCCCGCGCCGTCGTCCTCCACCATAATAATGACGTTATTGCCCTCGTGGCGTGCTATCAGGCGGATCTCACCGACCGGATTCTTGCCCTTGGCCTCGCGTTCGGCCGGGCTCTCGATACCGTGATCGATGGCGTTGCGCAACAGGTGAACCAGCGGATCGCCGATCTCGTCGATAACGGTGCGGTCGAGCTCGGTCTCCTCGCCCTGGATGATGAGATTGACCTCTTTGCTCAGATCGCGCGACAAATCGCGCACCATGCGGGGGAAGCGGTTGAAAACCTGACCCACGGGCACCATGCGGACCTTCATGACGACCGCCTGCAAATCGGTGGTGACCCGGTCCATCTGTTCGATCGTCTCCGTAAGATCGGTAAGGCGGTGGCTGAGACCGATCTGCTCCAGGCGGGTCTTGTTGATAACAAGCTCGCCGACCAGATTGAGCAGCGTGTCGAGCTTATCGATATCCACGCGGACCGACTGGCCGCCGCGGAGCTTCTTGTCGGCCATCGCCGGCGCATCGGCCGCCGGGGGCGCATCGGGTCTGGCGACAGGGGATTCGGCGGCCGGCTTGTCCGCTGGTGCGGCAGCAACCGTCTTTGCTGCGGCAGCCTGCTGCGGCGAGTCGGCCGCGGCTGGGGCCGCGTCGGGGATCGACAGCGGCAGCACATTCGCCGTCTCGATCTCCGAAATCGCGAGCAGCACCTGCTGGACCTTCTCCGCCTCGGCGTCGCTCAGCGCCACGACCGTAAAACTGTTGTCGAAATTCTCCTTCTCCAGCTCCTCGGCCGGCGGAACACTCTTGATAACGTCGCCGAGCTCGTCGAGAGCGTTCATCACCATATACGCCCGGGCCGACTTCAGGAGGCAACCCTCGCGCAGCGCCACCTGCACCTCGTAAGCGGCGTAGCCTTGCCGGTTCGCGGCCTTGATTACGTTTATCTCGGTATCGTTGAGAGTAATGCCGGACGACATGGCGACAACGGGGGCGACGGCAGCTTTCTTCGCGACGGCGGCCGGCGCAGGCTCCTCCTGCTCTTTGCCTGCGGCCAGCTTGGCCAGCTTGGCGGCCAGAGGCTTGATATCCACCGTTGCCTCGCTGTTGCTGGCGATGCTCTCCACCGCTTGCTCAAGCGTATCCAAACACTTGAAAAGGGTGTCGATGATGGCGGGAGACGCCTTCAACTGACCTTTGCGCAACAGGTCGAGGACATTCTCCATCTCGTGGGTGAGCTCGGCGATCGCCGTGAACCCCATCGTGGCCGACATGCCCTTGATAGTGTGGGCGCTGCGGAATATCTCGTCAAGCACCGACAAGTCGCGCGGATCGTTCTCAAGGCTCAAAAGGCACCTATTGAGTGTTTGAAGGTGTTCGCGCGACTCTTCCAGGAACATCCCCATGTATTGATTTAATTCCATTTTACACACCTCCGTGTTTGCTTTGCAGGTGTTTGACGATTTCGCCGGCGACGCCGGGCAGCGGCACGACTCGATCGACTATTCCCAGTTCGATAGCCGCTTTCGGCATACCGAACACTACTGTGGTTGATTGATCCTCGGCGATGGTGAACCCCCGCCCCGTTTTGATGGCCTTCATCCCGCGGGAGCCGTCGGCGCCCATCCCCGTGAGGATGACGCCCACCGCCCGCGGCCCGTAAATCCTCGCCGCCGCCTCCATCGTCGGATCCACCGACGGCCGGTGGCCGCCGATGGGCGGCTCCTGGTGGAGGCGCACTACCGTCTTGGCGCCCTCGCGCACCAGCGTCATATGGAAATCGCCGGGGGCGATGACCGCCAGGCCGGGCCTAAGCACGTCGCCGTTCTCGGCCTCCTTGACCGTCAGGGCCGCCAGGCTGTTGAGGCGGTCGGAGAGAGACTTGGTGAACCCGGGAGGCATATGCTGGACAATGACCACCGGACACGGCAGATTGCCGGGCAGGTGGGTGAGAACCTCCTGCAGAGCCCGCGGCCCGCCGGTCGAAGTACCGATGGCGACGATCCGCTCGTCGTGGCCGGGCGCGAACGCCGGCGGCTGTGCGGGCGGCGGCGCGGGCGGCGCGGGCGGCCGGATGAGCTGCCTCACGTTGGCGCGGGCGGCGGCCCGGCATTTGGAGAGAATCTCGGTCCTGATCTGATCGATGCTCGAAATCGGGCCGGCCGTCTTGGCGACGAAATCCACCGCCCCTTTTTCCAGAGCCCTGAGCGTGGCGTCCGCACCCTCGCGGGTCAGGCTGCTCACCATCACGACCGGCGTCGGGACCTCCCGCATTATCGTCTCCAGGGCGCTGAGGCCGTCCATGACCGGCATCTCCACATCCATAGTCACGACATCGGGCCTCAGGCGCTTGACCTTATCAATGCCGTCCTTGCCGTTGCGGGCGGCTTCGAGAACGGAAAAATCACTTTCGGCGGCGAAAAGGTCGGATAACACTTTGCGCATAAAAGCGGAATCGTCGACGACGAGTACTTTGATCACAGCTATCCCACCTCCCGTAAAAGTCAAAGCAGATACCTCGTTCGTATAATGCCGATAATGTATATTTCCATAATTTTGTCCCGCTACCTCTCGCCATTTCGACAAATTTTAGCAAACGGCATAAAAATTGCGTTGCGTCGTCATAATCGCGGCATTTTCGCGCATTGCGATCAGCGGATCATATCGAGGAACTTGCTGAAGAACCCCTTGATGCCCATCGGCTGATTGACATCCTTGCCGTACAGCAGCCGCTGGGCGATCTGGTCGATGCAGCGGGCGGAAATGGTCTCCGGATGGGCGACCACGAGCGGGACCTGGCGCTTGACCGCCTTCGGCACGTTCGGGTCCTCGTAAATGAACCCCAGGCTGGTGACGCCGACCCCGAGGAACCGCTGCGACACCTTGCCTAGTTTATCGACGACCGTCTGCCCCTCCTCCATCTCCAGCACCCGGTTGACCACCAGGCGGAGCGGCGCGCGGCCGTAATGCGAGGCATATGCCTTCATGACCGCATAAGCGTCGGCGATCGCCGTCGGTTCCGGGGTCGTTATGATTATCACCTCATCGGCGGCCATCACGAAATTGAGAACATTGCGGTGCAGTCCGGCGCCGGTGTCGATCAGAATAACGTTGGCCCACCTGTCGAACATCACCACCTGATTGATGATCTTCTGGGTCTGGGCGTCGCTGAGATTGGCCAACTGGTATATGCCCGAGCCGCCGGACATGAACTTGATGCCCCGCGGGCCGTCCATAACGACATCATTGATGTGATAGCCGCCGTCGAGCAGGTTGAGGAGGTTGTACTTGGGCGTAAGCCCCAGCACGAACTCCACGTTGGCCAAACCCAGATCGGCGTCGATGACCAGCACCTTCTGCCCCAGATTGGCGAGAGCGAGGGCCAGATTGGCGGTAAGGTTGGTCTTCCCCACCCCGCCCTTGCCGCTGGTAACGGTGATGACGCGCGCCCGGGAATCGGACTGCTTTATTATCGGGTTCTTGGCTGCGGTCTGGTATCCTCGCGCCATTTGTCTGAGGCGCTCCGCTTGATCGCGCATGTCAGTCCCTCAAAATCATATTAGCTAGCTTGGCGGGGTTGGCCAGTTCGATGTCGTCGGGCACGTTCTGCCCGGTGGTTATGTACGACAACGTTGTCGGGAACTGATACAACAGATTGAATAACGTGCCGAGATTGGTCGCCTCGTCGGTTTTCGTAAACAGGAACTTCTGCGGCGAGCATACGGAAAAGCGGTTGACCGTCTCCAGCGCGTCCCCGTACTTGGTGGTCGTACTCAGCACCAGGTAAGTCTCGATATACGGGTCGACAGCCAGCAGCGCCTGAAGCTCGGCGAGCTGGTAATGGTTGCGGGGGCTGCGCCCGGCGGTGTCGACGAGCACCAGCCGCTTGTCGCGGTGCCGGTACAGGGCGGCCTTCATCTCGTCGGGCGTATAAACAATCTCGAGCGGCACGTCGATGATATCGGCATAAGTCTTAAGCTGCTCAACGGCGGAAATCCGGTAAGTATCGGCCGTCACCACCGCCACCTTGAGACCCTGCCCGAAAGCGAAACTAGCGGCCAGCTTGGCGATCGTCGTCGTCTTGCCGACCCCCGTGGGGCCGATAAAAGCCACGACCTTGCAGCCGGTCTCCGGGACGACGATGCCCTCTACCCGCTGCAGATGATTGGTCAGCCGCTCAAGCAGCAACTGCCGAACGAACGCCGGGTTGTTGCCGGTGAGCGGTCCCTCTTCGGGAAGCCCTTGGACGAGATTATCGGCGATGGCGTCGTCGATATCATTCTTGACCAACAGATCGTACAGGGGGTGATGCTGCTTTTCCTGGCGCGGCAGCTTGGTCAGCACCTGTTCGATCATCTTGCGCATATTGGAAAGCTCCAACTGGAGAGCGGTCACCTTGGCGTCGTCCTCGCTCGGCCGCGGCAGGACCACGGGCTGCGGAACAGCCGTCTTGCGCTCGGGAACAGGGGCCGGCGGCGGCGTATCGAGCGCGGCCATGACCTCGACCATCTCCTTGCCGAAAAAGCCGAGGAAACCGCCCCGGCGGAAACGGCGCGTGTGAAGGATCACCGCGTCCCGGCCGAGGTCGCCCTTGACCTGCGCCATGGCGTCCTGGATGTTGTTGGCGGTAAAAACCTTGACCTTCACCTAAATTCTCACCATCCCAACGGCTTGCACTTCGATCTTCGGATCAAGCTCGGCGTACGACAGCACGATGAGGTTGGGCGCCACCCGTTCGGTCACCTTGCGGAAATACGGCCTCGTGGCCGGGCTGGCCAGCACGACCGGCTGATAACCGAGATTGGTAAGCTTCGGCAGCTCGTTCGACAAACTGTTGACGATCGCCTGCACCGTCGATGGGTCGAGGGCGACGTACGAACCGTGCTCGGTCCGCTGGACAGCGCCGTTGATCGTGTTCTCGAGTTGAGGGTCCACCGTCAGACAGGCCAGAACATTGTTATAAATGAACTGGCGGGATATCTGGCGGGCCAGCGCGTGGCGCACGTATTCGGCCAGCACCTCGGTATCCTTCGTGGCCGGCGCGTAATCGGCCAGCGTCTCGAGGATGGTCACCAGATCGCGGATGGAAATCCGCTCGCGGAGCAGATTCGCCAGCACCTTCTGGATGTCGCCCAGCGACATCAGGCTGGGAACAAGCTCATCCACCACCGCCGGATTGGACTGCTTGACCGATTCGATGAGCGTCTGAACCTCCTGGCGGCCGATGATCTCGGCCGCGTGGCCCTTGATGACCTCCGTGAGGTGGGTCGCCAGCACCGACACAGGATCGACGACCGTATAACCGGACAGCTCCGCCTGTTCGCGCTCGTTCTCCTGGATCCACAGCGCCGGCAGGCCGAACGCGGGCTCGAAAGTCTCGACGCCGCTGATCTCCTCCGACACCGTGCCGGGGTTCATGGCCATATAATGGTCGGGCAGCAGCTCGCCCTTGGCCACCTCCACCCCGCGCAGCTTGATAACGTACGCGTTGGGCTTAAGCTGGATATTGTCGCGGATGCGGATAGTCGGCACCACCAGGCCGAGCTCGAGGGCGCACTGGCGGCGGATCATCACGATCCTGTCCAGCAGATCGCCGCCCTGGCTCACATCGACCATCGGGATGAGACTGTAACCGATCTCCAGCTCCATCGGGTCGACAGCCAGTAGCGAAACGACGTTCTCCGGCTTGCGCACCTCCTCGATCTCCTTCTCCTCGCGGCGGGTTATCTCCGTCGCGGCGTCGCTCTTGGCGGTGCGCGTCAGCACGAAGGCGATGGCGCCGCAGACTAGGCTCAGCACGAAAAACGGCAACCCCGGCAGGCCGGGCACCAGGCCCAGGCCGGCGAGGACGGCGGAGGCGATCATGAACACGCGCGGGTTAGTCAGCAACTGGCCGACGATATCGTAGCCGAGGTTGACATCCGAGGCGGCGCGGGTTACGACGATACCGGTCGCAGTCGAAATCAGCAGCGCCGGAATCTGGTTGACGAGACCCTCGCCCACCGTCAGGAGCGTGTAAGTCGAAAGCGCCTGGACGATGTCCATGTTGCGCTGCAGCATACCGATAGCAAAGCCGCCGACGATATTAATGATGATAATGATAATGGCGGCGATCGCGTCGCCCTTGACGAACTTGCTGGCGCCGTCCATCGCGCCGTAAAAATCCGCCTCCCGTTGGATGTTGCGGCGGCGCTGGCGGGCCTCGGCGTCGTTGATGAGGCCGGCGTTGAGATCGGCGTCGATGCTCATCTGCTTGCCGGGCATGGCGTCCAGAGTGAAACGGGCGGCCACCTCGGCGACGCGCTCGGCGCCGCGGGTGATGACGATGAACTGGATGATGATAAGGATGACGAACACGATGAAGCCTACCAGCGCGTTACCGCCGACGACGAAATTGCCGAACGCCAGGATAACGTCGCCGGCGTAGCCGTCGAGCAAGATGAGCCTGGTCGACGAAACGTTGAGCGACAACCGGAAAAGAGTCGTAATCAGCAACAGCGACGGGAAGACCGAAAGCTGCAGCGGTTCGGTGTTATAAATAGCCACCATCACGATGACCAGCGCGAAGGTGATGTTGAAAGTAAGCAGGATGTCGAGGAGCAGCGGGGGCACGGGGATAATCATCATCACGACGACGGTGATGATCGCGATGGCGATGAAAATGTCGCTGTAGCGTAAAATTGCCGCAAATGGCGAGGGCTGTGTAGCCATTTATCTCCGCTCCTTTCCGCATAAATTCGTCCGGCAGGGCGCCTGTTCCTTAATTCGGGGTCAGGACAGACGCCGCTTGAGCCTGTAAACGTACGCCAGCACTTCGGCGACCGCCTGGTAAAGCTCGGGCGGGATGGCCTCCCCCACCTCCACGGTGGAATACAGCGCGCGGGCGAGAGGCTTGTTCTCCACCACCGCCACCCTGTTTTCCCTGGCCACCTGCTTGATGCGCTCGGCCAGGAAATCCTGCCCCTTGGCGATAACCTTGGGCGCGGCCATCGTCTTGTCGTACTTGATCGCCACCGCGAAATGGGTCGGGTTGGTGATGACCGCCGTTGCCTTCGGCACTTCCTGCATCATCCGCCGCAGCGCCATCGCCCGCTGGCGTTCCTTGATCTTGCCCTTGATCTGCGGGTTGCCCTCAGTCTGCTTGAACTCTTCCTTGATCTCCTGCTTGGACATCCGCAGACTCTTGTTGTGCTCCCACCACTGGTAGAAATAGTCCATCGCCGCAAGCACGAGGATGACGGCGCCGATCTCCAGCCCCAGGTCGTCCACCAGTCCGGCGGAGTAGCGCAGCGAATCCGTCAGGTCGGCGCCGATGAGCTGCGGCACGAGAGCCGTCTCCCGGATGATGAAACGGTACACGAAATAGGTGATGATGCCGATCTTGAACAGCGACTTGACCAACTCGGCCAGCGACCGCAGCGAAAAAAGGCGCTGGAAGCCCTTGACGGGATTAATGCGGTCGAGCTGCGGCATCAATGGTTCGAACGACAGAACGAAACCCACCTGGAGGATATTAACCGCCAGTGAAATAACGAGCACCGTCAGCATCACCGGCAGGACAACCTTCAAAAAAACGACGCCTAGCTGGAGCAGGAGCAGATAGACATGATTGATGGAGAAATCGGCCGTGGTCACGTTGGTGAACATGAACCGCATATATGAGGCAATCAGGTCGTACATGTACGGCCCGAGGATCTTCAACGCCAGGAACGCCGACAAGATGATGAACGCCGTGTTGATCTCGTTGCTTTTGGCAACCTGGCCCTTCCGGCGCGCCTCCTCCTTGCGCTTGGGGGTGGCCTCCTCCGTCTTCTCCTGGTTGAAAAGCTGCAGATCGAAGCAGGTCAGCCTGTACCATTGCTCACCGCCGTCAGCGGACAGCCGACAAGAGGCGGTAGAGGTCCTGATACATGCCATTGAAGCCCACCTCCATCATCGCGATATAAAACGGCAGAGCCATCGTCAGGGCGAAAATGCCGATAATCAGCTTGGCCGGGATGCCGACGACGAAAATATTCATCTGCGGCATGGTGCGCGCCAGGATGCCGAACGCCGCATCCGCAAGAATCAGCGACGCCAGCACCGGCACGGCTATCTTGAAAGCGATGGCGAAAGCGCCGCTCACCAGATCGAGGATAAACCCCGCCAGCGAGGCCGGGATGACCACGCCGGTCACCGGCACCAGCTTGAAGCTGTCCACGAGGGCGCTAAGCACCACATGATGACCGTTGGTCGCCAGAAACACCATCAGCGCCAGGATATACTTGAAATTGCCCAGGAGCGGGACCTGCTGACCGAACTGCGGATCGAAGACATTGACGATGCCGAAGCCGATCTGCATATCGAGAATATAGCCGGCCATCTGGACAGCCTGCATGATAAGCGAACTCACAAAACCGAAAATAAGTCCGAGAAGGAATTCTCCCGCCACCAGGGCGGCATAAGCAAACACGGTATCGGGAATGACCGCGCCGGCGGAATAAACCGCCGGGAAAATGATATACGACAGCAGCAGCGACAGGCCGGCCTTGACATAAACGGGGATATTGTTGCTGCCGAGGAACGGCGTAACCGAGAAAATACCGCTGATGCGGGCGAAAATCAGAAGAAAAAAGCTTGTCTGATTAAGAAGAATCGCCACGATATCCACCCGCTCTACCACCTCCGCCTAGCGAATCATCTGCGGCATATTAATAAGCAGTTCGCGGGTGTACCCCACCATCAGACTGAGCATCCACGGCCCGAACAGCAGCACCGCCACGAACACCGCCATGATCTTCGGCACGAAACTGAGCGTCTGCTCCTGTATCTGGGTGATCGCCTGAAAAATACTGACAAGAATGCCCACCAACAGGCCCAGACCGAGCATCGGCGCCGAAACCAGCATCACCATCACCAGCGCGTCGCGGCCTATCTGAATCGCCAAATCGTTGGACATCATCCGTCCCCCCCTAGTTGAAGCTCGTAACCAGCGACCGGATAACCAGATGCCAACCGTCGACGAGAATAAACAGCAAAATCTTGAACGGCAGCGAAATCATAACCGGCGGCAGCATCATCATCCCCATCGACATAAGCGTACTGGCCACGACCATATCGATAACGATAAAAGGTATATAAATGAGAAAACCGATCTGAAAAGCGGTTTTCAGCTCGCTGATTACAAAAGCCGGGATAAGCGACGTCGTCGGCACATCCTCCTGCGAATTGGGCCTGGGCGCGTCGGAAATATTGATGAACAACGCCAGATCGTTCTCCCGCGTCTGCTTGAACATAAACTCGCGCATCGGCTTCAGCGCCGCCGTCAGCGCCGCGTCCTGGCTCATCGTGCCGGCGATATAGGGCTGCAAGGCATTCTGATTCACCTGGTCCCAATAAGGCGACATCGTGAAAAACGTCAGAAACAGCGCCAGCCCGACCAGGACCTGATTGGGCGGCATCTGCTGCGTGGCCAGCGCGCTGCGCAAAAAAGACAGCACGACAATGATGCGGGTAAAGGACGTCATCATTATTAAAATTGACGGTGCCAGCGAAAGCACAGTCAATACGAAGAGCACCTGGAGGCTCAAAGCGACATCGCGGGGGTTGTTGGCCGCTTCGACGCCGATATTGATATTAGGCACAGGGACAAGCGGAGCCCCCTGGACCGCCGCCTGAGCGAACAGGCAGAAACACGCAGTCAAGCCGATTATCGTTGCAAGGCGTCTGGACACTAGCCTACCTCTTCTCGCGGTCGAATTCGTTGTCGCCCCGGCTGTACTGGCCGAAAACACCCGGGAATCTGCCGGACATCTGCTGCAAAGATGCAAGCTGTCTTTTAAAGACCGTGTCGAACTGGCTCGGCGAAAGCGGCGGAGCGGTAGCCCGGAGCCTCTCGATCATCGCGGGATCGGTGATCTCCTGCAGATAATTGACGCTATGATCGGTCACGCCCAGGACCAAAAATT
>JALHDI010000098.1 GCA_022839045.1 Sporomusaceae bacterium
CGCGGCTGCCTTTTTTGACCCGCCCTTCGCGGGGGTCGAGCTCGCCGGTGAGGAGCTTGAGGAGGGTGGTTTTGCCGGCGCCGTTGGGGCCGACGAGGGCGACGGCTTCGCCTCTTCTCACGAGCAGGGACTGGCGCTCGAACACCGTCCTGTCGCCGTAGCCGGCGGTGACTTCGACGAGTTCGGCGGCGCGGTCGGCGCATTCGGCCGGGGCGGGCAGGTCGAAGGCCAGCACCCGGTCCTGGCGCATGAGCTCGATGCGTTCGAGGCGACCCATTTGCGACTGCCGGCCGCGGGCCTGTTTTGATTTTATGCCGGCCTTGTAGCGGCGGATGTATTCCTCGGTTTTGGCGATCTGGCGCTGCTGCTTCTCGTAGGCGCTGAGGAGGGCGGCGTCGCTCATGGCTTTCTGTTCGAGGTAGCGGCTGTAGTTGCCGCCGTAGGCGACGAGCCGCTCGCCCTGGAGGTCGAAGATGCGGCTGACGGTGTTGTCGAGGAAGTAGCGGTCGTGGGAGATGATGAAGACGCTGCCGGCGTAGCCCTGGAGGAATTCCTCGAGCCATTCGACCATGGCGATGTCGAGGTGGTTGGTGGGTTCGTCGAGGAAGAGGAAGTCGGGTTTGCGGCACAGGGCCTTGGTGAGGTTGAGGCGGGTCTGCTGGCCGCCGGAGAGGGTGGCGACCGGGCGGGCCATGTCGTCGTCGGCGAAGCCGAGGCCGAAGGCGACGCGGCGGATGTCGCTGGCGTAGTGGTAGCCGCCGGAGCGCTCGAAGTATTCGACGTCGGCGGCGTAGGCTTTCATGAGGCGGGCGAGCTCGCCCTCGTCCTTCTCGGCGGCCATTTGCCGCTCCAGGTCCTGAAAGCGCCGCTGGGCGTCGAGGACGTCGGCGTAGGCGTCTTCGAGGTATTGGTAGACGGTCGCCCGGCTGGCGGCGGTCTGCTGCCGGACGTAGCCGACGGTGCAGCCGGGGGTGAGGCGGACATTGCCCCGGTCGAGGGGTTCGAGGCCCAGGAGGCAGCGCATGAGGGTGGTTTTGCCGGCGCCGTTGGCGCCGATGAGGCCGACTTTTTCGCCGCTTTGTATTTCGAAGCTGATGTTGTTGAAGATGGTGTCGACGCCGAACGATTTGCTCAGCTGGTCAGCGTGGAGAGAGCCCATGTTTTCACCCCGGCGCGGCCTGTGTTGTCTGTCGGGAAAAATGACCGCGCGTATAAAATTATATACGATTGGCGGCGATATGCAAAGGCGGGGGCAAGGGAAGCGGAAAATCCCGGCTGTTTGCCGGGATTTTCCGTGATAATCGGCCTTATTCGGCGAGGAGGCGGCGGACGGCAGGCGCGTCGCCGCAGGCGAGGGCGCGGGCGGCGAGGTCGGCGGCGGCGGCCGCTGTGAGGGCGGCGATTTTTTCCCTGGCGGCGGGGATGAGGGGCGGGCTCATGCTGAGTTCCCGCACCCCCAGGCCGATGAGCAGGGGGATGGCGGCCGCGTCGCCGGCGAGTTCCCCGCACACGCCCGTCCATTTGCCGGCCCGGGCGGCGGCGTCGGCGACCATGCCGATGAGCCTGAGGACGGCGGGATGGCAGCTGTCGTAGAGGGCGGCGGCGGCGGGGTTGCCCCGGTCGGCGGCAAGGACGTACTGGGTGAGGTCGTTGGTGCCGATGCTGAAGAAGTCCACTTCCTCGGCGAGGGCGGCGGCGCCCAGGGCGGCGGCGGGCACTTCGACCATGATGCCAGTCTGGCGCGGCAGGGCGCAGGGTATGCCGGCGGCCTGGAGCTCGCCGAGGGCCTGGGCCATGATTTTGCGGGCGGCCAGCACTTCGGCGAGGTCGGTGACCATGGGGTACATGACGCGGAGGTTGCCGGCGGGAGCGGCCCGCAGGAGGGCCCGCAGCTGGATTTTGAACAGTGCCATTTCCCGGAGCGAGAGGCGCAGGCCGCGGATGCCGAGGAAGGGGTTGTCTTCGCGGGGCATGGCGAGGTAGGGCAGCGGCTTGTCGCCGCCGGCGTCGAGCGTGCGGATGACGACGGGTTTGTCGCCGAAGGCGGCGAGGACGCTCTTGTAGGCCTGGTATTGTTCCTCCTCCCCGGGGGCCTGCGGCCGGTCGAGGTAGAGGAATTCGGTGCGCAGGAGGCCGACCCCCTCGGCACCGATCAGGGTGGCCCGTTTGACTTCGGCGAGGCTGACGAGGTTGGCGGCGACTTCGATCCGCCGGCCGTCGCGGGTTGCGGTGTCGCCGACGATCCGGACGGCGGCGCGGCGGGCTTTGGCGTCCGCCCAGGCGGCGTAGCGGGCGAGGTCTTCGGGGCCGGGGTCGAGGACGACCTGCCCGGCGGTGCCGTCGACGAGGACGGCGGCGGCGCCGGCGAGCGCGGTTTCGAGGCCGGCAACGCCGGATACGACGGGCAGTTCGAGGGCTTTGGCGAGGATGGCCAGGTGGCTGGTGGGGCCGCCCTGTTCGGTAATGAAGCCGGCAACGCCCGCGGAAGCGAGTTTGACCGCCTGGGAGGGGGTGAGCTCCCGCCCGGCGACGATGCAGCCTTCAAGCGGGCCGGCGTCGGCCTCCGCCGGGGCGAGGGCGGCGAGCACCCGTTGGCCGACGTCGCGGATGTCCTGGGCGCGGGCGCGGAAGTATTCGTCTTCCTGCCCGTCCATGAGGGCGGCCAGTTCCTCGAAGGTTTCGGCGGCCGCCCGGACAGCGTCTTTTTTCTCTTCGGTTATTTTGCGGTCGAGCAGTTCACGGACGGAGGGGTCTTCGAGCATCAGCAGGTGGGCTTCGAAGATGGCCGCTTCGTCCGGACCGAGGCGCGCGTCGGCCAGTTCGCCGGTGCGGCGGATTTCCTCCCCGGCCGCGCGGAGGGCGGTGAGGGCTTTGTCGTGTTCGGCGGCGATTTCGTTGTCTTCAAGGAGGCGGCCGGCGCGGCCGGGAAGGGGCGCGGCGGCGAGGATTTTCAGTTTGCCGGCCGCCAGGCCGGGCGACAAACCGATGCCTTTCAGCATGGCGAATTCTCCTTAATGCCGTTTTCGCTGAAGCCGCTTTCGCTTTCGATCAATGCGGCGAGGGTTTCGACGGCCGCGGCTTCGTCGACGCCGGTAGCGGTGATGGTGACCGCCGCTCCCCGGCCGGCGGCCAGGGAGAGTACGCCGACGATGCTTTTGGCGTCGGCCGCTTTGCCGTTGCATTGGAGTTTGAGGTCGCTGGCGAAGGCGCGCGCCGCCTGCACGAGCAGGGCGGCCGGCCGGGCGTGGAGGCCGACGGCGGCGCCGACGCGGACTGCTTTTTCCGTCACGGTGTGCGCCTCCTCAGATGTCGGTGAGAGTGGTGACGGCCGCCCGCCCGGTGTCGGCGGCCAGGGCGGTGAGCTCGGCGAGACCGAGTTCCCCACGGGCGCCGAGGACTTCGAGCAGCATGGGCAGGCTGACGCCGGCGACCAGGTGGCAGCGGCCGGCCTTGACCAGCCGGGCGGCGGCGTTGGCCGGGGTGCCGCCGAAGAGGTCGGCGAGGACGAGGGTTTCGCCGTCCGGCAGGGCGGCTTTGGCTTCCGCCAGCCGGGCCTCGAAGCCGTCGACGCTGTCCCGGGGGACGAGCGACACGGCCGCGACCGCTTCCTGGGGACCGAACATCATTTCCGCGACTTTTAGTAGTTCGTTGCCTAGTTGTCCGTGAGTTACGATCAATACGCCTGTCAATTCGTTCGCCCCATTCTTCAGCCTCGGACGGCGTCGATGAACCGTTTGGCCCGCTCGGGGGCCACGGGGTTCCAGAGGATCCCGTCTTGTTTGAGCGCCGTGCCGACGATGAGTCCGTCGACGGCGTCCAAGTAGTCGCGGACGTTGTCGGCCGAGACGCCGCTGGAGACTACCAGCCGGCGGCCGGGGAACCTGGCCCGCAGCTGACGGACGATGTCTTTGTCGGGAGGCAGGCCGGCGCGGGGGCCGGGGACGAGCAGGACGTCGGGCTCGAACACCAGGAAGAGGCTGTCGACGATTTCGGCGACCGGCCGGGTGTCGAGGGAGGTGCCGGCGTGGGGGGTGATGTTGAGGAAGACGGCGATGTCTTCGGCGCCGATTTTTTGGCGGTAGGAGAGGATTTCGTAGGGGTTGTGGGCGTGGAGGCCGAAGACGCCGGCGAATACGCCTGACAGGTAGATGCGCACGAAGTCGGCGCCGACGGCTTTGGCCACGCCGAGGGTCGCCAGGGGGTCGACGAGGACGCCGACGCCGAAGGGCAGCGGGTAGCGGTTGACGACCGTCCGCACGATGCGGGTGTAGATGGCGGCGATTTCGGGGCCGACGGGGGCTGTGTAGGGACGGTCGCCTTCGTTGGCGAAGACGAAGCCGTCGAAACCCGCTTCGACGAGGCAGCGGGCGTCGTGGAGCGCCCAGTCTTCCATTTGCGCGACGCTCATGCCTTTGTAGTAGGGCGTGCCCGGCATGGGCGGCAGGTGGACGCAGCCGAGGATGGTTTTTTTGTTGGCGAAGATGTCTCGAGCCATGTAGTTATCCCCTTTAGACTAGTATTTGCAGGTAGACGCCGATGAAGCCGGCGGCGAACAGGATGGCGAGGATCCAGAGGATGGATTTGCCTTTTTCGAGGGCGTACCAGACGGCGAGGAGGGTGATGAGGCTGAGGATGCCGGGCATGATGCTGTTGAGGATGGCCTGGAGCTTGACGACGGTTTTGCCCATGGTGAAGGTGACGCCGGTGGCCACCGGGATGCGGGTGGCGGCCAGGGCGCCGAGGACGGTGAGGCCGAGGACGGTGAGGCCTTCGGTGACCCGGCTGACCATGGTGCCTTCGAGCATCTTGGCGAGCGCGTCCTTGCCGAGGCGGTAGCCCTGCATGTACGCGAGGTAGCCGACGCCGAAGGTGTAGGCGGTGAAGCAGGCGAAGAAGAACAGCGGCCCGACGGCCGAGCCTTCGGCGGCGATGCCGACGGCGATGGCGAGGAGGATGGTTTTGACAAGGCCCTGGGTGACGGTGTCGCCGACGCCGGCGAGGGGGCCCATGAGGCCGGTTTTAAGGCTGTTGATGGTTTCGTCGGTATATTCGGCGCCGTTGGCCTTTTTCTCCTCCAGGGCGGCCATGATGCCGGGGATGACGGCGCCGATGTTGGCCTCGGTGTTGAAGAAGACGAGGTGACGCTTGAGGCCGGCGGCGATGTCCTCTTTTTTGGTGTAGAGCTTGGCGAGGATGGGGACCATGGCGTGGGTGAAGCCGAGGGCCTGCATGCGTTCGTAGTTGTAGCAGGATTGGGCGAAGTTGTGCCAGCAGAGGAAGGATTTTACGAGGTCCCATTTAGTGAGTTTGACTTCAGCTGTCTTTTCCATGCTTGACCCCTCCCAACCCGTAGCGATAGGTGACGTGGAGCACGGCGGCGGCCGCGCCGATGATGCTGACGGCGATGATGTCGAGCTTGAGGTAGGCGGCCAGCACGAAGCCGATGAAGAGGAACGGCATCAGGTAGCCGCGGGCGATGTATTTGAGCAGCAGGGCGAGACCGAGGGCGGACAGGAGTCCGCCGGTCACGCGCAGGCCGTCGGTGACCATTTTGGGGAGGTTGGCGAGCAGCGTCTTGAGGGCGTCGCCGCCGTAGTAGACGGCCAGGAAGGTGGGGACGAAGTAGAGCAGGAAGGGCACGATCTGGGAGGCGCCGATGTTCATGAGGATGATGCCGCGGGTGTCGCCCTCTTCGGCGTATTTGTCGGCTTTGTGGAGCCAGAAGGAGTTGATGGTCATTTTGGCCTGGCGGATGAAGAGGCCGAGGAGGCCGAGGGCGACGGCGAAGGTGATGCCGGCGCTGGGCGGCTGGCCGGCGAGCATGGTCATGGCGACGGCCAGGTAGCCGGCGAGGGCGAGGTCGGCGGGCAGGGCGCCGCCGGCGACGATGTAGCCGATGTAGGCCATCTGGATCATGGCGCCGGTTTTGACGCCGTAGGCGACGTCGCCGAGGATGGCGCCGACGATGAGGCCGCCCATGAGCGGGGCCGCCATGTAGAGCGACCAGCTGAGGGTGAGCGACAGCAGTCCGCCGGCTAACCAGGTGATGAGGCCGATGAGAATCGCTTCGATAAGCATTCCGTTTGTCCCTCCTTTATTTGAGTGCTTTGATATCTTCCCACCGGTACCGGGTATCGGCGGGTATGGTCTGGAAGTAGACGGTGCGGCCGGCGGCGGCGATGGCTTTGAGGGCGTCGATGCCGGCGGCGTCGAGGTAGACGCTGGGGGTGAGCTTGACGCGGCCCGGGGCCATGCCGGCGTTGCCCATGTTGACCTCGGCGGGCAGGGCGGCCGGGCCGCCGATGAGGACACGGGCGGCTTCCTGGGGGTTTTTCATGATGACGATGAGGTTGTCGTCCGCCGTGTCCCGGGCGAGGAGGTCGAGCCCGTCGGCGACGGAGGCGACGGTGACGGCTACGCCAGGGGGGGCCGCCATTTTGAGGATGGAGCTCATGAGGCTGTCGGCGGCGGCTTTGTCGTCGATAACGAGGATTTGCCTGGCCTTGGTGTGGCCGACCCAGGCGGTCACTACCTGGCTGTGGATGAGCCGCTCGTCGATGCGGAAGAGTACGACTGTTTGCAAATGCATCACCTTCCCCGTCGGATTGGTTTGTGTCTTGATACAGTAGTCGCAAGAAGGATGCCAATACGGATTGATACAGAAGGGGGGATGAAAAGGTGGCGGCGCGGTCCTCCCGGACCGCGCCGCCAAGGTGTTATACGGTTATGAGGTAGTGGGTGATGAAGGCGATTTCGGCGGGGACGACGGTGATGGCGAATTCTTCTTCCAGCGGCCGGACGGCCTGCTGGACGACCTGCCACACGGCCGGGTTGTCGCGGCGGATTTCCGCCTCGCGGGGCCAGAAGCTGCGGCCGGTGCCGGTGAGGCTGCGCTCCGCCCAGCAGCTGAGGTGGACGGTGAGGTTGATGACCTGGTGGGGCAGCAGCGGCCGGCCGAGACCTGTCTCAATCTGTTTCAGGATGCCGCCGCACAGGGCGATCATCCGGCGGGGCTCGAGGAAGCGCAGGTACTGGGCGAGCAGGTGCTCGAGCTCGGGGGCGTCCCAGACGCCGGCGAGCCGGCCGTCGAGGCGGAGGATGTCGGCGAGGCGCTTTTTGCCGCTGCCGGCGAGTATTTCTTCCAGGGGGATGAAAGGCACTCCGGCGAAGCCGGGGTCGACGCTGCCGACGACCGCGGCCAGCCGTCCCGCGCGCTGGAGGCTCGCCAGCCGGTCGACGGCATTTTCCGGCGTGCCGTCGAGGTCGACCGTCCGGACTTCGATATCCGGGTATGGCTGGAGCCAGGTGTTGAGCAGTTCCTTGATGCAAAGGGCCGTTCCCGAGCCGGTGAGGCAGGCGGCGGCGACGACTTTGGTCGCCGGCCGGCCGCCGATGCTGATCATCCTGTCCCGCTCGGAGCGACGGAGTTTCAGACGCTCGACGAGGGCGTCGGGGTCGCGGGCGTAGGGCGCCTCGCTGACAGCCTGGACGACGAGGGCGGTGGAGACGTTGTCGAGGACGCGGAGGTTGACGCCGGTGCGGCGGGCGATGATTTCCCCCCATAGTACGAGCGGCTGCATGTCGACGAGCAGCAGCACTCCCCTGCCCCGGTCGGCGGTCTTGACGAGGGCGGCGGCTTTCTCCAGCCAGGCTTCGTCGTCGTCCCTGCCAACCGGCACGTCGAGGGCGGCCACGACCGGGTGGCCTTCAAGCTGATTGGCGACGGCGGCCATGCCGGAGGCGGTGCCGGGTCCGAGGGCCATGATGGCGAGGCCGGCGGCGGCGCCGTGTCCCTCGGCGGGAAAGAGCGCCAGGAAGAGGGTGAGTAGGGAGGTTTCCTCCGGCGGGGGGGCGAGCTGGCACGTGTCTGTGGCCAGGCGGACGACCCTGGCGGCGAGGTTGTTCTCGGCCGCGAAGGCCGCGGCGATGCCGCCGGGCAAAGAGCGGCTCTCGTGCCGGCCGGCGGCGGCCAGGTCGCTGAGGTAGGCGGCGAGGTAGACGGCGAGGAGTTCGCCGCCGCGCCGGCCGGCGAGTTCGGGCAGGAGTTCGCCGACGACGGCGAGCAGTTTCTGGCCGGTGGTGCCCCAGATTTCCTGGCGGAGAACGCGGATTTTTTCTGGCGACGGTTCGTTGAAGGCGGGGTGCCTGGCGGCGAACCAGGCCGGGAAGACGGCCCAGTCCGGCGGGGCGGACGGGTGGGCAGCCAGGAAAGCTGCCGCTTCGGCGGCCAGCGTGGCCCGCCAGTTGCCAGCGGGGGCGGCGGCTCCGTTGCCGCCGCAGTTGTCGAACATGGCCAGCAGGGCATCGCTGTCGAGGTGGCGCAGGGAGGCCGGCACGTCGACGTGGGGCGGGAGCATGCCGCTTTTGACGACGAGGCCGGCGGACTGGCCGGGACGGCCCCGGCCGGCCAGGAAGGCCCGGGCGCAGGCCAGTTTGAGGTCGTTCCTGAGCTGACCGATGTTGCCGGGGCAGTCGTAGAGGAGGAAGGCGCGGATGCATTCCGCGGATATCCTGATCGGCAGGGCGACGCGGGCGCTCTCGTCGGCGAGCATTTTCACGAGCAGGGCCATACGGTCGGCCAGCGTCCACTCGGCCAAGGACGGGAGCTCGATCCTGACCGGGAAGCGGCGCACGAACGAGGCGAGCAGGGCGGCCTGCGGGCTTTCGGTGGTGGCGCCGATGACCATCGTCCGGCAGGTCCGCTGGCCGGATGTCTCACCGAGCCGCCGGTACCAGCCCTGGTCCATGAGGTAGAACAGCATCTCCTGCCCTTCCGGCGGCAGGCGGTGGATTTCGTCGAGGAAGAGCATGCCGCCGTCGGCGGCGGCGACCAGGCCGGGCGTATCGGCGGCGGCCCCGGTGAAGGCCCCCTTGTTGTGGCCGAACAGCTGGCTCATGAGGAGTTGGGGGTTGTGGGCGTAGTCGGCGCAGTTGAAGGTGACGAGGCCGGCGCCCTCGCCGAGGGCGCGGGGGGCATTGCCGCGGGCGAATTCGAACATTTTGCGGGCGAAGAAGGTCTTGCCCGAGCCGGTGGGCCCCAACAGCAGGGTGTGGAGGCCGGACGGCGGGTAGAGGACGGCGGCTTTGGCCTGCTCGACCTGGGCCCTGAGGCCGGAATCGGCCCCCAGGGAGGCGGCGAAGGGATCTAGGGGGCGGGCGGCGGCGGCGTCCGCGGCGGGCAGCGCAGCTTCGCTCCGGCCGCCGGCGGGATTCCCCTCCCCCAGCCAGGCGAACCTGACCGGTTTGCCGGGGTATTTGACGATCAGCCCTTCGCGGGCCAGTTCGTTGAGCTCCATGCTGGCGTTGCTGCGGCCGATTCCCAGGCGGTCGGCGATTTCGGCGGCGGTCGCCGCGGCGGCGCCGGGAGCTCCGGCCTGTTCGGTCGCCATTTTTTTGAGGACGGCGATCACTTTCGTCCGTCGGTTCATGTTCCGCGTCTCCATTTCCGAAACGAGTGACAATGATAGGTTCGCCTTCGCGGCGGCTTATCCCTGCCGGGCGGCGGAGGACGCCCGGTCTTCCGTTTAGGACCGGCAATTAAAAAGACTTTGCGGACCGGCAAAGTCTTTTACGGTTAGGCTATTTTATTTTGCTTTTGAGGATCTCGACGGCTTTGTCGAGTTGGGGGTCTTTGCCGCTGGTGTCTTGGTCGGACGGGGCTTCGACTTTGACGTCGGGCTCGATGCCGGTGCCGTTGATGGACCGGTCTTTGGGGGTGTAGTATTTGGCGATGGTGAGTTTGACGGCGGTGCTGTCGCCGAGGCCCATGACGGTCTGGACGGAGCCTTTGCCGAAGGTTTTGACGCCGACGAGGGTGCCCGCGCCGGTGTCTTGGACGGCGCCGGCGACGATTTCGGAGGCGCTGGCGCTGCCGCCGTTGACGAGGACGACGAGCGGGTATTGGACGGCCGGGAGCTGGGAGGAGTGAACTTCACGCTGGCCGTTTCGCTGGACGACGGAGACGATGGGGCCTCTGGGGACGAGTTTGCCGGCGACTTTGACGCTTTCGCTGAGGAGGCCGCCGGGGTTGTCCCTGAGGTCGAGGACGACGGCTTTCATGCCTTCCTGCTCGAGTTCCTGGTATTTCCGGACGAAGTCGGCGCCGGTCTGTTCGTTGAACATCGACAGGCGGATGTAGGCGATCTTGTCGGGGAGCATTTTGCCGGTGACGGTTTTGAGCTGGATGTTGGAGCGGGTGAGGGCGTAGTCTTTGGTGTCCTGGCCGCGGCGGATGGTGAGGGTTACTTTGGTGCCTTCGGGGCCGCGGATTTTGCTGACGGCTTCGTCGAGGGCGAGGTCTTTGGTGTCCTGGCCGTCGATTTTGATTATCTGGTCGCCGCTTTTGATGCCGGCTTGGTCGCCGGGGGTGCCTTCGATGGGGGATACGACGGTGAGGACCTTGTCCTTGACGCCGATGACGATGCCGACGCCGCTGAAGGAGCCTTCGGTTTCGATGAGGAATTCGCGGTACATGCGTTTGTCGAGGTAGACGGAGTGGGGTACATGCGTTTGTCGAGGTAGACGGAGTGGGGGTCGCCGAGGGCGCCGACAGCGCCTTTGATGGCGCCGTTCATGAGCGTCTCGACCGGGACGTCTTCGACGTAGCGGACCTTGACCTGCTGGATGACCCGGAAGAGTTTGACGGCACCGATGGCGTCGCCGGTCCAGGACTGGAGCAGGTAGTAGAAGGTCCCCGCGGTCAGGGTGAAGGTGGCCGCGATCAGGACGACGGCTCCCGCGAGCAAGCGCCGGTTGAACAATATTTACACCTCGATTCGGGTTTCCCGGATTCTGGGCGGCGCGCCATTGACGGCGCAAGCGCCCGACCGCGTACCCGGGGGGTACGCCGGCAAGCGCCCGCGGCAACGAGTGCGCCGGATGGTCTTCAGACCGTCTCCGGTTAACTATATGTAGAATCTTTCCCGCCTATTCACCCTTACGGCAAATAACCGAGCGGGTTGACGGGCGAGCCGTTCTGGCGGACTTCGAAGTGGAGATGGGGGCCGGTGGAGTAGCCGGTGGTGCCGACGCGGGCTAGTGTCTGGCCTTTGTAGACGCGCTGGCCTTCGCCGACGAGGAGTTCGGAGGAGTGGGCGTAGAGGGTGGAGATGCCGCCGCCGTGGTCGACGATGACGGCTTTGCCGTAGCCGCCCATCCAGTCGGCGTAGATGACGACGCCGCCGTCGGCCGCGCGGATGGGTTCGCCGTAGTCGGCGCCGATGTCGAT
>JALHDI010000246.1 GCA_022839045.1 Sporomusaceae bacterium
TCCGGATTCCCGGCTTCGTCCACTGCGAAGAGCTTTTCACCGTCCTGCGCGTGGATTATCAAATGCCCGTCGCCGTCCACCGTGAAGGCGTACATGCCGCCCATCGGGATGTACGCGCCATTCTGCCCGTCATCGCCCTTGTCGCCCTTCTGGCCCTTGAGCCACGCCACAAACTGCGTTTCCGTCTTACCCGCGTTCTCGGGCAGATCCAGCCACGAGAGATAGGCGCTCTTCCCGTCGTCGCCCTTGTCGCCTTTCATGCTGATCGGCAGCGCTCCGTCACCCTCGAAGACGAACGGAGCCCACTTGACCACCACATCGGACTCCGCCACCACCGCCTGCTCAAAGTAGGCGTAGACATGCAGCACAAGAGCCGTCGGGCAGACATGCCGCCCCGCGAACGCATCGTGTATCGCGGCCGTCGCAAGCGAAAGCTCGCCATCGGCGCTGGCCGCGAGGGTGTTCCCCCAGTGATCGGCGACCAGAAAATCCACCGTGCCGACGACGCCGGACACGTCCAGTTCGTAGATGGACCCCGCCACGAGCGTTCGATTTAACGTCAGACGGCCTGTCTCCAGATCTATTGTGACGGCGAGCGTTGCCATTTACCAGTCCCTCCGATCATGCCTTTGCCTTGCCACCGTTCGGTTTGACTTTCGGACCGGCGTCCTTCGCGGCGTCCTTCACGACGCGCAGAGCGTCCACCTCCGACATCGGATGCCGTCCCGCCTCGACGAGGATCTGCAGCAGCTCCTCGGCCTTGGCGCTCTTCTTGTAGCGGATGCCCATCTGGTCGAGTTTCACGCGGTAGTCGTCGCGCGTCATTCCGGCGACCAAGCGCCCCTTGTCGAGATCGTCCGGCACAAGAGCATTTTCAGGCGCTTCCGCGAAAGCCTCGAGCATCCGGGGCGATGGATCGTCGGTCTCGACGATGTCCCCGGTCTGGTAGATATGGCCGTCAACCTGGCACCTCGATTTGGCGATGTATTTCATTTTAGAACCTCTCCAGGGGTTGTCTGTCACGCGCGGAAAGCGCGGAATCTGGAAAAGACGCCGGACGCAGGTGGAAGGAAGTGGCCTGCGCCGGCGTCAGTGGACTGGGCTTACAGCCCCGCGAACTTCTGATCCACCAGGCCGCGCACGATGCCCGCGGTAAACTTCGCCGCAGCGGTGAAGTTGGCCGTGCCGATCGTGTACAGAATCCGGTTGTAGCGCTTGATCCCGCTCGGGAGCGGCGCGTTGAGGACGAACTTGCCGGCCGACAGCGTGTCGGTCGTCTCGTCGGCGCTCTCGAGCAGCGTCTCCCAGTCGGAGTTGTTGGCCGAGGTCTGGAACTTCAGCGTGAGCGTGCCGCCCGCGCCGAACGTGCCCTTCGTATCGCACTTGGCGAAGAGAGTCAGGAAGCGCGAGTGGTCGTCCTTGTGCGCGCCCCAGTCGAGCGTGTCGGTGGAGGCGTGGTCGCCCTGCGTCGTGGGCAGAGTCTGCCCGTCGGAGAAGAGGTCTTGTTTGCTCAGTTTCATGGAATCGTTTTCCTTTGGGTGGTTGATGATGCGGGAGCACCGCCGTAGGGGCTCCCTGGGTGTTGGCCTAGGCCACCGCGTCCTCGTCGGTGTCCAGGACGTCGCAGGTGCGCACCGGGCAGCCGAAGAGCGTTCGGGCCATGCGCTGGTCGACCTGCTTGTACTCGATGGCATTGCTGCGCGTCGCGCGCCCGAAGAGCGTGCGGAGGTTCTGGAATACCAGGCTCGACATGTACCACACGCGCTTGGTGTTTCCAGGATTCTTGACGCGGGCCTCGAGCTGGTCGATCAGCTCCAGATAGTTCGGCTGGCCGGAAGCCAGCAGCATCGCGTCGAGCTCGATGTTCGCGATGCGT
>JALHDI010000247.1 GCA_022839045.1 Sporomusaceae bacterium
CCTATCTCAGGCGGCGTACAAGGTCTTTGAAGATTCTCCCCCGTTCTTCGTAGTTGTTGAACATGTCGTAGCTGGCGCAGGCCGGCGAGAGGAGGACGAACTGGGGCGGCCGGGCCAGGCTGTGGGCCAGGGCTACGGCGGCCGGGAAGTCGGCGGCGCGGCGGATGTCCTTGACGCCGTGGCGTTGGGCGGCTTCGGCGAACCGCTCGGCGGCTTCGCCGATGAGGATGAGGTGGTCGACTTTTTCCCGGGCGAGGGCCATGAATTCGCCGAGGTCGGTGTTTTTGTCGCGCCCGCCGGCGATGAGGATGATGTGGGCGGGGAAGGCTTCGAGGGCTTTGATGGACGATTCGGGGTTGGTGGCTTTGGAGTCGTTGTACCAGGTGACGCCGTTTATTGTTTCCACCGGTTCGATGCGGTGCTCGACGCCGGGGAAGGAACCGAGGACGGCGGCCATGTCCCGGGGCCGGGCGCCGGCGAAGTAGGCGGCGGCGCAGGCGGCGAGGGCGTTTTCGACGTTGTGGGCCCCGGGGATTTTGAGGGCGGCGAGGGGGCAGATGTCGAGGGTTTCGTCGAGCCAGGTGATTTTTATGATGCCGTCTTCGACGTAGACGCCGACGGGCAGTTTTTCGCGGCGGCTGAAGTAGACGACCTGGGAGGGAGCCCGCTGGGCCATGGCGCGCACGGCGGGGTCGTCGTAGTTGAGGATGAGGTAGTCGTCGTCGGTCTGGTTGGCGAAGACGCGCTCTTTCATGGCCTGGTAGGTGGCCAGGTCGCGGTGGCGGTCGATGTGGTCGGGGGTGAGGTTGAGGATGGCGGCGATGTGGGGCTTGAAGGCGCTGACGCCTTCGAGCTGGAAGCTGGAGATTTCGGCGACGACGACGCCGGCGGGGCTGACGCCCTGCACTTCGACGGACAGGGCCTGCCCGATGTTGCCGCCGACTTTCGTCTCCCGCCCGGCAGCTTTGAGGATTTCGCCGGTGAGGGTGGTGGTGGTGGTTTTGCCGTTGGTGCCGGTGATGGCGACGATGGGGGCTTTGGTGAGGCGGTAGGCGATTTCGATTTCGCTCATGACGGCGATGCCGCGTTTTTGGGCGGCCTCGACGAGCGGGATGTAGATGGAGACGCCGGGCGAGAGGACGAGGATGTCGACGCCGTCCAAGAGTGTTTCGTCCTGGCGGCCGAGGGCGAGGGTGACGCCGGCGGCGCCGAGGCCGGAGACGTCGTGCTTGAGCTGGCCGGCGGTTTTGGCGTCGTTGAGGGTGACGGCGGCGCCGAGGCCGGCGAGGATGCGGGCGACGGAGATGCCGCTGATGGCGGCGCCGATGACGAGGATTTTTTTGTTGTTGAATTCCATGTTTATATTCCTCCCTGGCTTGCTACGAGTGTTATTAGTCCCAGCGCGGCGAAGACGGCGCCCGCCAGCCAGAAGACGGCGACGACTTTGGTTTCGGGCCAGCCGCCGAGTTCGAAGTGGTGGTGGATGGGGCTCATGCGGAAGACGCGCTTGCCGGTGGATTTGAAGGATATTACCTGGATGATGACGGATAGGGCTTCGATGACGAATACGCCGCCGACGATGACGAGGAGGAGTTCGGTTTTGGTGAGGACGGCGACGGTGGCCAACGCCCCGCCGAGGGCGAGCGAACCGGTGTCGCCCATGAAGACTTTGGCAGGGTGGGCGTTGTAGCGGAGGAAGCCGAGGGCCGCGCCGGCGAGGGCCAGGCAGAAGGCGGCCAGCGGTTCCTTGCCGAAGGCGAGGGCGATGACGGCGTAGGCGGCGGCGGCGATGGTGGTGGTGCCGGCGGCGAGGCCGTCGAGGCCGTCGGTGAGGTTGACGGCGTTGGTGGTGCCGA
>JALHDI010000248.1 GCA_022839045.1 Sporomusaceae bacterium
ATCGGGCTGCACGGTCCACTTCGTCGACGAGGGCGTGGACACCGGCCCGATCATTCTTCAGGAGGCCGTGCCGGTGCTGGACGGCGACGACGAGCACGCCTTGGCCGAACGCATCCTCCACGTGGAGCATAAGCTCTATCCGCGGGCGGTCGGCCTGTTCTGCGAAGGACGGCTTAAGATCGAGGGGCGCAAGGTGATCATCACTGAGAAACGGTAGGTGGCGGCAATGAAGATCGAACGAGCACTCATAAGCGTATCGGACAAGACCGGGGTGGTGGAGTTCGCCCGCGTCCTCCACGGCCTGGGGGTGGAGATCGTTTCCACCGGCGGGACGATGAAAACGCTGAAGGAAGCGGGGATACCCGTGGTTTACGTCAGCGAGATCACCGGCTTCCCGGAAATAATGGACGGCCGGGTGAAGACCCTCAATCCGTATATCCACGGCGGCATCCTCGCCATACGCGACAACCCCGACCATGTCCAGGCGATGCGCCACCACAAGATCAAGGGGATCGACATGGTGGTGGTCAATCTGTACCCCTTCCGCCAGACGGTCGCCAAGCCGGACGTCACGCTCGGCGAGGCGGTGGAGAATATCGATATCGGCGGGCCGGCGATGATCCGGGCGGCCGCGAAGAACTTCGCCTATGTGGCGGTGGTGGTCAACCCGGCCAATTACGCGCGGATCGCCGCCGAGTTGACGAAAAAGGGCGAAATTTCCCAGGAAATACGGATGGAGCTGGCGCGGGAGGCCTATAGCCATACCGCCGAGTACGACGCCTGGATAGCCCGCTATCTTGCCGGCCAGCTCGGCCAGGGACGGTTCCCCGCCCGGCTGCAGATGGTGTTCGACAAGGTGCAGGACCTGCGCTACGGGGAGAATCCCCACCAGCAGGCGGCCTTTTACCGCGAACAGGGTTTCGCCGGGCCGGGGGTGGCGGGCGCGCGGCAACTCCACGGCAAGGAGCTGTCGTTCAACAATATTGTCGATCTCGAGGCCGCCTTCAATATCGTGAACGAGTTCGCCGCACCGGCGGCGACGATCATCAAGCACACCAATCCCTGCGGCACCGGCACGGGCGACAGCCTGGCGGCGGCGTACGCCAAGGCGTACGAGGCCGACCCGGTTTCGGCGTTCGGCGGCATCATCGGCCTCAACCGCGAGGTGGATAAGGCCACGGCCAAGCAGATCGGCCGGCTGTTCGCCGAGGCGGTGATCGCGCCTGGCTACAGCGCGGAGGCTTTGGCGGTGCTGAGCGAGAAGAAGAACGTTCGCCTGCTGGCGGCCGAATTCGGCAAGAGCGCGGACGCCATGGACATCAAGCGGGTGGCGGGTGGCATCCTCGTGCAGGATGCCGACGCCGGCGACCCGGATGCGAAGCTCACGGTCGTGAGCAAGCGGCAGCCGACCGCCGCCGAGCTGGCGCAGCTCGACTTCGCCTGGAAGGTGGTCAAGCACGTCAAGTCGAACGCGATCGTGGTGGCGGCGGACAACCGCACCGTCGGCGTGGGCGCTGGGCAGATGAACCGGGTGGGGGCGGCGAACATCGCCCTGACCCAGGCCGGCGAGGCGGCCAAAGGGGCCGTGCTGGCTTCCGACGCCTTCTTCCCCTTCCGGGATACGGTGGACGCCGCGGCCAAGGCGGGCGTGACCGCCATCATCCAGCCGGGAGGCTCGGTCCGCGACGAGGAGTCGGTCCAGGCGGCGGATGAGCATGGGATGGTGATGGTGTTTACGGGCGTCAGACATTTTAAGCATTAGTTACGGCCATTGATAAAGCCCCATCTGCGTTGTTGTTCTGCCGGGCGCTTGCTAGCGTACGTTCCGAGTACGCGTCGCGGCACGCCCGGCAGA
>JALHDI010000005.1 GCA_022839045.1 Sporomusaceae bacterium
CAACAAACACGACTTCAAAGTACCCTTCGTCTGCGGCGCCAAAAACCTCGGCGAAGCCCTCCGCCGCATCGGCGAAGGCGCGGCCATGATCCGCACCAAAGGCGAGCCCGGCACTGGCAACGTCGTCGAAGCCGTCAAGCACATCCGTATGGTCATGAGCGAAATCCGCCTCCTCCAGAACCTTCCTGAGGAAGAAGTCGCCGCCTTCGCCAAAAACATCGCCGCCCCCATCGAACTCGTCCGTGAAACCAAGAAACTCGGCCGCCTGCCGGTCGTCAACTTCGCCGCCGGCGGCATCGCCACCCCGGCCGACGCCGCCCTCATGATGCAGCTCGGTTGCGACGGCATCTTCGTCGGCTCGGGCATCTTCAAATCCTCCGACCCGGCCGCTAGGGCGAAAGCCGTCGTCGCCGCCACCACCTACTACAACGACCCCAAAGTCCTAGCCGAAGTCTCCCGCGGCCTGGGCGAAGCCATGCCCGGCCTCGAAATCTCCACCATCGCCCCCCACGAACGCATGCAGGAGCGGGGCTGGTAACGTGAAAATCGGCGTACTCGCCCTCCAGGGCGCCTTCCGCGAACACCGCTGGATGCTCGAGCGCTGCGGCGCCGAAGCGGTCGAGGTCAGGAAACCGGAAGACCTCGACGACATCGTCGGCCTCGTCATCCCCGGCGGTGAGAGCACCACCATCGGCAAGCTGCTCATCGAATGGGGCCTCATGGACAAAATCAAGGAGCGGTCCGCCGGCGGCATGGCCATCTACGGCACCTGCGCCGGCATGATCCTCCTCGCAAAAGAGATCGTCGGCAGCGACCAGCCGCGCCTTGGCCTCATGGACGTCGCCGTCCGGCGCAACGCCTTCGGCCGCCAGCGCGAAAGCTTCGAAGCCGACCTCAAGGTACCCGAATTCGGCGCCGCACCGGTGAGGGCCGTCTTCATCCGCGCCCCCTACATCGAGAAGGCCGGGCCGGACGTCAAAGTCCTCGCCGCCGTCGGCGACCACATCGTCATCGCCCGCCAGGGCAAATTCCTGGCTACCGCCTTCCATCCCGAGCTCACCGCCGACGATCGCATCCACAAATATTTCATCGCGATGATCCAAGGCAAGGCATAGGTTAAAGGGAAACGGCCAACGAATATACTACATATTCGTTGGCCGTTCTTTTTTCTGAAGGGAGGCATAACTATGCACATCTCCGCCGGTATCCTCGCTCCCGCCGAGCGCGCGCTCACCCTTGCCCCCGCCCAGGAGGAGGCCATCGCCGCCGACTTCCGCGCCGCCATGGCCGCCGGGCTGGCCGGAGAGACGAGCACCCTCAAAATGCTGCCCTCCCACCTCGGCAAACCAAGCGGCGACGAGCGCGGCCTCTTCCTCGCCCTCGACTTCGGCGGCAGCAACGTCCGCGCCCAACTCGTCGAGCTTTGCGGGCGGGGCAGGTGGTTCGTCCGCAGACAAATCGCCGCCCCGCTCAAACACCCGGCGGGCGTCTACGACCACACCGCCGCCGCCGCCACCGGCGAGCAGCTCTTCGACTTCCTCGCCGCCCAGATCGCTTCCCTCGTCGACGACGAACGCGACTACCTCCTCGGCCACACCTTTTCTTTCCCCTGCCGCCAGCCCGATATCGGCCACGCCGTCCTCCTCGGCTGGACGAAGGAAATCCGCACCGCCGGCGTCGAAGGCCGCGAAGTGAACGGCCTGCTGGCGGCCGCCCTTGCCCGCCGGGGCCTCGCGCGGGTACGGCCCGTCGCCGTCATCAACGACACCGTCGGCACGCTGCTCGCCGCCGCCTACCGCGATCCCTCGGTCGACATCGCCGCCATCTGCGGCACCGGCCACAACGCCTGCTACTACGACGCCGCCCGCGGCACGGTCATCAACATGGAATCAGGCAACTTTGCCGCCCTGCCCCTCACCCGCTGGGACGACGCCCTCGACGCCGCCAGCGAGCGCCCCGGGTCCCAGCGCCTCGAGAAAGCGGCCGCCGGCCGCTACCTCGGAGAAATCGTCCGTCTTATTCTCGCCGACGCCGGCGGCGACGCCGGCCGGCCATACTCGCTCGCCGCCGAGGACCTCGCCCGCTGGCTGGTCGCCGCCGACGGCCCGCGCCGCCGGCTCGCCACCCTCGTCGCCGGGCGCTCCGCCCGGCTGGTTGCCGCCACCTTCCGCGGCGTCCTCGCCCACATCGACCCCGGCCGGAAAACCAGGCACACCATCGCCATCGACGGCTCCCTGTACGAAAAAATGCCCGGCTACGCCGGGATGCTGGCCGCCGCCCTCGGCATCTCCCCCGTCCTCGCCAAAGACGGCTCCGGGGTAGGGGCGGCGGTTGCCGCCGCCCTGGCCGCTAGCCGCCGCTAGACCCGGTCTGCGGGCGGGTCGCCCCAGCGGGGCATATTGCCGCGGGGGCTGTTGAAGACCGAGTTGATCGCATGGGTCGCGTTAAGCTGGGTCATCAGCCAGATATACATATCCCGCAGGCTGTTCAAGTCGAAATGGGTATTCTTCAGCGCGTTAAGCGTCCAGGCCGTCAGCCAGATAAACAGGAAAACGACCGTGATCATCCCGACGCATACGTTCGGGGCGTTGACGACAAGCTTCCACATAGCGGGTCGCTCCTTTTCATAAGCTGCTACAGCGTATGCAGCGGGCGGCCCGGGCGTCCGTGTGAAATTAAAACCCGCCTCGCAACCGAGGCGGGTTTCGTCATTCGAGCCCTTATCTATTGGCGGTTCTCGCGGGGGAGCTTCTCCAGCGCCTTGATCAGCAGCGTCAGCACCCGGTTGACCGGCGTCGCCACCCCGTAGCGCTCGCCTTCGCGAACGAGGGCACCGTTGATGGCCTCGATCTCCGTCATTCGGCCTCCTGACAAATCCTGCAGCATCGACGAGCGGTTCTGGGCGGTCGCTACGGCGACAGCCAGCACCTTCTCCACCGGGTCGCCGTACGGCAGCTTCACCCCGGCGGCGTCCGCCACCTTCACCGCCTCCTCCACCGCCAGCGCCAGCACCTGTCTGGTCTCCTCGTGGTCGGCCAGTTCGCCGTTCTTAAGGCCGGTGATGCCGGTCAGGGCGTTGATGCCCACATTTACGATCAGCTTGCCCCAGATGAGCGACGCCACATTGTCGTCGGCGATTGTCGGGATGCCGGCCCGCGTCAGACAGGTGGCAATCTTCTGCAGGCGCGCGGTCAGCCCGCCGCCCAGCTCGCCGATGTGGGTTTCGCCGCTGCCGCCGTGCATGATCCGTCCCGGCCCCAGCAGCGTCGCTCCCTGGGCAGTCGTGCCGGCGATCACCCGGCCCGCGCCGACCGCGGCGGCAATCGCCTCGGCGTTGCCGTAGCCGTTCTGGAGGGTCAGCACCGCGGTATCGGGACCGAGCAGGCCCGCGGCCGTCCCGGCCGCCTTCGCGGTCGCGGTCGACTTGACAAAGACGATCACAAGCTCGGCGGTGCCGATATCCTCCGTCCGGGTCGTCGCCTTCGGCCGGGCGACGATATCCCCGCCCGCGGCGGCGATGGTCAGCCCCTTGTCATTGATGGTCCTGACATGCTCTTCCCACACATCCAGCAGCCAGACCTCTTCCCCCGCCAGCGCCAGGCGGCCGCCGAACAGGCTGCCCATCGCGCCGGCGCCGATAATGGCGATCTTCACAGTCTCACCCCCGGGTTAATAAAGCCGCTTGAGCACTTCATCCTTCATCGTGAAGCTGTGCTCCGGCCCGGGGAATTTGCCGGCGGCGACTTCCTCCGCGTAAGCGTTGAACGCGGCGACGATATCCTGGCTGATATTCGCGTACTGCTTGACGAACTTAGGCACAAAGCGGTCGAACAGGCCGATCAGGTCATGGGTGACAAGCACCTGGCCGTCGCAGTGGACGCCCGCCCCGATGCCGATCGTCGGGATGGTGAGCTTCTTGGTGATGATCTCCGCCAGCGGCGCGGGGATAGCCTCGAGCACGATCGCGAACGCGCCGGCCTCCTCCAGCTTCAGCGCCTCGTTGATCATTCGCTCGGCCGCCGCAGCGTCCTTGCCCTGCACCTTGAAGCCGCCGAGCGCCGAAGCCGTCTGCGGTGTGAGGCCGATATGGGCCATGACCGGGACGCCGCCGCTCACTATCGCCCTGACCGTTTCCACCACCGCCAGGCCGCCCTCCAACTTCACGCAGTCGGCGCCGCCCTCCTTCATCATCCGGGTCGCGTTATACACCGCGTCGCTGATGCTCATGTTGTACGAGCCGAACGGCAGGTCGCCGACGATCAGCGTATTCTTCGCGCCACGGACCGTCGCCTTGCAATGGTGGATCATCTCCTCCATCGTCACTGGCACCGTGCCGTCGTAGCCCAACACCACCATGCCCAGCGAGTCGCCGACGAGGATCAGCTCGATGTCGGTCTTGTCCACCAGGATGCCGGTGGGATAATCGTAGGCGGTAACCATGCGGATCTTTTTGCCCTGCTCCTTCATCTCCTTGAGCGCGGGGATTGTCACCTTCTGCTTAGCCATAAGACCTTTCCTCCCATCGAATATTGAATATCGGACCGCCGCGCGCGCTTTTCACGCCGCTGCCGCTAATGCAAATTATTCGCTGCCGGCAACTTTTTCCCTGCCCCTGCCGCCGACTTCCGGCTGATCGACAAAAGAAAAGGGTGGCGTCCCACCCTTTTTGCTTACTTCCCGGATTTGTTCTTGCCGTCTTTGCCGCCGGCGCACTTCTCCTCGAAGCCGGAGAAAGTGGCGAAATCGCCCTGCACCGGGCTGCCTTGCACGTTCTTATCCTTATTCTTGGCCATCGTTATTCCTCCCCGGGTTTTCTAGGAGCACCCTTCGATACACTTGAACCCGCACTTCACACAGGCTTCGCCGCTCAGCACGTCCTGGTCGACCGCGCAGGAAGCGCCCTCGCGGCTGCTGTCGGACCGGCTGGATTGAGAAGTCAAAACCATCACCCCTTTCGGGTATTAGTGTAGCCCAGAAGGGGTTGAAATATATCCAAAGTAAAAGCCTTTCCCGCGCCTTCGGGCGCGGATAGCTCAACTAAGGCTCGGGCCGGTCGCCCGAGCCAAGTTTCGCTTATCACCGGCCGCTATTAAGCAGCTCCTGCAGCCTCACGATAAACTCCCCCTGTGCGCGGTTAATCTTCCGCATCGCCACCGGCACGGGGAAAAAAGCCGCCTCGTCGATCTCCGGGAACCACTGCTGCCGGCCGGATTTGGGCGGCCATTCCAGCGGGAAGAGATTGCTCGCCGGCGACCGGCCCTCCTCCCAATCGCCCTCGAACGCCCACGCATGCACCACCTTGCCGCTCGCCTGCACCACCGACCCCAGCGGCAGAAAATTGCCCGCCGCCGTCAGCCCCGTCTCCTCGGCGAACTCGCGGACGGCGGCCGCCAGCGGCTCCTCGCCGGCCTCGATTTCCCCCTTGGGGATGCCCCAGTAGCCCCAATCCTTATTCTTCAGGTACGGCCCGCCAGGATGGGCCAGGAATATCTCCAGCTTGCCGCCGCGCCGCCGGAACATCATCAGGCCGGCGCTGACCTTGTTCATTCCCATGGCTGCTCCTTCTGCGCCGGGCGTAGCTAACCTCCCCGGCACATCCATTATAGAAGTTTTCCCGCAACGTGTCAGCCAGAAACAGGAATAAAAACCCTCCGCCCGGAAATATTGAAACAGACACTATCCGAGGGAGGCATATAAAAATGCTGTTCACCCCGTTTACCGCCAAAGGCCTGACCCTAAAAAACCGCATCGTCATGCCGCCGATGTGCAACTACGTCGCCGGCCGCGTCGGCCTCGCCACCGACTGGCACTACATCCACTACGCCACCCGCGCCGTCGGCGGCGTGGGGCTCATCATCCAGGAAGCCACCGGCGTCGAAGACGGCGGCCGCATCACCGCCCGCGACCTCGGCCTGTGGAACGACGGCCAGCGGGACGGCCTGGCGCGCATCGTCGCCGCCGCCCATCAGTACGGGGCCAAGATCGCCATCCAGCTCAACCACGCCGGCCGCAAAAGCGAAGTCGAATACCTCGAGCCCGTCGGGCCGTCGGCCATTCCCTTCAGCGACAAGCACCGCACCCCCCGCGAGCTCACCGTGGCCGAAATCGCAGCCATCGTCGAGCGCTTCGCCGCCGCCGCCCGCCGCGCCGCCGCCGCCGGCTACGACGCCGTTGAGATCCACGGCGCCCATGGCTACCTCATCAGCCAGTTTCTCTCGCCCCTCAGCAACAAACGCAACGACGAATACGGCGGCTCCCCGGGGGGCCGGGCCTGCCTGCTCGGCGAAGTCGTCGCCGCCGTGCGCGCCGCCATCCCCGCCGCCATGCCGATAATCGTCAGGGTCTCGGCCTCCGACTGGGAAGAGGGCGGCAACACCCCCGAATCCATGGCCGCCATGCTGAATCTCGTCAAAGGCGAAGGCATCGACATCGTCAACGTCAGCTCCGGCGCCGTCACCCCCGCCGTCCCGCGGGCCTTCCCCGGCTACCAGATACCCTTCGCCCTCACCATCAAAGAAAAGACCGGCCTGCCCGTCATCGGCGGCGGCCTCATCACCGACCCCATCCAGGCCCAGCAGGTCGTCAAAACCGGCGTCGATCTCGTCTTCCTCGGCCGCGAGCTGCTGCGCAGCCCCTACTGGCCACGCAAGGCCGCCTTCGTTCTCGGCCAGGAGACCGACTGGCCCGAACCTTACCTGCGGGGCAAATTCCTGTGAACCGCCTGCCTGCCGACGCCGTCCTGCTCGTCATCGACGTCCAGAACGCCATCGACAACCCCGTATGGGCCGCACACGGGCCGCGCAACAACCCCGCCGCCGAGGAAAACATCGCCGCCCTGCTTGCCGCGTGGCGCCGCTCGGGGCGCGCGGTCATCCACGTTAAGCACGAATCGGTCGAGCCCGGCTCCACCTACCGCCCCGGCCAGCCCGGGTGCGACTTCAAGCCCTGCGCCGCGCCGCTTCCCGGCGAACGGGTCGTCGTCAAACACGTCAACAGCGCCTTCATCGGCACCGGCCTGACGGAGACCCTGCGGGCCGCCGGCGCCGCCTGCCTCGCCGTCTGCGGCGTCATCACCAACAACTCCGTCGAAGCCACCGTCCGCATGGCCGGCAACCTCGGCTTCGCCACCTGGCTCGTCGAAGACGCCTGCTTCACCTTCGCCCGCCCCGACTACGACGGCTGCCTCAGGAGCGCCGCCGAAGTCCACGCCATGTCGCTCGCCAACCTCGCGGGCGAATACTGCCGTATCGCCAAAACCGACGAAATGCTCGCCATGATCCAATAACCCCCCGGGAGTGGTCACCGATGAAAGTCGCAACCGTTAATGTCGCCAACTACGACCGCGCCGCAGTGGAAAAGTGCCTTGCCGAAGCGCTCGCCCTCCTAGGCGGCGTGGAACGCTTCGTCGCCCCCGGCGACAAAGTGCTCGTCAAACCCAACATGCTCGAAGGCCTGCCCCCCGAAAAGGCGGTTACCACCCATCCATATGTAGTTCATGAAGTGCTCTTTTCTAAAAAGACATCATCCTCTTGTTCCGAACAAAGCGGGGTGTTCCAGTGAAAGTCGCAGCGGTAAAGGTTGATAATTATACCTACGAAGAAGTAGAGCGGGGACTGAATGAGGCGCTTACGCTTATCGGCGGATTGGCGGGCTTCGTAAATCCGGGGGAAAAGGTGCTTCTGAAGCCAAACATGCTCGAAGGCTTGCCGCCGGGAAAAGCGGTAACGACGAACCCTGAGATACTGCGCTTCATGATCCGGGAAGTAAAAAGAATAGGGGCGCTTCCGATAGTCGGCGATTCACCCGGAACTACTGGCACGGTGAAGGCGGCGGAGAAATGCGGCATCCTAGCCGTTTGCCGTGAAGAAGTAGCAGAACTCGTCCCTTTTGATGCTACTATAGAGCTACCATATCCTGACGGTCTCACCGTGAAGAAGCTTACTCTTGCTAGACCTCTGGCCGAGGTTGATAAAGTAATATCCCTTGCCAAGATGAAGACCCATACCTTCATGGGCATCACCGGGGCGACCAAGAACATGTTTGGCTTCATTGTCGGGATGCAGAAGGCGCAATTTCACCTGCGCATGCAGGCGCAAAAAGAATTTGCCAGCATGCTGGTCGATTTGGCCAGTCTTGTGAAGCCAGTGTTATCTGTCGTCGATGGCGTAGTAGGAATGGAAGGCAACGGGCCGCGTAATGGCAAGCCTGTTAAGGCCGGAGTTATATTGGCTGGGGCAGATTGTTTCGCCGTTGATATCGTCATGGCGGAGATGATGGGTTTCAACCCGGAACGATTGCCACTGGCGGCACTTACGCTGGAACGAGGGCTGACGCCGCCCCTCTCAGGGATTGAACTTGTTGGTAGTGCCAAAAACGTGCGCTTGAAATTCGTTGAACCCCATAGCATGATGTCGCTGACAGACCGGATGCCAAAATGGGTGGCTGAACTTGGACGCAGTCAACTCACCGCTCAGCCAGCGATCAGCGACGCCTGCATCGGTTGTGGACGGTGCGCTAACCATTGTCCACCCCAGGCGATGAAAGTTGTCGATGGCAAAGTTCGTATTGACTACGACAAGTGTATACGCTGCTACTGTTGTCAGGAACTTTGCCCGGAAGACGCGGTCCATTTACGAGAAGGTCGTTTACTGAAGATGGCACGTCGGTTAATGTGAGTGGCTAGTTATGAAGTTCCATTACATGTCATTGGTGAGATGTATCTAAAGGACCTTTTTATAAACGTATAGCTTGTGAAGTAAAGGTAGAGGATAGGGATTGGTGCCGTGTTCATAAAGGTACCCTTTGCGTTTGAGATCAAACAGTAATCTTGGTAACTTTGAAAAATGACAAACCATTAAAATGGACAGGGGTCGGGCGCGCCTCGCCTCCACCATGTAAATCCCAAACAATGAAGAACCCGCGAATTTCGCGGGTTCTTGTGATTTTACGACAGTTATGCCTCCACTATAAGAAACCGTTAGATGGATTGTAGAATTATCTCTGTATTTTTAATTACTAAAGCATTTGTTTCGCTGAAGTTATGGTTACTTCCAGGACGGCACGTATCCCGGTGAATTTCTCTTTCATACGATTGAAGTCTTCTCCGGCTGTAATAAAACGCGTAGAACCAGTTACGATGAACCCAGTTCCTTTCATCTTGTACCCTTCGATTTCTTTGCTGGCAATCGAAAGAATCATCTCGTTACGGTTTTTTAAATTCCTTTCTGTTTTGTTATAACCGTAAGCCGGAATGAGGAGTTTGTCATCAGGGGTAACTTCGATGTAGCTATTCCAGGTATTTACCAGATGAGGACCAGCCTCGCCGCTGGTTACCATGGAGACAGCTCCGTCTGCGGGATGAGAAAGTATGGATAATAATTTTTCGTTTAACATGAATTGTACTTCCTTTCCGAGTAGTAGTTTGCGTGTAGTTTGTTTAGTATCATTAGTATGTCCACATTATAAAATAAAATTAACCCTAATGAAAGGGCTAGTTTAGGGATATAACATAGGGACAGCTTGTTTTCATAACATTGACGTTGATACATATTCTATATATAATGGCGGTAAATCACAGGAAATTGTCTTGAGGTATGCAGGTGAGAATGTGCTGATTTTAGACAAGCTGGCGCGTAAGCCATTGCACGTCCAAATCTATGAGCAGTTAAAACAACAAATATTATCTAGCAAACTGCTGCCAAAGACTAAACTTCCCTCAATACGTGAACTCTCCATAGAGCTATCCGTAAGCCGTAATACGGTAGAGTATGCGTACCAACAGCTATATACAGAGGGTTTTATCTATAGCAAACCGAAAAGCGGCTATTTTGTCGCTATACTAGACTCCGATTTTGTTGCTCACCCCACCAACTTTAAATTGCCTGCTATAGAACAAGTCGTTGAAGGGGAAGTAACGTATCAATATGATTTTCATCCTGCTAGCCTTGCGCCAGATAGTTTCCCGTCGAAAATATGGCGCAGCCTCTATATTGATTGTCTAAAGGAACAATCTATACAATTTAATGTATACAGTAATCGGCAGGGGGAGCATTCCTTGCGTCGTGAAATTCAGCTGTATTTGGAACGATCACGCGGTGTTGTGTGTGATCCAGCCCAAATTGTCATCTGTAGTGGATTACAAGACAGTCTAACACGTATCACCCAAATATTACGGGAAGAACATAAAACGTTGGCAGTCGAAGAGCCGGGATATTGGATTCCCCGATCTGTTTTTAGTAATAACGGGTTTGAGCTCCGCACCGTTTCAGTACATGAAAATGGTCTTGAGGTGGATGCGTTAAAAAATACGGGTAGTACCGTCGTATATGTTACTCCCTCACATCAATTCCCATTAGGGTATGTGATGCCGGTTGAAAACAGAATGAATTTAATCAATTGGTCGAAAACGATGGGGGGCATCATTATTGAAGACGACTATGACAGCGAATTGCGTTATCATGGCAAACCCATTCCCGCTCTGCAAGGCTTGCATCCAGAGGGCAATATAATATACATAGGCACTTTTTCCAAAGTTCTTTCTCCGACATTACGTATAAACTATATGGTTCTACCACACCAGTTACTCCAGAAGTACAATCGGCTTTTTTATTATTACGCCTGTACTGTTCCTTTATTAGACCAGCGAACATTAGCCCGATTTATGGAACAAGGGTATTGGGAACGGCATTTGCGCAAGATGAGGAACATTTACAAAAAGCGATACGATGCAATTATACAAGCTTTTGATCGGCATTTTGGTTCGAGCGCTCAGATTGTGGGGCAAGGGGCAGGCCTGCACACCGTTTTGACGTTAAGGGACACAAATTTTACGGAAAACGAACTTGTCCGGCGTGCTCAGGAAAAGGGAATCCGGATACTTTCTCTTGCAGACGCCTACATGCAGCACCGGACAGGCTACCCCCAATTCATGTTGGGGTTTGGCGGTATGCAACCTGCGGATATTGAACGGGGTGTCGCACAATTGTATCGTTATTGCCAGTAAACTATAAGTCAGCGGTGGCTCATGGCGAATCGAGATTTGGACTGGTCGCGGATCGCCGTATCGGACCCCTGTCCGGAAGTACTGCCGGTGCTTGCAAGCCAACCAGGTGCAAAAAAGAGCACTTCACGAACCACCCATCCAACAATACTAAGAGTGGTAATCGATAAATCCCAGTAGTCTTTAAAGCCAGGTTTACTGGGATTCATTTTTCTATTGGCCGGATTCTCTTTGCTTAGCAGATTTTCCTGCGGAACGCGGCAAACGCCCTTGGGCCGCTCTGCTGTGCCTGCCAGCTAGCTGGTAGTTTTAATAATAGGAAAATTATGCTAAAATACAACTCGTATAGACAATCTTTCGGAGGTATGCGATGCGTGTCGATACCGCCAGGGTAATTTATAAGCGCAAACATCTCAGTCAAGCCCTGGAGGGAGTCTGGGAGTATCCGCTTACGGTGGTGGAAGCGCCGATGGGCTATGGGAAAACCACTGCCGTCAAAGAATTCTTGAAAGACAGTGACGCTAAAGTGCTGTGGCAGACGCTGGCCGACTCGTCGGTTAGCGGTTTTTGGCGCGGGTTCTGCCGTATGCTGAAAAAAATAGACGTGGGCTGTGCGGATGGACTGGCCGAACTTGGGGTTCCCACCGACAGCGTTTTTCTGGACGCGGCTATGGAACTGATCGGGAACGTCGTATTCTCGGAGAAAACAGTCATCGTATTCGATGATTACCACTTGCTGTCATCCAAGCATGCCGAGCAATTTATCGAACTTTTGGTCAAGACTGCGCCTCCTAATCTGCATATCATCATCGTCTCCCGGGCGACGTTCGGAGAAAACACGACAGAACTAGCCCTGAAAGGATTTTGTCAGGTTATCGGTAAAGGCAATTTCGAGTTTACCCAGGGGGAAATTGTCGCCTATTACAAACTGTGCGGGATACGTCTCAGGCCCGCCGAAGCTGCCGAGCTTCACGCCTATACCGAAGGCTGGATCAGCGCCCTGTATCTCAGTTTGCTGAGCTTCGTGCGCGAGGGGCGAGTCGAACGGCAGGCTAACCTGCCCGAACTGATCGAGAAAGCCGTTTATCGGCAATATCCGGCGGCAGTGAAGGAATTTTTGCTGGACATCTGCGTTTTCGACAGCTTTACCCTGGCGCAGGCAAAAGCGATGTGGCCGCAGGACAACGCCGAGGCGATAGTCGGATATCTCATGGCCAACAACGCCTTCATCAAATTCGATCAATATAACAAAACCTATCAGATGCACAATATCTTTACCGGCTACCTACGGGAGCAGCTGGAGCGGCAGGGGGAAGAGCGACGGCGGGCCGTCCTGCAGGCAGCGGGAAGCTGGTACGCGAAAAGCGGCGACTACATCCACGGCATGGACTGCTTTTATCAAGCCGGTGATTTCGACCAACTATTAGTGGCATTAGAGTTGGATAATGGCCACAGTACCAACCTTGAGCATAAAGAAAAGCTAATTCGGTATTTTACCGACTGTCCGGCAGCGACCAAAAGAAATCATCCGGCAGCCTGCCTACTCTATGCCCAAAAGTTGTTCGCATTTGATGAAAGAGAGATGTATCTCGCGGAGTGTCAAGAAGCCGGTCAGTATATTGAAGCCGTTCACGATAAGAAAACAAAGAACCATTTGTTGGGAGAGCTTGAGCTTATCAAGAGTTTTGCGAAATACAACGACATACGGGGAATGGTCGAACATCAGGCAAAAGCCTATGAACTGCTTGACGGGCCTTCCAAGTTTTACGACCACAATTTCGGCTCGCCGTCCATTCTGTATATGTTTTACCGGCAAAGCGGGATGGCCGAGCAAGCGGTAAACGATATGCTCGAATTTATGCCGCGCTACTGCCAGATCACCTCCGGTCATGGCGCAGGCTGCGAACACGTGATGCAGGCGGAGTGGCATTTCCATCGCGGAGATTTTGAGAATGCAGGAATTATTATTCATAAAGCGATTCAGCCGGCACGCGAAAATCGGCAGATAGCCATACTGCTCTGCATACTATTCCTGCAGAGCCGGCTTGCTTTTATCGATAGCGACCTGACGGCGGTGTGGAAGCTGCTGCGGCAGATGCGCGCCGAGATTGAGTATTACGGACATTACCAAAGCGCACATACGGCCGATTTGTGCGAAAGCGTTATCTACGCGCACCTGGAGCAGGAACGAAAAATCCCCGCCTGGATCGCTGGCGGGGATTTGCTGGAAAGTCGGCTGCAATTGCCTAACTACGCCTTTTTCAACATCGTCTACGGCAAAGTACTGCTGATAAGCGAGCAATATCTGAAACTACTCGGCTTGACCGGCGACTTTCTTAGCGTTGCCGATACCTTTCCCAACCTGCTCGGCCATGTGTACACACATATCTATGCGGCGGCGGCCCATCACCGGCTGAAGCACCACCAGGAGGCGCAGGCGGCTCTCCGGCAGGCTGTGGAGATTGCTGCCGCCGATCAACTCATCATGCCTTTTGTGGAAAACGGGGAATACATCGGCCCTGTCCTCGACGAATTAGCAAGAGATGACCATTATGCCGGGTTCGTCGAGAGCGTGAGGGAAACTTACGCAGCCTTCGCTCCTAAACTGGCCGCGATGCGAGCCGCGGGGGAACCCGGTAATACCGTAGCGAGCCTCACCGCGCGGGAGCGGGAAGTAGCCGGGCTGGTCGCCGCCGGACTGTCCAACCAAGCCATCGCCAGGGACCTGATCATCGAAGAGACGACCGTCAAAAAGACGTTGCAAAACATCTATGCCAAGCTGGGCATCGGCAGTAGGACAATGCTGGCGCGGCTGATGATCGAGCGAAAAATAATGTAAAAGATTATACTTTCGGAGAATATCTTTGCAGACCCGTTCCCTTTATGATGAAGGTGAATGGGTTTTTTTGTGTCAGAAATAGTCTAAGGCTTAGTATAGGACAAGTTTTTACGAAAGGAAGGCTTCAATGAAAATCTTCAAGGTAGTGTCAGCTGCCGATTACTGTATCACGATTTGTTTCGACAACAACCACTCGGTGACGCTGGATATGAAAGGCAAGCTGCAGACCGCCCGCTTCTCGGGGCTCCGGAACGAGCAGGTGTTCCGCGCGGCGCAGACCGACGGCAAATCGGTGCACTGGCCAGGGGGAACATCCATGGCCGTCAGCGAGATCATCGAGTTGGTCGGAAAATAAGCAGGCAGGCTCTGGAATCGGGCATTCTTTTTTGACTGGGTGAACAATGGGAAAATGGATGGAAAGAGAGTAGAAAGAAGATGCGAATTATTGTTAGCTTATTGCTGATGCTGGTAATGTTGTCCGTCACCTGCGCCGGAATGGCAGCCCCCAAACAAACCATAGTCATCCTGGCGGGGAATTATTGGGACGGGCTCTCGGATGGGCCGCAGGGGTACGCCGAAATCCTCGTTGTCGACGGCAAAATTGCCGAAGTAGGCAAAAGCGTTGTCCGGCCGGAAGGGGCGAAAATAATCGACTTGTCCACGAAATTTGTCATGCCGGGCTTTATCGATGCCCACATTCACCTCACCGGCGGCCCTAAAGTGGTAGCGAATCTAGCGTCCCTGAACGACGCCGCCTTGGCCCTCGCTGGCGTATCGGCCTGCGAAAAGGTGCTGAATAACGGCTTTACGACCGTGCGCGACGCCGGCGATTTCAGCATCAATGCCTGGGTAGTGGCCGAACTGAAAAAGGGGATTGAAGCCGGAGACATCAAAGGACCGCGCATTATCCACGGCGGCCACATGATATCCGCGGTGGGGGGGCACTTCGACTTCAGCGGCCTGCTGCGCAACGGCATCACCATGCAGCAGGTGTCGGTCGCCGAAGGCGTGGTCGAGGTAAGACGGGTCGTTCACAACGAAGTGAGCCACGGCGCCGAGTGGATTAAGGTTGCCGGCAGCGGCGGCTTTATGTCGCCGAGCGACGGGCCGGATGATGTGCCGTATTTGCAGGAGGAGATGAACGCTCTCGTCGCGGCGGCGCGAGACCTGGGCAAGCCTGTTTTTGTCCATGCCTACGGGGATGAGGCCGCTCGCCGGGCGGCGATTGCCGGGGTGAGATCGATCGAGCACGGCAGCCTGATAACGGTTTCGACGCTTGAGATGCTGGCGCAAAAAGGCATATATCTGGTGCCGACGCAGATAGCGGTGGTGGCCAACGCCAGAGAGACGGCCAAGGGCAATCTCAATATGTACGTGCCGGAATGGACCCGCGAAAAGAACATCAAATACGCCGGCAAAATTCTCGAATGCGCCAGCAATCTGGCCAAAAGTGACGTAAAGATAGCCTTGGGCACCGATTTGGGGACGTTTGATTTTTCGGTAAACGGGGCGACGGAGTTTTCCGAAATGGTTCGTAACGGGATTACACCGCTAAGGGCACTGAAGGCTGGGACGTCGGTGGCGGCGGAGATGCTTGAGCTGAACACCGGCAGCATTACTGTCGGCAAGCGGGCTGATTTGGTCGCCATGTCCGGAAATCCGTTTGACGACATTTCCGTTACCGAGAAAGTAAATTTCGTTATGAAGGACGGCGTGGTTTACCGCAACGATAAATAAAAGGAGAACTTCGTATGAGGCGAATGCTCTTTGCCGTTCAACTGCTGGTATGTTGTCTGCTCTTGGGGCAGCATACGGCTCAGGCCACAGAAGGTGCGCAGAGCTACTACTTTCCGGGTTCTTTCGCCAATTTCGCCACCGCAGCGGCGCCGGCTCCCGGCTTTCTGTTCGTCAATCAGATGCTGTTTTATAATGGGAAGGCTGAGACGGCCGTGCTCAAAGGAACCGTTCATGCCGACCTTAAAGCCAAAGCCTTTTACAACTACATCGGCGGCTTATACACCTTCAAACAGCCCGTGCTCGGCAGCCGGCTCCAGATAGGCGCCGTAGTTCCCGTGGGCCATGCCGACGTCCAGGCGCACATCGGCCACCTGGGCTTCGCCGACAACAGGACCGACATCGGCGATACGGCGATTATGGCGGCTCTTTACTGGCAGAAAGGCGATGTTCATTACAAACTCATCGAAACAGTCTATGCCCCGACAGGCGACTACCATCACGGCCGCCTCGCGAACGTCGGCCGGAACTACTGGGGATTCGATACCTCCCTTGCCGTCACCTGGCTGAATATGAAGAAAGGCACAGAAATCACCGTCGTCCCTGGCATCCTGTTCAATACGAAGAACACCGCCACCGATTACAAGTCAGGCAACGAATTCCACGTGGACGTGGCGCTGAACCAATACCTCTCCCACCACTTCGCAGTAGGCCTCCACGGCTATTACTACCGCCAGGTCACCGGCGACAGCGGCGGCGGGGCAAAGCTCGGCGCCTTCAAGGGCGAGTCGCTGGGAATCGGGCCCGCTGTTATGTGGACCCCGAAAGGAAAGAAAAACCTTACCGTAGTTGCCAAGTGGCTCCACGACGTTCACGAAACGAACCGTCTGCGCGGAGACTGCGGGCAGCTTACGGTGGTTTATAAATTCTGATTAAGATAAATTATGACAAGCCTCGTCCAGCAGAGCGGGTGCGAAGAATCAAAAAAGTGCTGCCAGGGAATACACTCCTAAAGGGGTATTCGATATTACATACGAAAAGGCGGATACTGTTTAAAAGGCCGCCAAGAATAGACGTAAGGCAAGCAGCACCATCACTAAAAGGGGCTTGTTCGGTTGTATGGGTTGGCAGCAGGCTAAAGAAAAAAACGTATCTTGCCATTGAAATGACAGGATTCTTTTCCGATCAGGCTGTATTTAACAAACAATGGCAATATTTCGCAGCAAGTCGAGCGCGTCATAAAGGAGGAAGAATCAGTGTTAAGAAAAACAGGGACGATCCTTTACCTGGCATGTTTTCTCGCCGGCGTCGTTTTGTTCCCGGCCAGCCTGCCGGTATCCGCCTGCAGCCGCGTGCTTTCCGCCGACAACGGACAGGCTGTCCTCATAGGACGCAATATGGATTGGCCCAGTATGCCGGATGTTGCGCTGTGGGCCATGCCGCGCGGAATGCAGCGCGAAGGGCTGCCAGGCAATAATCCGCTGGTCTGGACCGCGAAGTACGGCAGTATCGTGACCGCTTCCTACGAAAATGGTAACGGCTGTGTCACCGACGGCATCAACGAAAAAGGGTTGGCCGCCAACCTGCTGTGGCTTTCCGAAAGCAACTACGGGCAGCGGGACGAAAGCCTTCCCGGCCTGTCCGTAGCCATGTGGGCCCAATATTTTCTCGATAACTACGCCACCGTCGCCGAAGCCGTGCAAGCCATGCGAAATGGCCAGTTTCAGGTTGTCGCGCAGATGATCCCCAGAAAAACGCCCACAGGGACAATAATGCAGCCGGCAAGCCTTCACCTATCCCTGGCCGACAAATCCGGCGATTCAGCCATTATCGAATATATCGACGGCCAGCCGGTGATCTACCACGACCGAAACTACACCATCATGACCAACTCGCCCACCTACGAAAAACAACAGGAAAATCTGAAGCAGTATCAGGGTTTCGGGGGCGACAAACCGCTGCCCGGAACGGTAGATGCCGCAGACAGATTTGTCCGCGCCGCCTACTACATGAAGTATCTGCCCAGGCCGCAGACTTACCGGGAAGCGGTAGCCGGCATTCTCAGCGTCACCAGGAATGCCTCCCAGCCTTTCCGAGTATCCGTCGACCCCCAAACCCCCTATACCTCCTCCACAATTTGGCGCACGGTGGCCGACTTGACCAACGGTTATTACTTTTTTGAGTCCACGGTCAGCCCCTCCGTTATCTGGGCTGATTTCGCCGAGTTCAGCCTAAAAGATGGCTCCCCGGCCATGAAGCTCGATTTAGCTCACAATCCCGACTACAGCGGCAACGTATCTAAAAACTTCGTCAAAGGGAACCCGGCAGAACTCAAGGTGCCTAAGTTTTAGACCAATCATGGAAACCCGGCCGCCGACGGTCGGGTTTTGCGTCCTGTAATGCTGCCTTGCCCGCCACAAGCATCGCCGTATGACCGTTATGGCCGCCATATTTCCTGTCTCCACCTCATGCCAGGCAACCCTCGGTCCGTCGTCGGACAACAATAAAGGGAGGACGACTCTTTGAAAAGAATCCTCGCGCTGAGTTTGCTCGTTATGCTGCTGCTGGTCAATACCGCCCTGGCGGCCGACCCGCTGCCGTCCTGGAACGACACCCCCGCCAAAAAAGCAATTGTCGCCTTCGTCGAAGCCGTCACCCAGGAAGGTTCCCCGCACTATGTGCCTGTCGCCGAGCGCATCGCCACCTTCGACAACGACGGCACCCTGTGGTCCGAGCAGCCCATGTACTTCCCCGAAGTTTTCATGATCGACCGCTTCAAAGCGCTCGCCCCGCAGCACCCGCGGTGGAAATCCGTCCCGGCCCTCAATGCCGTGCTCAATGGAAACTACGAAAAAATCCCCCCCGAAATAAACATCCTCGTCCACGCCGGCAGCACCGCCGAAGAATTCGCGAACAGCGTCAGCGCCTGGGCGGCGACCGCCAGACACCCCGAGACCGGGCGACTCTACACCCAAATGGTCTACCAGCCCATGCTCGAACTCATCGACTACCTGCATACCAACAGCTTCAAAGTCTACATCGTCTCCGGCGGCTGGACCGGCATCATGCGCCCCTGGTCGGAAAAAATCTACAAAATTCCTCCCGAACGGGTCATCGGCAGCAGTGTGAAAACCCAATACGTATTGCGCGACGGCGATCCCGCCATCGTCTACCTGCCGGAGGTCGACCTCATCGCCGAAGGTCCCGGCAAAGCGGTCGCCATCAGCAAATACATCGGCCGGCGGCCGATCGCCTCCTTCGGCAACTCCGACGGCGACCTCGAAATGCTGCAATGGACGACAGCCGGCGGCGGGGCGCGGTTGGCCCTCCTCGTCCACCACACCGACGCCCGGCGCGAATGGGCCTACGACCGCAACTCGTCCGTCGGCCGGCTCGACAAGGCTCTCGACGCCGCGCTTGCCAACGGCTGGACGGTTGTCGACATGAAGAACGACTGGGAAATCATCCACCCCTACGAAAAGCCATAATTACAGCTGGGGCAGGTGGAACAGGGGGAAGGCACGGGAGAAACCGGTGCAAGAAGAGCACTTCATGAACCACCCATCCGGAAATACTACACGCGGTGCTCGAAATGTATAAGTGTCCTAAATGGTCAAAATTACAAGAAGGTGCCCCGCTGTTTAAAGCGGGGCACTGCTTTGAGTATAGTCATGAAAAGAGGATAATATCCGTAGTTTTTTGATGCCGTTGCGGAATCCACGAGTAGTAATTTTTCAACTACTAATCGGCGCAAGGAATTTTGAAGGGACTGGCGGCCAACGAACGTATCATCATCCTGACGGAGGACGACAAGAGCGGCGCTAAAAACAATTTTATTCCGGAAAATGGCGAATGGATAGATGAATATTTCGTGAATGTGGCGCGACAGAGGCGGAGCGGAAACCTGAAGACGATTTAGGGACAATTGGGAGCCACAAAACCTTTTGCTAAAGACACGAAGCAGAGCGGAGGTTCTTTTGACTAATGAAAACACCGGTATGGCATATTTTGCTTAGCCGGTGTTTTCTTTTGATCCTTGTTAACCACTCGTATCTTGCTGGCAAGGGCAAGACAGAACTCGTCCGCCAGGCTAAAACATCAGATGGAGGAATATTGTCGAAGAAGGCGAAATGCAATAACATACCATTTTTTGTGGGAGATATGTCGAACTACAGAATCTTTCGGGCACTGGTATAGTAAACTCCGTCAGGTTCAGCTTGACAGCCGCGAGGGGATAGGGGGAGTTTCGCCGTCTATCCGCACGCCTATGACCAGGGAGAACGCGCTGAGGGTTGCCCGGGGCGAAGATGTCGAGCTAGAGCATGCTATTGAAGTTCAATACTTATGAAACAGCGCATCAAAACGCCGAATAGCAAAGAACCCGAAAGTCGTATGATACGGCTTTCGGGTTCTTTGCTTTGGTACTAATGTAAAATTAGCGTCGTCAGCTACCTCTAGCCCTATTTATTTTTGAACAACCCTTTCAAGTCAATTTCCTGCCAGTCGGAATAATCAAGACCGCGAATCCACAGCTTCAGATCTTTCGGCACCGCGATAACCTGTAATACACTGCCTTTATGTGTCGCCCCGCCGTTTTGCATTTGAATGTCCAGCAGTTTTTTCATTCCCGCCGGGTCGAGCTTTCTGTAAAACTCCTTGGAATTGGCAAGGTTAAGAAGATTCTGATAGCGTGGATCTTCCTTCGGGCTCCGCGGCGCAGTTACTTTTCCTTCCCATTCTTGCGGGTACGGGGGAACAAAACTGTTATACGCCGCCAATACGCCATTTTGTTCGCTACGCCTAACTCGGCTACCGAAAGTCGGCCTTTCAACGGAGACGCATTCTTTCGCATCGGCAATTTGAATAATATACGATATGTCCGCCGGCACAGCCGCGAGATATGCGGCTGCTCCGGCGATAGTGCTGCATTGGTTGAGAACCGAAACCAATGTGGAAACACTATTTTCACGATCTTCGAAGATGTTGGTGTCGGAATACACGCCATTATTCAATTCAATGAACAGGCCTTTGTTATTCATCCCTGTTTCAAGGTAAACATTGCCGAGGGGATGGACATTGGCAAAGCTGTTTCCCGAATCGGGATTGAATACGACAACAGACAAGTATTTCATGTACTGTTTCATGCTTTCTCTGTCAATATCCCAGTTTCTTCCGAATACCATACTGCCATCCGGTGTATAATTGCCCCAGGCAGCCAAACCGCTGCACGCGCTGGGAGCTACAGGACCTAACACGGCATCAGAGAGATTGAGCATTCCGGCGTTCAATAGCAAAACTTCATCTTCACTAAGTCCTGAGGTTTCGGAAATGCCCGTCAGCAATTCCCGAAGATTCTCGTTCAAACTACCGGCAAATTCTTTTGCAATTTCAAGCTGCTCTTTTTTATCCATGCCACGGGCCGCCACATCTTCGGTTATTTCCTGATAGAATTGGCGCAAATCTTCCCGGACAAGTCCGCCATACTGACGGCCCATTTCCCGCCAGGTACCGGTCAAACTTAACACCCAGTAAATATTATCGCTGGTTTTGTAGGCAGTGCCGCCCTCGAACGTTGTGACCTTCAAAAGCTGGCTGTTCTTTTCATGGCTGTAGCCTGTTGGCGAACCAGTCAAAATAACAGATAAAATAAGGAATAGACAAAAAACAGAAATGGGTAATGATCTTCGGATATTCACAGTAATTCCTCCCAACTGTCAGATGGTTGATGCTTCGAGGGAAGCACTTGCTCCAGCTTTTGGAGTTTCTTTCCTTTCATTTATACTTAATCTATTGCTCTCTTTATTTAGCGAACAATCCCAATCCAGTCACCGGTTAATGAAAAAATCAAGAAGCCAACTGAGTCGTTTATCATGTATTCAACCCACCGGTTAGAAAGATCAAAAACCGTATAGCCATTTGAACTATTCTTAACCCCAAACAGTACTAGCGCATCTTTCGCGTTATAGAAAAGCAGAAAATCGGGATTAACCGTAACAATATACATCGATGGCTGCAAATTCTTATCGAATCTAAATAAAACATTATCTGGATGGAATTTAGGATTAATTGCATTGTTGAGTTTGGGATTTAAGCTTGTGTTAATCTTAGGATTCACGTCTGGATTGAGCTTAAGGTTTAATTTTGGGTTAAGGCTGGGATTTAAATTTGAATTGAGTAGGGGATTCAAGCTTTTATTAATGTCAGGATTTAAGCTTGGATTGAGTTTGGGATTTAAATCCGTATTAATATTTGGGTTCAATGTCGTATTGACGTTTGGGTTAATACTGGTGTTAATACTGGGATTTTTATCGGCTGGTATTACCCAACTTGCATAAGCTAAATTACCGATTAGTATCAGAATAGAAACTACTAAGATGGCAACTTTTTTCGTATACATAATTCTACCTCCATTTATATTAATTATATATTAATAGCTGGATCTTACAAAGTATCAGACCTATCTGTCATAACGCCAAACGATTTGTTTTACAATGCTTACATTTTTGCTGTCTTTTCTGGCCAAACTTTATCAATGTTTGAAGCTGATAAATATTCTTATTTGAATAAATACAGGATTTACCTTTGATACCCTCTAATTTTGGAAACAATATCGATTTTCCTGCGATAATTCTTGTCACGTACATTCGAGTCGATTGATTATATGACTCCTCTTGCTGAGATTACCGCTATGTTGTCTGGGCATAGTCCGCATCGACTACGACAAATGCACCCGCTGTTACTGCTGCCAGGAGCACTGTCCCGAAAACGCGGTACATTTGGAGGAGGGTCATTTGCTGAAACTGGCGCGGAGGTTGCTATAGGACATGGTTTTTTGAGATTATGCCATTCTTCTTGTGACCGGCGTTAAAGGATATGTAAAATCTTAGTGACCCCCAATAGCCCCTCGGTTGACCGACTGGCCTAAGGCGGCTCTCTCCTCGCAGAAATCCTGTGGCAGGTCGTGCAAACCCGTGGCGCCAGCTATCCAGTTCCAACGGTCATTTAGCACTCCGGATGGGATGGGAGTTACAGGGGTGCGGATCGCTCTCCACCATGCACATCCCACTTAAAATGATCGCAAAATCATGGCAAGCCTCGTCCGCCGGGAGAAAATGGCTGACGGGGCTTGTTTTTTGTAAAAGAATGGCTTGTGGGCTACTTATGAAACTAGTCAGGGTACGCACATAATTGAGATCACTTATGTTTTCAGCCCTTAAAATGAGAAAAGAATGAGCCCGCGAAATTTCACAGGCTCACCTACCAGTTGGAGTCGCCGCTATATATCCTGGGGCAGGACAGCAAAAACCCGATCCGGGACCCCGAAACCAACTTGGCCTTTGGGGACACCCTCAGCTCACCGTAAGTTGCCAGGTCGCCATCAGAGGTGTTTACGGATTTGTAATTATATTTTCCGACTTTTTATGTGAGTGTAATCACCGAGATGGTATTCTAGTCGAAAAGAAAGCTCGCTGAATTCTGATATTTTGGAGAGGGGGAGGAGTATTGTATGACAGAAGAAGATCGTCCGTCCGATGAACAGGAGAGGGAGAGGGTATTCTTCCCATCCGAAGTATGCTGCAGCCAAGCAGTCATAAACAGCTTGGATGAGTACCGCCGGCTCTATGATTACTCGATTTCCGATCCTGAAGGTTTTTGGTCCGAACAGGCGGAGAACATCGACTGGATCCGCAAATGGAAAAAGGTTTACTCCGGCAACTTCGCGGAAGGCGAGCACAGGTGGTTCGTGGGTGGAAAGCTCAACGTCTCCCAGAATTGTCTGGACCGGCACATCAGTACCTGGCGGAAAAACAAAGCGGCGCTCATCTGGCAGGGTGAAAGGCGCGAAGATTATTGCGTGTTGACTTATAATGATCTCCTTAACAAAGTAACCCGCTTCGCCAACGTCCTCAGAAAGTGGGGGGTGGGCAAAGGCGACCGGGTGGCGATATACTTGCCGATGGTGCCGGAACTGATCATAGCCATGCTTGCTTGCACGCGAATCGGCGCCATTCATAACGTGGTTTTCGCCGGCTTCAGCGCCGAAAGTCTGCGCGAGCGGATACTGGACTCGGGGGCCAGGCTGGTGATTACCGCCGATGCGGGAATCCGCCGGGGCGGGGTAGTACCCCTCAAGGATAATGTCGACAAAGCTCTTCAACATTGCCCGGGAGTGCACACCTGCATCATAGTGCGGCGGGCAAACGCCGATATCGATTTCTGGACGCATCGAGACAAGTGGTGGCATACCGAGATTCAGGCGCCTGATATTACAGCCGATTGCCCACCGGAACCTATGGATGCCGATGACCCTCTGTTCATACTATATACTTCCGGCAGCACCGGCAAACCGAAAGGGGTCTTGCACGCGACCGGGGGCTATATGGTCTATGCGGTGACTACGATGAGGTATGTATTTGACATCAAGGATACGGACACATACTGGTGCACGGCCGACAGCGGCTGGATAACCGGGCATACCTACGTGGCCTTCGGCCCGCTGGCGCTGGGCGCTACCGTAGTTATATACGAGGGCCTTCACAATTATCCGAATCCTAGCAGATTTTGGCAGATAATCGAAAGATATAAGGTAAATATCTTTTATACCGCGCCTACCGTTATCCGCTCCTTAATGAGGGAGGGAGAGGAGTGGGTGAACAAACATGACCTGTCCAGTTTGCGGCTATTAGGTACGGTGGGCGAGCCGATAAACCCGGAAGCGTGGCTATGGTACCACCGGATGGTAGGCAAGGGCCGCTGCCCGATTGTCGATACCTATTGGCAGACCGAGACCGGGGGGATAATGATTTCGTCACTGCCTGGCGCGGTACCGACAAAACCTGGTTCTGCTGCCGTCCCCTTCTTCGGGGTGGAGCCGGGCATCATCGATTCCCAGGGGAGGACTTCGCCGGAAGCGGTGGAGGGCTGCCTGGTGATGAAACGGCCCTGGCCGGGGCTAATGCGGGGAGTTTACGGGGCGCCGGGGCGATATTATGATACCTACATGTCGGCCTTTCCGGGGTATTACTTCACCGGTGACGGGGCGCGGGTCGACAAGGACGGGTACTACTGGCTGCTTGGCCGGGTCGATGACGTCATAAACGTGTCCGGACACCGCATCGGAACTTCCGAGGTCGAGGCCGCAATCACCGAAACCCCGTCGGTCGCCGAAGCCGCCGTCGTAGGCTATCCTCACCCGATAAAGGGGGAAGGCATCTACGCCTATGTTGTCCTAAAAAGCTGCGGCCAGGAATCGGAGGAGCTGCGGACGGCCATCAGGCAATGTGTGCGAAAACTAATCGGTCCGATTGCCACCCCGGACAAGATTCATTTCACCGAGGGGCTGCCGAAAACGAGAAGCGGCAAGATAATGCGCCGCATTCTCCGGAAGATCGCGGCCGGGGAAGCAGAGGAAATCGGCGATGTGACGACACTGGCCGACCCGGCGGTGGTCGATGAACTGATCAAGCGCCGTCTGGCGTAATAGGGCCATAGATTTGCCATATCCCATTTAATCCCACAAATGTGATATAATGTTCGAAAACCCTGTCTGGAGGACGCTATGGATTTTTTAGCCAGCAAAATCAAAAAGGAAGAATTTGAAGCCCTCCAGCGGCTAAACCAGGAACTGGAGAGGCGGGTATCCGAGCGCACGAAAAACCTGGAAAGGCACAACCGGGAACTGGCGATACTGAACCGGCTTATTGCTCCCATCGAGCCTTCCAGTTGCGCTGCCAGGATTATCGAAGGTTGCCTCGCCGAATTCCGGGACTTCACCGGCATCGAGGCGAAGCTGAAATTCCTGGCCGACCCGGTCGGGTCCTCTTTGGGCCCTTACGAGGACATCAGCTTCCGGGAAGAATGCAAGTCGGATAATAACGGTATTATACTGCCCATTTGTTCCGGCAAGCTGACCTTCGGACATCTATATATTTGCGACCAGTCGCCCCTCGACGAGGTAGACCTGCGGTTTCTGCACACGCTCGCCCGGTCGGCGGGGGTTATTATGCAGAACGAGATCCTGCTGCGCACCAACCAGCAGAAGCACGCCGTACTGCGGGCCGTGCTTGAGAGCCTGTGCGACGCGATCATGCTTATCGACAACACCGGCAAGGTGGTATACGCCAATCGACGGATGACGAAATTGCTGAACGTCACTTGCGACAAGTTGCGGGAACTGCCGGAGGATCAGCTGTTCGAAATTATTGCCGCCATGTGGCTGGAGCAGAGCCAGGATACTATGGATGCCATCAGGGGCGACTATGGACTATATCGGATAAAAATCAGGCAAGGAGACGGGCTGGAGCGCTTTTTACTGGTTTCGGCCTTCCCGGTAACCGCCGAAGACAAAAATAATATCGGCAAAGGTTACCTGTTCAGGGACATTACGACCGAGCAAGAAGTGGAAAAACTGAAAAACGACCTGATTTCGCTGGTTTCCCACGAATTCAAAACACCGATAACCAGCATCAAAGGAAGCGTGGAGACCCTACTGAGGCAAGACGCCGCTTGGGACGAACGCTTCAAAATGGAAATGCTTGTCGGCATCCACGAAGATATCGAACACATTCAGGAACTGGTCGACGATTGGCTGGACCTGTCCAAAATCGAGGCCGGGGCCATCAGGCTGAACCGCGAGCCGATCCGCCCCCGTATAGTGGTCGACAACGCCATCAAGCTCCTGCCGAAACACCTGAATGACATGATTATCCTCGAGAACACCGTCTGGGAAGATTTGCCGCTGATATACGGCGACCGGGTGAGGCTGGAACAGGTCATGAGCAATCTGCTGACAAATGCCGTACGCTACAACGACCGCATGCCGCAAGTGATAATCAAGGCTTACAGCGACGAAAAATTCGTCCACATACGGGTCGAGGACAACGGAATCGGCATAAAAGAAGAATATCTCGACAAAGTGTTTGAGCGGCTGCATGCCTCGGGGCTGGTAAAGCGGGACGGCGGCACCGGCTTGGGGTTGGCGATATGCAAAGGCATTATGGATGCCCACAACGGCAGTATCCGGGCCGAAAGCACCAGGGACGTGGGCAGCGCCTTTACCATCGCCGTACCAAAGTATCGATACGTAAGGTGAGGACCATGAAAAAGAACCGGGTCATGATAGTCGACGACGAGCCGAAGATTCTGCGGTTTATCGCCGCCAACCTCAAATCGCTGGGTTTTGAAGTCCACACTTTTATGCGCGGCGCAGAGGCCCTGGATAATTATGATTTGCTAAACCCGGACCTCATATTGCTGGACATCATGATGCCGGGCATGGACGGCTTCGAGTTGCTTAAGCGGCTGCACTTGTTCTCCGATGTTCCGGTTATCATGCTGACGGCCAGGGGCGATTCCAACGATAAAGTCCTCGGGCTGAATTCCGGCGCCGACGACTACCTCACAAAACCTTTCTCGCTTGAAGAACTGTTTGCGAGAGTCAATGCCGTTTTACGCCGCTATGACAAAACGCTCGCCCAAAGTAACAAGACAAGCGAGATCACCGGCGGGCCGATTACCATGAATTTGGCGCAGCGGCGAATCTGGCTGCAAGACAAAGAAATCAAATTAACCGAAACCGAATACAAACTGTTTTCGCTGCTTATGCTCAACATCAACAAAGTCATGACCCACGAGCAACTGCTGAGCAGCGTGTGGGGCAGCGAGTACCGCGACGAAGTGGAGTATTTGCGGGTGACGATAGCCCGGATCCGCCAAAAGCTCAAGATGGAGGGCTTGACCGGAAACTATCTGATCACCTACCCGGGCGTAGGCTATATGATAGCGGACATCGCCGACCAGTAAGGCGGCCTGCGGTCAGGCCGCCTTGGCTTTTGTTACTTTTTTGTAATGACTGAGGCCGAATCTTTATGCGCATTTTACGGGGAATCGCTTAGTATTACAGTATGGAGTATTCAAGAAGGAAAGGGAGACGTATATGAGTTGCGACAAGTGGTGTGGGCACTCCGAAATCACTTCAAAGTATACGCTGGTAAAATATTCCCTTAATGACCAAGATCTCTTGATGCGGGTGCAAACCTGGATGTGCCCGGAATGCGGGATGCATGGCGCGGACACGGAAATTATCAAGCCGGATGTGCGGCAGAAGCGGGAATAAGATCATATACCAGGCCGCGAAGTCGCGCCGGCAGTAATACCCTGGAAATGAACAAAAACAAAGACAAGCCTCATCAGCCGGCAACGGCGATGAGGCTTGCTTTTTGGGCTTTCACCAACAGCGTCTCAAAGGACTAATTACTCTAGTGGATCATTCAAAAAAGAGCACTTCATGAACTATCCATCCCGAAGTCCTGCGGGCGGTGATCCGCGCTGTCCGGCGCGCTAGCGGCTCCATCCTCGTCGGCGACTCGCCCGGCACCACCGGCACGCTCAAAGCGGCCGAAAAATGCGGCATCCTCGCCCGTCTGCCGCGAGGAAGGCGCCCCCCCCCCCCCCTCGTCCCCTTCGAAGCCACCGTCGACATCCCTTACCCCGCCGGCGCCACCGTAAAAAATTCGCCCTCGCCCGGCCGTACGCCGCGGCCGATAAAATCATCTCCCTCCTCGAGCGGGGCCTCACGCCGCCCCTCGCCGGCATCGACCTCGTCGGCAGCGCCAGGGACGTCCGCTTCAACTTCGCCCCCCATAGCATGCTGTCGCTTGCCGACCGCATTCCCGGCTGGGCGGCCGACCTCGGGCGCTGAAGCTGCGCGGCGGTTATTGTAAGCCAGAATCGGCTTACAATTATTCGGAAGATATTGACAGGACATCGTAAGTACAATATGATAGCATTGTACCAACCGGTAGGTACAGGAGGGACCGAATTGTCGACCAAGCGTCAGGAGATAGTAGTTTCAGCTGCGGCCTTGATACACTCCAAAGGATACGAAAACACCAAACTGGCCGAAATATTGGCCGCCGCTCAAATCGGCAAGGGCCAGTTTTATCACTACTTTTCTTCCAAACATGAACTTGGCCTGGCTGTTCTTGACCATTTTTTCGATAACTGGAATCAGCGGCTGATGGAGAACGTACTTGGCTCCGGTAAAGACCCGGAGACGAAGATTAACGAGATGCTTGACTTCGTAATCGGACAACAGCAGCGCAACAATGCCAAATGCGGCTGCGCCTTCGGCAACCTTGCGGTGGAGATGAGCGAGCATGACGAAGCTTTTCGCCGCAAACTGCAGGCGGTCTTCGAAACCTGGGTAAACAGACTGAAACCGGTGCTTGACGATATGATAGCGCCGGCCCGGGCAGATCCGGAAGCAGTAAGCAAAATGGCGCAAAGCATCGTGGCAATGATCGAAGGCGGCATTTTACTGATGAAAAGCAAACAAGACCTGAATGTCCTGGTGAACATCGCCGAACAGGTAAAATTTTTGCTCGGGAGCTTTGTGCAGGAACAGCGGCGCAGGCGTGATACGGAGTTGGTATAGGATAAACGCCGATACGTCCGCTTTATAGTAGAACAGCAAAAATAAGGGGGAATGGTTTGTGAACCGGGAGCTCAAAAAGGAAGATTCCAATGAACTATATGTGCTGTGGACCAGCGGGGACCGCGAAACCGCATTAAGCATGGCCTTCATGTACACGCTCAACGCCAAACTGAAAGGTTGGTGGGAAGACGTAACTTTGATCGTCTGGGGCGCGTCAACGAACCTTCTGGCTCACGACGAGGAGTTGCAGGGACGTATCCGGCAAATGATCGACGCCGGGGTCGATGTAGTGGCCTGCGTGGCGTGCGCCGAGATGTTCGGGGCGACCAAGCTGCTGGGGGATCTCGGTATCGAGGTTAAACCCATGGGACACCCGTTGACGCAATTGCTGAAGGCGGGCAAAAAGGTTCTTTCCGTATAGCAGGCCGGCCCGCGCGATTCCGCGGCGCAGCAGGAAAAACGGCCTTCACGGAGAATAAAAGAAACAACAGCCCAAGAAGCAAATATTTGCTGAGCATACCTCTAGTAGTTTTTACTACTAGGGGTTTTTTGTACCGGCTAATCATACAACATTGGAGTTGACAGAGTGACTGAAACCGGGGAGAAGATCAAAAACCTCGCCATCGAGCTCACGAAAATCCCCAGCGTCGTCGGTACCCGGGGAGAAATAGCCGTCGCCGAAAGGATCTTCGCTTACTTCCGGCGGCTCGACTACTTCCGGCGTCATCCCGGCCAGCTCCGGCTGCTCCCGGTGAGAGGCGACCGCCTCGGCAGGAAAAACGTCCTCGCCGTCATCCGCGGGGAAAAATCCGTGTCGCCCCGCCACCTCCTGTGCCTCGGCCACATCGACACCGTCGGCACGGACGACTACGCCGAACTCCGCGCGTACGCCACCGACCCCGATGCGCTCAAGGAAAAACTGCCGGCCGTCAAATTCGGCGAGGCTACCCTGGCGGAGATAACCTCCGCCGAGTGGCTCGTCGGCCGGGGAATTCTCGACATGAAAACCGGGGTCGCCGCCCTCATGGTCATGATGGAGGAATTTTCCCGCCGGGCCGGGCAGCTGACAGGCAACCTGATATTCCTCGGCGTCCCTGACGAAGAGGGCAACTCGGCCGGGATGCTCTCCGCGGTCGAAGACCTTGCGGAAATGCTCGGCGCGGAGGGCGGCGAATTCATCGGCGCCATCGACACCGACTACACCACCGGGCGCTACCCGGGCGACCCCGGCCGCTACGTCTACATCGGCACCACCGGCAAGCTGCTGCCCTGCTTCTACCTCTACGGCGAAGAGACCCACGTCGGCGAACCCTTCAACGGCCTCGACGCCAACCTGCTCGCCTCGGAAGTACTGTACCAGATGGACCTCAGCACCGACCTGTGCGACATCGCCGACGGCGAAGTCACCCTTCCGCCGGTCAGCCTCTACCAGCGCGACCTGAAAGCCGAATACTCGGTGCAGACGGCAAACGCGGTCAACCTCTACTTCAACTACGCCACCCACAGCAGCCAGCCGGACGAAGTACTGGCGAAATGCAAGGAAAAAGCGGTCAAATCCTTCGAAAACGTCATCAGGCGACTGAACGAAGAATACGGCAAATACTGCGCCCTGAGCGCCATCCCCTTCCGGAAACTGCCGTGGGAGGTGAACGTCCTCACCTACGAGGAACTCTACCGCAACGTAAAGCGGGAAATCGGCGCGGAGCTCGACCTGGCGATCGACCGTCTCACCGAGAAACTGCGGGAAAGAAACGTGGACGAGCGCGAGTTTTCCCTGGCCATCGTCCAGGAAGTCCATAACCGGTATTCGGACAAAAACTCCAAAATCATCGTCTACTTCGCCCCGCCCTACTATCCGCACATCTACGTCAAAGACGACGACGAAAAGGGTAAAATCCTCCTCGACGCGGTTACCGGGGCGGTCAGCGACGTCAGAAAATATTACGACTACGAAATCGTCACCAAGAAATTCTACCCCTACATCTCCGACCTCAGCTACTGTAGCATCGCCGACGAGCGGAGCGTCGCCAGGCTGACCGGCAACATGCCCGCCTGGGGCAGGCGTTACACCCTGCCGGTGAAAGCCATCCAGGCCGTCAGCATGCCGGTGGTCAACATCGGCCCTTACGGCCGGGACGCCCATAAACTGTCGGAGAGGGTCTCAACGCGCTATTCTTTCGACGCCATGCCGGCCATCCTCCGCAAAACGATCGAAAATCTCCTGGTTGACGGAAACGGGAATAACGAGGGGGAAGAAAAATGAGTTTCAAACTGCCGCTTTACCGGGAACCCGATTTTCAGCAGCCGCGCTTCCGCGAATGCCCCGACGCCGCCGTACGGCGGGTGGAAAAGCCCGGCGTCGCGCCCGACGGCTTCCACGCCACCACCATCTTCCCGGAATACTTCAAGATCAGGAACAGCTGGACGCTGCTCAGCCGCAGCCGGATGGACTGCACCGTTGTCCTCGGCGCGGACGGGAGCCTGGAAGCGAAGGAATTCAGGCGCCTGCAGCCGGGCGACATGGTCGTCGTCGGCCGGAGCGAAGACGGCAGCGAAGGCATCTACATCCACACCGGAGGATTCCGGGACGACGCGGGCCTCGCGGAAACCTTCGCCTTCCGCACCGGTCGGTCGCGGGAAACCTCCTACTCCCGGGACTACGACCGGCTGTACGAACTGCTGCGGTTCGAGAAAGACAACGGCTACATCGTCTGGGTGCTCGGGCCGGCGGTCGTGTTCGACTCCGATTCGAAAAAAGCGATGATCTCCCTGATCGAAAACGGCTACGTCCACGCCATCTTGGCCGGCAACGCCCTCGCGGCCCACGACCTGGAGGGGGCGGTCCTGAAAACGGCGCTCGGCCAGGACATCTACACCCAGGAAAGCATGCCCGACGGCCACTACCACCACCTCGACATCATCAACAAGGCGAGAGCCTGCGGCTCCCTGGACGAATTCACCGGCGGCCTCAAGGCCGACGGCAGCGTCATCTGCGCCTGCGCCAAACACAACATTCCCGTCGTCCTCGCCGGCTCCATCCGCGACGACGGGCCGCTGCCCGGAGTGATAGCCGACGTCTACGCCGCCCAGGACGCGATGCGCCGCCACGCCGCCAAAGCCACCTCCGTCCTCTGCCTCGCCACCCAGCTCCACTCCATCGCCACCGGCAACATGACCCCCGCCTACCAAATGGTGAACGGCGTCGTCCGGCCGGCGTACATCTTCAGCGTCGACGTGTCGGAATTCGCGGTCAACAAGCTCCGCGACAGGGGTACCCTCGAAGTCACCTCGATCGTCACCAACATCCAGGACTTCCTCGTCAATCTCCGCCGCAACCTGGTCGACGCCTAGCAGGCGCAATAAGGCCCCGGCGACGGCATCCGTCGCCGGGGCCTTCCAATACCGGACTCACTTATTCGGGGCGCACGCCCGCACGTACTCAACGATCTCCCGCCCGGCATCCGTGGCGGTGCGGAGCTGGCCGTAATCGATCCGCTGGTTGTTCAGATACTGCAGCACCAGCCAGTCCCGGCCGCCCCGCCCGGGGAAAACCCCGCCGAAGAAAAAGCCGCACTCCTCGAACCTGGCTGTCTGCCTGGCCGTCTCCGGGTCGGTGAGGCTCAGGTAGAGGTAGATCGTCTCCACCCTGTTGATGCACAGCGTACGCAGCGCTGCTGCCACCTGCTCCCGTACGTCCGCCCCGTAACTGAGTACATAAATATGGGCGGCCTGATAATTATCGGTGGACGTTTCCACCATCGCCTGGCCGCGCGCGCCGCCCTTCCCGGCCGTAGCCAGCGTCCGCGCCGTCCCGCTGCGGTCGTAGATCCGCGCGATCATCTCGCGGTGGCGGGGCGGCGGGTACAGCACGGCATCCCCCGGCTCCCCTTTAAGATACCGGGTGAAAACCAGCAGGCTCTCCCGCCGGGTATTGCCCTCCTTGATGCCCCGCATCGTCTCCAGCATCACGCGCGACAGCAGCAGAGCCGTCTCCTTGAACCCCATCCGGCAGGCCGTCCTCTGCGACATCGCGTGGGTGGTCACCGCCGCGATGAACAGGCTGTCCATATCCGTCGCCCGGGCCGCCTCGATCAGCGCCTCGCTGATCTTCAGCAGGCAGCCGTTGCCGCGGAAGGCCGGCTTCACGAACGCCACCCCCATCTCCACCCCGTGACGTTCGTCGCCGGTCTCCAGCGCGGCGTGGCCGATGATCTCCGGCTCCTCGCCCGTGGTCACCGCCACGTACGACAGCAGCTTGCCCGTCCGGTTAAGCTCCCTTACCCGCTGGGGGTAATAAATATGCTCGTTGCCGTACGAATAGCCGTACGAACTGTAGGCGCACTTCGCCACCTCCACCGCCTCCTCGGGGGCCAGCGGGCGGACAATGTACTCGCTCGCCGCCGCCTCGCCCCGGGCGGGCGCGGCCGCCGGCTCCTCGTCGCCGCCCTTCTCGGCCGCCGCGGGGAAATACTTCATCAGCCGGATCTCCTGGCCGCTCTTCCCCAGATTGCGGAACGTCACGCTGTCCACGCTGCTTTTCAGCACCCTCAGGCCCAGCCCCGGCCCGTCCAGCAGCCTGTCCGTCCCAGCGGCCTGCTCCGCCTCGACCTCCTGCTCGTCGAGCGGCACCCCTTTTTCCCGGATCGTGATCTGCAGGCCGAGCGGGACCGTCTCATAGACGATGTCGAACCACGCCAGCTCCCCCGGCAGATAACCGTACCTGACCACATACGCCAGCGCCTCCTCGACCCCCAGCCGGATCTTCGCCGCATCTTCGGCGCCGAACCCCAGCATCCGGGCGATGGCTGCCGTATTGTCCAGCGCCAGCGGCAGATACGCAGTCTTGTTCGCCATCCGGAATAAAATCTCGTCCATCTGACGCCTCATCGCGCCACCTCCCTTTGCGGCCCGTTCTCACCATAATATTCTCTATAGTATGACAGATTCCTCCAGAAGGCGCCATTGCCTTGCCGGCGCAAGCTCACTCCCTGCGAGGCTCTCCTTCACGCAAGCAAAATGTCTCCGAAGAGGACGTTCCGCCATACATAATGCTACATAATAAGTCGACAATATGTTATTGACAGTGCGGAACAGATGGGCGATAATATTTCCATACCGACTGGTAGGTATGGAAATGGTTTGTCACTAGGAGGGATTCGTATTAAATGATCAAAGAGAAGATTACCATTGCCGCCCTGCGGCTGTTTTGGCTGCGCGGCTACAAGTACGTTTCCCTCATCGATGTCGCCAGCGAACTCGGCATCACCAAGGGAGCAATATATCACTACTTTTCCGGCAAGGAAGAGTTGCTGCAGGCAGCCGTGCATTACCTGTTTGACCGTGTCGAAGCGCAATACGGCAACCTGCTTGGGTCAGAAAAGAATTTGATGCAAACCTTGCGGGCGATTGTCGTCGACCGGGAGCTCGAATGTTATACCCAGCAGCTGCTGGGGGTATCGGCAGGCGATTACCGGGTGAATCACATCAATTTCGTCCTCGAAACCATGCAGAACTTCCCCGACATGCATAAGCGTATCGAACAAAGCCATACCCACATCCACGACCTGCTCGAGAAAAAGATCGCCGGAGCGCAGGCCAGCGGGGAAATCGGTGCCGGCTTCGACAGCCGGACGCTGGCCACCGTCATCTTTGCGATCCTCAACGGGCAGCATGCCCTTGCCAGCTTTATTGAAACCCTCGACACGCGGGAGAGCATAATGGACACTATCGGTAAAATGCTTGGCAGCCCGGCTGTTGCTGATTCGCCGGACAGCTCTTCCCGGTCCCTCGCGGAAAACTTCGCTAAACAATAATAAGCTTGGCATCCGCCTGCACAGACCGACCGACGGAGCCGGGCTTTTTGATTTATCGCATGCCGGCAAAAAGGTATCGAATTTAATGACAGCACCACCGAGGAGGATAAAATGATGAAAGGCTTCAAGATAAAGTTTTGGATTGTTCCTGTCGTGCTCTTCGTAGGTGCGACGCTCCTGTTCCGCAGCGGGATTTTTTCCAACGGACAGGCTCAGCCGCAGGCTGCCGACAGCGCCGTAAGCGTAAAAGTCGTCGCCGCCCAGCTGACCGATGCCGTGCCGACTTTGCTGCTCAACGGCTCCATCGAAGGCAAGATCTCGGCGACCGTCAGCGCCAAGCTCGGCGGCCGGATCGAGGAAGTCCTCGTCAACGAGGGCCAAAACGTTAAAGCCGGCGATCCACTCGTCAAACTGGAGAGCGCCGAACTTGCCAACGCGGTGCGCACCGCCCAGGATGCCGTCACCAAAGCGCGGATCAACCTTGATCTGGCGACGGCCGATTTTAACCGCTACAAAAAACTGTACGAGATAGGCGCCGTCTCCCAGCAGCAGTATGAAACCGCCGAGGCGAAGCTAAAATCGGCGCAGGCCGATCTGTCCAGCGCGACGACCGGCAAGAACAACGCCGAGCAACAGCACGGCTATGGCATAATCACCGCCCCGGTCGACGGGGTGGTCGCCAATAAAGCGGCCACTATCGGCCAGGTCGTTTCGCCCGGCGCGGCGCTCATGGTCGTCGAAGACATCGGCCAGGTCTACGCCGTCGTCAATATCGAACAGAAAGACCTCGGCCGCGTCAAGATCGGCCAACAGGCGGACGTCACCGTCGACGCCTACCCGGATAAAGTATTTGCGGGCGTCGTCGATATCATCAACCCTGAAGCCGGCGCAGCCAGCCGGATGTTCCGCACCAAAGTGAAAATCGACAACGCCGACGGCGCCTTGCGTCCCGGCATGTTCACCAAAGTGCAGCTGGCGGTGGGCGCCTCCGCGCAGGTCCTCACCGTACCGCAGGCCGCTGTTATTCAAAAACAGGGACTCTACTATATTTTCACGGCGGAAAACAACAAAGCCGTCCGCCGCCAGGTGGAAATCGGCGATGTCGCCGCCGGCACGATTCAAATCAAATCCGGGCTCCGGGCTGGCGAAATGGTAATCGTCAGCAGCGTAAACCAGCTTAAAGATGGCCAGGCCGTCAAGCCCGCAGAATAGAGGGGAGAATCATGAAACTTACCGAAATCAGTTTGAAGCGTCCGGTCTTCGCCACAGTGACGATTCTCGCCCTTGTCGTGCTCGGCTTGTTCAGCTATATGTCGCTGAACGTCGACGAGTACCCCGACGTCGAATTCCCGGTTGTCGCTGTTACCGTAAACTATCCCGGCGCGTCGCCCGAACAGGTCGCCTCGAAAGTGACGCAAAAAGTCGAAGAAACGGTAAGCGTCGTTCCCGGCGTCGAGCATATCACCTCCACCGTCAAGGAAGGCACCTCGACCACGGTCATCCAGTTCACCATGGAAACGTCGGCGGCCACCGCCGCCCAGGACGTGCGCGACAAAGTCGGCAGGCTGGCGGGCGTCCTGCCCGAGGATGCCGAGGCCCCGATCGTAACCAGATTCGACCCTATGGAACTGCCCATCGCCTCCATCGCGCTGACCGGTTCGGTCAGCCAACGCGAACTGACCGTCATTGCTAACGACGCCGTCGTCAAGCGGCTCGAGGCGGTCAGTGGCGTTGCGGCCGTCAACATGCAGGGCGGCCTGGACCGGGAAATCCAGATCCAGCTTGACAGCGACAAGATCGCCGCCTACGGTCTTACCATCCCCGACGTATTGAGCAGCATCCGCAACGAAAACATGGAGACCCCGGGCGGCAAGGTCACCGACGGCAAGCGCGAAACCAGCCTTCGGGCGGTCGGCAACGTCGCCTCTCCCGACGAATTCCTTTCTCTTCCCGTCGCCCGTCGCGACGGCGTCCTGCTCCGCATCGATAACATCGCCACGGTCAGCGACACCACCAAAACCATCACCACCGTCAGCAAGCTCAACGACAAGCCGGCCATCGGCCTGGATATCATGAAGCAGTCCGGCAGCAACACCGTCCTAGTCGTCGACAGCGTCAAGAAAGAACTGGCGAAAATCAAAAAAGAGCTGCCGGCCGGGGTCGAGGTCACAATCATCCGCGACAACTCCAAGCGCATCAACGAATCCATCCACGACGTACTCTTCAACCTCGTCGTGGGCGGGCTGCTGGCGGTCGCCATCGTCTTCCTCTTCCTGGGGAACTGGCGCAGCACCGTCATCTCGGCCATCGCCATCCCCACCTCCATCATCACCTCCTTCCTGGTGATGAAAGCCCTCAACTTCACCCTCAACACCATGTCGCTGCTGGCCCTGTCCCTCGCGGTCGGCCTGCTCATCGACGACGCGATCGTGGTAATCGAAAACATCGCCCGCCACTTCGACATGGGTAAAGACAAATACGCCGCCGCCGCCGAGGGCACGGCCGAAATCGGCCTGGCCGTCACGGCGACCACCCTCACCCTTGTCGCCGTATTCCTGCCGGTGGGAATGATGACCGGCATCGTCGGCCAGTTCTTCAAACAATTCGGCGTGACGGTAGCGGTAAGCGTTTTGGTCTCGCTGTTCGTCGCCTTCACCCTCACCCCCATGCTGTCGGCCAAATATCTGTCGGCAGGGCATCCGCAGGCGGACAACGCCTTCGGCCGGGCCTGGGCGAAGTGGAACAGCCAGTTCGACCGCTGGACAGCCCGCTACGGCGAGTTCCTCAAATACGCCCTGGGACACCGCAAAATAGTAATGCTGGTGACAGCGGCGCTCTTTGTCGGCAGCCTCGCCCTCGTTCCGCTTCTCGGCTCGACCTTTGTTCCCGATTCCGACAGCGGCGAGATCACGGTCTCGGCCACCGTCGACCCGGGCATGAGCCCGCAGGCCGTGGGCGAGATCGCCGACCAGATATCGCGAATGGTCCGCGAGCGCCCCGAAGTCACCAAGACCTATAGCGTTTCTGACGTAAGCACAATCTCCATCGTGGCCGAACTCACCCCCAAAAACCAGCGTAAACAAAGCGACAACCAGATCATCGCAGATCTGCGCCAAAAGCTCAAGACAATCTCCGGCGTCGAGATAAGCATATCCAAGAAGTCCGGCATGTCCGCCGGCAAACCGGTATCGCTAGTAGTCCAGGGACCGTCGCTGGAGGCTCTGGCCGAAATCGCCGAGCGCGTTGAACAGACGGTTGCCGCCATTCCGGGGGCGGTGGAGGTATCCTCCAGCTACGAGGCCGGCAAACCCGACGCAAAAATCGTCGTCAACCGCGACAGGGCCTCTGACCTCGGAGTCTCGACCGCCAGCATCGCCGCCACCTTGCAGACCATGTTCAACGGAACGGTCGCCACCCAGTTCAAAGAGGCGGAAGATTCCTATGACGTAAGGCTTGTGCTTACACCCGACAGCCGTCAGCACCTGGCCGACCTGAACAATATCTACCTGGTCGGCGCAAACCGTGACAAGAACGGCCAGCCTGTCATGATTCCGCTGTCCCAGGTCACCGAAACAGTGTACTCCACCACCCCGACGCAGATCAAGCGCTACGACCGCCAGGACCAGATCACCATCTCGGCCAACCTGACCGGCACCACCCTAGGGGAATTCAACAAAGTCCTCAATCAACGGCTGGCCGAGATCAAGCTGCCGGATGGGTACAAATTCGTCACCACCGGCCAGTCGCAGCAGATGAGCGACGCCTTCCAAGGCATCTTTATGGCTCTCGCGCTCGCGGTGTTGTTCATCTTCTTTGTCCTCGCCGCCCAGTTCGAAAGCTATATCGACCCCTTCGCCATCATGCTGGCCCTGCCGCTCGCCGTCATCGGCGCCATCGGCGGCCTGCTGGTCATGGGCAGCCAGCTCAGCATGATGTCCCTGATCGGGGTTATCATGCTCATGGGCCTGGTGACCAAAAACGCCATCCTGCTGATCGACTTCGCCAAACAGCGCCGGGCCCAGGGGATTGAGCGCAACCAGGCCCTGGTCGAGGCGGCCGTCGTCCGTATGCGGCCGATAATGATGACGACCACGGCGATGATCTTCGGCATGATCCCGCTGGCTTTGGGAATAGGCCCGGGGGCGGAAACCCGCGCGCCCATGGCCCACGCCATCATCGGCGGCCTTATTACCTCTACCGTCCTGACACTGGTCGTCGTTCCGGTCGTTTACACCCTACTCGACGAATTCAAATCCGGCGGGTTAAGTTTCAAAATTAATACCTTGCGCTTCAAGCTATTCAAAAACAAAAAGGCCAACATCCAGGAAACATGAACCCGGTACAGCGAGAAACCTGAGCGTCTATACGCCGCTCAGGTTTCTTTGCGCCTGCCCCCCAGATCGGGCGCGCTTGACAAACCCTCCCCGGGCGATTAAACTGTAGGTACAGCCTCATAAGACAAGCCTTTCACCCTGAAGGGGAGTAGCTTGCGAGGCAGAGTCAACACACTGGCGGCGACGCCTGGCTCTGCCGTCGGCCCGGCCGATAAGCGAGACCTTTAGTGTGGCCGTTTCATCGCGGCCAGACTAATGGTCTCGTTTTTTTATTCAACCACCCGAGGAGGACCGCCGTGACAGCCTACATCGCCTCAATGCTCTTCGTAGTTCTCGCCGAGATGGGCGACAAAACTCAGCTCCTGGCCATGGCCTTCGCCGCCCGCTACCCCTGGCGGACGGTCATGTGGGGCGTATTCGCCGCCACCATCCTCAACCACCTGTTCGCCGTCGTCGTCGGCAACTACCTCACCAGCGTCATACCCCTAAGCTACATCCAGATCGCCGCCGCCGCCTCGTTCGTCGTCTTCGGCCTGTGGACCATCCGCGGCGATTCGCTTGACGGCGAAGACAAAAGCACCGGCCGCAGCCCCTTCTGGACGGTCGCCGTCGCCTTCTTCTTCGCCGAAATGGGCGACAAGACCCAGCTCGCCACCGTCGCCCTCGCCGCCCAGTACAACACCGTCGTCCCGGTATGGCTCGGCACGACCACCGGCATGCTCATCGCCGACGGCATCGGCATCATCTTCGGCATCGTCATGGGCAAAAAGATTCCCGAGCGCACCGTAAAATGGGTCGCCGCCCTCATCTTCATCGCCTTCGGCCTCGCCGGCCTATACGAAGCCCTGCCGGCCGGCGTCGTCACCGTCCCCGTCGCCGTCGCCGCCGGGGTATCGCTGGCCGCGACGATGTATGCCGTCTCCCGCTGGGGGAATAGCGCCGGCGAAGAGAAAACGGCCGCCGCCACCAAGAAATAGTATTTAATCGTAAAGGCCGTTCAGAAGCCCCCAGATGCTAGGCGGCTCCGTCGGGCGTGCAGTGACGCGTACTCGGTACGTACGCTAGCAAACGCCCGACGGAATAACAACGCAGATGGGGGCTTATCAACGGCCTAAGACAACCGCTCCTTCGGGGGCGGTTGTCTTATATCCCGGCAAAAAAGCGGCGGCCGGTGGTGGACTAAGTACCATTCGCCGCCGTCGTTCATATTGTACAATAACTACGCCTATTCTTTCCGCGCAGTGCCATCTTTTTTTTTGCGAGGTGATTGTAAAACAAGCAGCAAAGGGGTGGTCCTATTGAAGGAAGAAGAAGTCGCGGCAGGATTACCACTCGGTTTGCCCGGCCTCGACGGCGATAAAATCAGGGCCAAAGCCAAAGGCCAGATGAAATACCTCGGTCCGGCGTTCGTAGTCAGCGTAGCCTACATGGACCCCGGCAACTTCGGCACCAACATCAGCGGCGGCTCGCACTTCGGCTACAACCTGCTCTGGGTCATCCTCTGGAGCAACGTCATGGCCATATTCATCCAGATTCTTTCCGCCAAACTCGGCATCGCCACCGGCGGCAACCTCCCCGACCACTGCGGCAGGGTTTTCAGCCGGCCGGTAAACTGGGGCCTATGGTCGGTAGCCACGGTGGCAGCCATGGCCACCGACCTCGCCGAATTCCTCGGCGGCGTGCTCGGGTTTCACCTGCTGCTCAAAATACCGCTCGGCTGGGCCGCCGTTCTAACCGTCGTCGTCACCTATATCATCTGTCACCTCGAAAAATACGGCCACCGCACCGTGGAAAAAGTCATCACCGCCATGGTAGCGGTCATCAGCCTCGCCTACATCTGGGAACTCTTCATCGCCAGGCCCGACTGGCGTGAAGCTGGCTATCACCTTGCCGTCCCCATGCTCACGCCCGACAGCGTCCTTGTCGCCGTCGGCATGCTCGGCGCCACCGTCATGCCCCACGTCATCTACCTTCATTCGTATCTCGTGCAGCCCCGGCGGAACGGCGACATCGCCGACTGCCGCCACCACCTCAAAATGGCTAAAATCGACGTCTTCATCGCCATGAACATGGCCTTCATCGTCAACGCCGCCATGGTCATCGTTTCGGCGGCCGTCTTCAACGCCAACGGCTACGAAATCGACAGCATCGAGGGCGCTTACCAGACCCTCGGACCGCTGATGGGCGAATTCGCCGCCGCCGCCTTCGGCGCCGCCCTGCTCGCCTCCGGCCTCTCCTCGGCCACCGTCGGCACAATGGCGGGGCAGGTCATCCTCGGCGGCTTCGTCGGCCTCGACATCCCCATCAACATCCGCCGTCTCGTCACCATGCTGCCGGGGTTCATCATCATCCTCATGGGCGTCAACCCCATCATCGCCCTCGTCCTCAGCCAGGTCGCCCTCAGCTTCGCCCTGCCGGCGGCCGTCATCCCCCTCATGCTCATCACCGCCCGGCGCGACATCATGGGCGAGTTCGCCAACAGCCGCCTCACCACCCTCGCCGGCTGGATCATCGTCAGCCTCATCGTCGCCCTCAACGGCGCTCTCCTCTACCTTCTCCTCACCGGTCAGGCATAGCATCCGAAAAGATCCGCAGGGCTCGCCGGCCGTACGGCGGGCCTTGCGTCTTTTGGCGACCGGGGGAAGGGGGGACGAGTGGCTTGCGGGGGGAAAATTGCAAAAAACCTTTATTTCCCCTTGCAGGCGGAAATAAAGGTCTCGCTATAGCAGTGGCGCTGCCAGTGGAACCGGGCCGGAGCCAGTGTGTCGATTCCACTCACGGAGGCTATCCGTTAGCTACTCCCCTTTACGGGTGTTATGTTGTTTCACTGTATAATATGCCGCCCGCACCGAAAGGTGCTTCCGGCGCGGCGGGAAATTGCCCGCAGCTCGGCTATCGCCTCCTCCGGGCTGCCGCGGAAGGGATTGCCAGACGTCCGCCGGTGCGGTACACTTAACTTAATGTGCCCACCAGGGAGGATCGCCATGCCCACGAAAAAAACGCTGCTCGCCTTCTGCCTGCTCGTCGCCCTCACCCTGCCCGCCGTCACCGCCGCCGCCGCCGTCATCGTTAACGGCTACCAGGACGAAGCCGGCCGGCGCTTCCCCGAAGACGACGTCAAAACCATCGTCGCCGCCGGCGACGGCCACAACCTCTACACCGACGAAGCCGGCGGCTTCAGCCTCCGCTACCCCGCCCACATGACCGTCGACTGGTCGCTGTCCACCGTCCGCACCGTCTTCGCCGCCGACACCACCCGCATCGAAATCTACCACGACGACTTTCGCGGCACCGCCGCCACCGCCGCCGACTACATCCACTACGGCAACAAATTCGTCAAAGCCTCCCCCCACCATACCATCCTCGCCGACCAATGGCTGCAGGCGGACGGGCGCCAGGTCCACCTCCTCGCCTGGACGCGGCTGCCGCTGGCCCGCGTGCCCGGCGACAAGAACCACTACGCCTCCCTCGAAATCGTCAAAAACGACGACGAAGTATACACCGTCTTCATCAAATCCGCCGCCCCCATAACGAACGCCGCCGACATCCTCGCCGGCTTCCGAGTCGCCGATCCCGTGGGCTTCCCCCGCGACTACAAGCGCTACGCCCCCTCCCGCACCCCCATGAACGCCGAGACCGCCGCCTTCTTCAGCCGCTTCTTCGGCGACCGCGCCCCCCTCACCTGGGGCATCTTCGAGCCCTCCGCCCCCCAGACCCTCGGGCCCCTGGCGACAATCGAAAAACGCCTCGACTTCGCCTTCCCCATCCTCCTCCACTACCAGATGTTCGACGAGCAGTTCCCCGCCTGGGGGCTCGAAAACGCCTACCGCAGCGGCAAATACGTCGAACTCACCCTCCAGACCACCTTCGCCGGCCAAGTCAACGCCCTGTGGGCCACCGATAACCGCAACGCCGGCATGGTCTACGCCATCCTCGACGGCCGGTACGACGACTACTTCGCCGCCTACGCCGACAACCTCAAAGCCTTCGGCCACCCCGTCCTCTTCCGCCTCAACAACGAAATGAACGGCGACTGGTGCTGGTACTCCGCCTTCTACACCGGCAAGGACGCCGACCTCTACCAGGCCCTGTGGCGCTACATCCACGACCTCTTCGTCGCCCGCGGCGTCGACAACGTCATCTGGGTATGGAACCCTCACGACGTCTCCCTGCCCGCTTTCAAATGGAACAGCTACCTCGCCTACTATCCCGGCGACGCCTACGTCGACGTCATCGGCCTCACCGGCTACAACAACGGCACCTACTTCCCCGGCGAGCGCTGGCGGGAGTTTTCCGAGATATACCCCGCCCTCCACGACGAATATGCAAACCACTTCGACAAGCCCTTCATGATCACCGAATTCGCCTCCAATTCCGTCGGCGGCGACAAAGTCGCCTGGATCAACGGCATGTTCGATGGCATCAAAAAACTCGACCGGCTCAAAGTCGCCGTCTGGTGGAGCGGCGTCGACTTCGACCAGAACGGCCTGCCCGGGCGGATATACCTTATCAACGAAAGCGAAGAAATCCTCGACGCCTTCAAGAGCCGGTTTCAGGAATACAAAGGCGTCCGGTGATAAGCCCCCATCTGCGTTGTTGGCCCTGCGGGCGCTTGCTTGCGTACGTTCCGAGTACGCGGCGCTGCGCGTCCTCGGTCCGCCTAGCATCTGGGGACTTCTGACCGGCCGCTGCGCAGAAAAACACATGAATTGGCCCGCCAATGGCGGGCCTTTGGTGTTTCCATCACAAATTGTACTTCTTCAGCTTCTCGTATAGCGTCGAACGGTGCAGGCCCGACAACTTCGCGGCCAAAGCCTTGTTGCCCTTGCTCAGTCGCAGCGCCTCGGCGATCCGCTCCCGTTCGCCGTCCCCGCCGGGGGCGCCGCCGCCTGCCAGCGCAGTCGCCACGTCGGTATCGAGCAAGTGCCGGGGAAGGATCTCCGGGCTGTCCACCGCCGCCGCCAGCTGTTTGAGCAGATTGATGAGCTGGCGGACATTGCCCGGCCAGGCGTATTCTCTCAGCAGCGCCATCGTCTCCGGGGCGAACCGCATCGCGGCCCGGCCGGCTAGCCTGGAAATATCCGGCGTCAGCTCCTGGACGAGCTCGCCGATATCCTCGCGCCGCTCCCTGAGCGGCGGGATATGGATGCGGAACACGTTCAGCCGGTAGTACAGGTCCTCGCGGAAGGTCTGCTGCTGGACCATCAGCGTCAGCGGCTTGTTCGTCGCCGCGATGATCCTCACATCGCACGCCACCGCCTCGCTGCCGCCGACGCGGTCAACCTTGCCGTCGTCGAGCACGCGGAGGATCTTCGCCTGCATGGCCAGCGGCATGTCGCCGATCTCGTCCAGAAAGAGCGTCCCCTTGTCGGCCAGCTCGAACTTGCCCTTCTTGCCGCCCCGTTTCGCGCCCGTGAACGCCCCTTCCTCGTAGCCGAACAGCTCCGATTCCAGAAGATCGTCGGGCAGCGCGGCGCAGTTGACGGTGATGAACGGCATCCCCTGGCGCCTGCTGGCTTTGTGGATGGCGTGGGCGAACAGCTCCTTGCCGGTGCCGCTCTCGCCGAGCAGCAGCACATTGCTGTCCGTCTGCGCGGCCCGCAGGGCGGAATTCTTCGTCTTGGCCATGATCCGCGAACGGCCTACGATGCTGTCGAAGCTGTGCCTGGCCACGTTCCGGTCGCCGCGGAGCTCCACGAGCTCCGTCTGATAGCGCGACACCTGCTGCTCCAGCTGCTGCAGGCGCTGGAGCAGAAAGCTCACCTCGCTGATATCCTTGAACAGTATTTCGCCGACCGCGCCGGCCAGTTTGCCGTTCTTAAAAACAGGTATGCGGTTGACGATCATCTGGCGGCCTTGGACCGTCTGAATCTCACCCAGTTCGGGTATCCCCGTCCGGGCGACGACGTCCAGGCGGGTGTTCTCGATAACTTCGTCCACCGGCCGGCCGATGACCTCATCGCGAACGACGTTGAAAATATCCTCGTACGACTTGTTCACCCGTGAAATGACGCCGTTCTTGTTGACGATGATGATACCGTAGCGGACATTCTCGAACACTGCCTTCAGGTCCTCGACGTGATGTTGGGCGTCGAGCAGTTGAGTAACGGCGCCGCGGAGTTCGGACGTATCCTGCAGGATGGCCAGCGCCCCCACCACCTTGCGGCCTTCCAGGATGGGCGACCGGTTGGATAATATTGTCTTGCCGCCGTGAACCAACTGGCAGTCCCGTTCCGCCTGCCCGGTCTCCAGCACCCTTCTCAGGCCGGAGTTAGGGATAACCTCGTTGATCGGGCGGCCGAGCGCCTCGTCGCCAGGCATGCCGAGCAGCGCCGCCGCCGCTTCGTTATAAGCGGTCACGACCCCGGAAGTATCGACGACCACAATGCCGTCGTGCGCCGAGCGGATCAGCGCCCTGACCTCGTCCGTGGCCCGCTCCAGCTGGGCTGAGAAGGCTTGGAGGAAATCACGGCCGGTGATCATGCCGACGAAGTTGCCGGCAGCGTCCACCACCGGCAGACAGTCGAAAGGCAAACTCAGGGCCTCTTCCAGGGGGCAGTCCTCGCGGACGCTGACGACCGCCTTGGTCATTATCGTACCCACCGGCAACCCGAGGGAAAGCCTGTCCACGGCCGCGCCGACGATATCGGTCGCCGTCACGATGCCGTGCATCGCCCCATCGGCGCCCAGAACGGGGGCGGCGCTGATCTTGTACCTTTTGAAAAGCCGGGCGGCGTTCCCGATCGTATCCTCCGGCCCCAGATGCGGGGCATGGGGGGCCATATAGTCGCGTACCAGCATCTTTGTATCATCCTCCCGCTTCAGCAGCAAAGGCTCCTCTTTAACACCTTAGTTTTGGCGGCCGCGATAAGAAATCCTGCCGCCGGCGTCGCGAGCAACAAGAAAAGTGTCGGATTCGACAGAGAAAGTGTCGGGGCCGACACTTTCTCTGTCGGGGGGAGAATGCCCGGATTCGTGGAATCGCAAGGCTTGCAGAGCGTTGGCATCATTTATGCATCGGAATACAGGCGACAGTGCAGCAAGGGTCGCCGTGGAAGGAGGCGAGAACGTGAGTTATACACTCTACAACTGGAACGGGCAGATGAAATGGCTGGAACTGACGGGCTACAACCATTACCTCGTCGATCCCGTCCATGTCGGCGAGTTTCGCTCGCTCTATCCTGAAGCGCGCCTTGTGGCGGTTAACGCCACCGAGGCGTAAGGAGGCAGAATGTATGGAAAACTGGGTGGAAACGGGAATGCTGATCGAGCTCCCGGACAAAAGGCTGGCGAGGATTATGCCCGAGAACGAGTACCTCAGCCTAAAAGCGCGCGCCGAAGAAGCATACGCCAGGATAGAGCGGCATGCCGATGAAACGGTGCTCAGGGACGTGATCGACTTGCTGGTCGTATTGCGCGAGGTAGAGATCCGCCTGCTGGAAGAAAGATTTCGTGAAGTATATCAGGCCGCATATCAACAGGGGGCCAGGTTCGCCTGACCTGCGCCGATGATCGGAGGATAAGAGAATGTCTGCTGAATTGATCGACGGCCGCCTGGCGGCGGTCATGTCCGAGCAGGAATACCTGCAACTGCGGGCCAGGGCGGAAAATGCCTACCGCCGTATCGAAGAAAAGGCATCGGGGACGGTGCTGACCGATTTGACCGACCTCGTGACAGTCATGCGCGAAATCGAGGCCAAGCTGCTCGATGACCGCCTGGAAAAACCGGATACCGGATGGGCCCAGGGCACTATGGCCACCCTGGCGTAGATCGGGCGTCACAAGCTTTGAGGAAGGGAGGGAACTTTGTGGATAAAATAGCTGCCCGGCTCGAGGAACTATACGCCGACCTTGAGACAAAATCCGCACTCGACGCGGACGCGACGGTAAGTCTGATAGAGGCGCTCGAGGAAGTCTTCGCCGGCAAGGACGCGGACGAGGTGATTACCAGCACCGGGCTGACGGAATCGGGGCTTGTCCTGCCCGGCAAATCGCCGATGGAACTGGCCGGGGCGGTCACCGCCCTGCGCGGGCTGACGCAAGACCCGGCAGCCATGGCCGGGATAACCGCTCTACGCGATTCCCTCTACAGATATCAGTCGTTCATAAAGTAAATAAGCGCAAGCGGCGGCCAGCGGGGCCGCCGCATTTTGTTTGCGTCAAAACCCACGATATGTCTCTTTTCGGCGGAAAATGGTAAGATATTGCTGTGAGGACGATAATTTGCCGGGGATAAGGATCGGCACTGGAGGTACCTGATCATGAACTTGCCGGCGAAGCCGACAACAGGCGGAAGGCTGCCGATAAAAAATACCCCGTGGCTGCTGAGCCCGCGGCGGCTGATAATCGTGGTCCTGGCGGTCTTGGTCGCGGCCGGCTTCCACCAATTGTGGGCGGCGCGGGTGGAAAAGGCCCTGCTCGTTGCCGAAACGCAGCTGATCGACTCCCAGATAGCCCTCAGGGCGACCCTCGCCACGGCCACCGCCCAGCTCGGCCTCCTCCGCGTTAGCGTCGAGCAGGAACTCGGCGACCCCGTCCCGCGGCCGCTGCCGCCGGCGGCGGGCTGGCTCCGGCCCATCCCCGGGCGGGACACCTTCGCCGGGCCGACGCCCCCGCTATCGCCCGGCGCCCCGGTCAGCAACGTCACCCTCGGCGCCCCCCTGCCCGAACCGGCCGGCGAACGGGCCCGCGAACTGGCGGCCGCGGCCGGGCAGACGCCGCTGTTCGCTGCCGTCAAAAAGAACCTCGCCAACGCCGCCTGGGTCTACTACTATTCGCTCGACCGGCTGCTGGTCATCCATCCCTGCGAGCAGGGCAGCATTTACTGGTCGGACGCCCTCCTCGGCCAAGAGATAATCGTCAACGCCTCCCCGGCCCGCAACCCCGGCCGCGGCTACTACTGGAGCAACGTCTACGCCGACAGCGCCGGCAAGGGCCTGATGTGCTCGGTCGTCAACCCCGTCTATGATCGCGAAGGCCGTTTCCGCGGCGTCATCGGCTTCGACTTCACCGTCGACAGCCTGATCGGCTACCTGACCGGCGAGCAACTGGCCATCGGCACGCCGTTCATCGTCAACAAAGCGGGCCAACTGCTCGCCCACCCGACGCTCGTCAAATCGGCGGACAGCAAGGTCGGCACCCTCGAAGACGCGCTGCCGGCCCGGCTCAGGCCCGACGCCCGCAAGCTGCTGGAACTCCCGCCGGGAAAGTTCGCCGTCATCGGCGACGCCTACGTAACCGCGCTCGACCTGGGAGTTGCCCCCTGGCGGGTGCTGTTCGTCGTCGACAAACGGCGCCTCGGCCTATCCGTCCTCGGCGGCATGCACCTCGAACTCGCCGGCATGGGTCTGCTGCTGCTCGCCCTCTTCTTCTTCCTCAAGACCGTCCGCCTGACCGAGGAACTGGCCCGCCTGGCCGTCACCGACCCCCTGTCCGGACTGGCCAACCGCCGCCGCTTCATGGAAGCCCTGCGCGGCGAGATCGAGCGGACCCGCCGCAGCGGCCGGCCCTTCTCGCTGCTGATGCTCGACATCGACCATTTCAAACACGTCAACGACACCTACGGGCACAACATCGGCGACCAAGTCATCGTCGCGCTGGCGAAAACGTTGGCCGCCGGGATACGGGAGATCGACACCGCCGGCCGTCTCGGTGGCGAGGAGTTCGGCGTCATCCTCCCCGACACCGGCCTCCAGGGAGCCCTCATCGCCGCCGAAAGGCTCCGGCAGGCCGTCGCGGCCATGGAAATCGCGGCCGAGGACGCGCCCCTCCGGGTGACGGTCAGCATCGGCGCCGCCGAGCGGGGCGGTGAGGAGACCGGCCCCGAAGAACTGCTGCGCCGGGCCGACGCCGCCCTCTACGCCAGCAAACACAACGGACGCAACCGAGTCACGGCCTACGACGGACAGTAGCGAAGGCGCCGCCGCCCGCAAACGTCAATCCCGCAGCCATCCCGGCTGCGGGATTTGTTTTTACAATATTTTGAATATTGTTGTCGGCGTGACCCCCCGATGGTATAATTTGTATGCTTACAGAAAATTGGTCGGCCGGTAAAATCTCCACAGCAACGGAAAGGAGGGGAGAGAAATGGATGCGATGGTCGCTGCGGGATACATCATAACCGTTTTGCTGATTTGCTTTAATACCTACCTTGTTCTGAAACGGGACGTGGAAATCGACCAGGAGCACCAGCCCCATGAAGGCCCGGAAGGATAAGGAAAGGAGGAACGGATGATGGGGGACTATCTGTCCAAATACGGCGTCATCATCGCCCTGATGATCGTCTATATGGCCTTTTCTCTCTGGATCGGCTACTACTTCAAAAACAAAGCGCAAAAAGGCGTGTCGGAATACTATGTCGCCAAACGGGAGATCCCTGGCTGGGTCGTCAGTCTGGCGTTTTATTCTACCTTCATCAGCACGAACACGTATATCGGCCAGGCCGGGGCGGCGTTCAAATTCGGCCTCACCTGGATCTGGCAGGCGGTTATCTGGACGATATTCTGCATTATATCCTGGCATGTGCTCGGGCCGCGGCTGCGCAACCAGACGGCGAGGCTGGGATCGGTCACCCTTCCCGACTATTTCGACTTCCGCTACCAAAGCCCGCTGTCGAAGCATATCAGAATCCTCGCCGCGGTCATCATCGTCTTCTCGACCCTGTGGTACATGGTGGCGATCGCCAAAGGCTGCGCCCACCTCCTCGACTCCATCCTCGGCATACCCTACTGGGCGGGGGCGTTCGCCGTCATATTCCTGACCACCATCTACACCGTCTGGGGCGGCATGTACAGCGTCCTCTGGACCGACGCCATGCAGGGGATAATCATGTTCTTCGTGGCGATCATGATGGCGGCCGTGCCGTTCCTGTACGTCGGCGACTTCGGCGCCGTCTTTGAGGCCATGCGGACAACCACCCACCTTACGGCGGCCGGCAAACCCATCGGCGGCGGCCTGCTCGAATTCGGCGCCCTGGTCGCCCCGGCCTACGTGCTGGGGATCGCCGCCTCGGTCGGCATCAAACAGGTCGCCGAGCCCCGCTGCCTGATACGCTTCTACTCCATCAAAGACAAAGCGGCCATGAAGACGGCGATGCTGTGGACGCCCATCCTCATGGGCATATCCCTCATCTGCGTCTTCGGCATCGGCGCTTACGTCCACGCCATGGTCGACCCCCAAGAAGCGGCGATGCTCATGAAAAACACCGACAAAGTCATCGGCTACATGCTCGACAAGTATAACAGCACCTGGCTGTCGGGCTTCTGCATCGTCGGCCTGTTCGCGGCCGGCATGTCGTCGCTGGCGTCCGTCACCCTGATCGTCGGCACGGCCTGCATCCAGGACATCCGCAACATCATGGGGCGGCCGCTGACGGCCGGCGCGACGATCGTCTGGACGAAAATCGCCATGGTGGCGTACTGCGTCCTCGTATTCATCGTCACCATCAAACCCCCTGCCGGCATCGTCGAGCTGACGGCCTTCTCGGGAGCGATTTTCGGCGCCAGCTACTTCCCGGCGGTCTACGGCGGGCTGTACTGGCGCTGGGGCACCGGCCACGGCGCCTTCTACTCCATGCTCGCGGGGCTGCTGTCGTGTATCGTCTGGCGGTATTTCATCCGCTTCGACGTACCGGGCATGAAAGACATCCACGAAATCTTCCCCGCCTTCGTCATCAGCATCGTCATCTTCGTCGTCGTCAGCAGACTCACGCCGCAATACGCGCCGAGCGAAGAGCGGCTGGCCCAGGTGTTCGTCCGCGGCGGGGAGAAGACCGGCCCCGGGGAACAGCCGGGCTATTCGGGGTGATTCCCTCGGGCGCATCACCGGCAAAACATATGCCCGCCGGCACGCGAAGTCCGGCGGGCGTTTTTTTCTGCGGATCATTTGCACCCCCTGCGGCAGCTGCCGCAATTGCCGCTGCACGGGGCGAGCAGCAGCTTGTTGCAGCGCGGGCAGCGCGTCGTCTGGGAGTTTACGGGGTTGCCGCACTGCGGGCAGGTTTGCTGTTGCATTTATCGATCACCTCGCAGGGAAATCAGATGAGGACACGGGCGACGAGCCCGCCGACCGCGAAGGCCGCCAGCCACGAGCCGAGCCAGATGAGCGCGCCCTCCTTTACGCCCCGTTCCTTGAGGATGACGATCAGGGCGGCGATGCAGGGCACGAACAGCGTGATCACGATGAGCGACACCAGCGTCTCGGCCGGGCCGAGGGCCATGTTCTCGAGGCCGGCGGCCCCGAAGTCGCGCCGGATCATGCCCATGATGAACACGGTGGCCGTCTCCCGCGGCAGCTTGAGCAGGCCGTGGGTGAGGGGGGCCAGGCCCTCCTGGATCGCCTCCAGCAGGCCGGTCACCTGAAGGACGGTTATGAGCAGGGCGCCGACCATGAAGAGGGGCGCGGCCTCCCTGAGAAAAGCGTACGACTTGGTCACCGTCTTCTTGAGGACATTCTCGCCGCGCGGCAGGCGGAGCGGCGGCAGATCGATGAGCAGATCGGTCGACTCGCCGGGCAGGACGCTGTGGAGCACCTTGCCTACGATACCGAGAATGAGCAGGATGACGCCGGCGTAAATGGCGATATATTCCGGCCCCAGGCCGGCCAGCATGCCGGCGATCACGCCCATCTGAGCCGAGCAGGGGATGGCGAGGCCGAGGACGGCGGTCGCGATCGTGCGCTCGCGCTGCGAACCGAGGATGCGGGTCGTGATGGTGGCCATCGTCACGCAGCCGAAGCCCAGAATCATCGGGATGACGGCGCGGCCGTTGAGGCCGATGGCGTTCATCAGCCGGTCGACGAGCGTCGCGAGGCGGGGCAGGTACCCAGAATCCTCCATCACCGACAGGATTAGGTAGAAACCGACCACCAGCGGCAGCAGCAGGCCGAGAATATAGGTCACGGTCATCGTCAGCAGGCCGAACTCGCCGATCAGAATGGTGCCGATCACCGACTCCCCGCTCACGAACCGGCCGACGAAGGCGCGGACGGCGGGCTCATACACGCCCTGCATCAGCGTCTCCTCCGTGAACCCGACGATATCCTGGGCGACCAGCACGCCGATAATGTAATACATCGCGTACAGGATGAGGGCGAAGATCGGGACGCCGGACAACGGGCGCAGCATCCAGCGGCCGAGGCGGGCGGCGAACCCGGCGCCGTCCGTAACCTCGCGGACGACATGGCCGACGATATCGTTCACCCGCCGCCGCCGCTCCTGATAAAGCTCCTCCCGCCGGCCGCCGGCCGGCAGGCCGTGGCGGCCGGCCACCTCCTCGTCGCCCTCGAGAACCAGCAGCGCCTCCGGTGAAGCGGCAACGGTGCGCATCATCTCCCGCAGCTCCTTCTGAAGCTCGGGCGGCACGATCCCGGGGCGGGCATCCGCGAGGCGGGCCTTAAGGTCGTCCAGCCCTTGCCCCTTAACGGCGACGGTCGGGATGACCGGCACGCCGAGCAGGTGCTCGAGCAGGTCGGCGTCGACCGCGATGCCCCGCGTCTTCGCCTCATCCATCATATTGAGGGCCACGATGACCGGCAGGCCGGTATCGATCACCTGGAGGGTCAGGAAAAGATCGCGTTCGAGATGGACGGCGTCGACGACGTTCACCACCAAATCGGCGGCCAGGACGACGTCCCGGGCGACCCGCTCCTCGTCGTTAAAGGACGAAATGCCGTAAATGCCGGGAGTGTCTAAAACCACGTCGCCGCCGTAGCGGCCGTGGGAAATATCGACCGTCGTGCCCGGGAAATTGGACACGTCGACGTACATGCCGGTGAAAGCGTTGAAAAACACCGATTTGCCCACGTTGGGGTTGCCGACGAGGACGATTTTCTTCGCGCCGGCGGGGATGTCCATATGGCTGAGGCAGTTATGGCAGTGCATGGCAGTATCCTCCTTTAGGGCCTAGGCCGGCCGCACCTCGATGCTCTCCGCCAGCCGCCGGCCCACCGCGATCTCCTGGCGGCCCTTGGCGATGATGACAGGCCCGGCGGGCAGCTTCTCCGCGCATTCCACGCGTTCGCCGGCGGCGATCCCGAAACGGATCGCCTGGGCCCGGACGGCGGGATCGGGGATGGAGACGACCTCGATGCGCTGGCCACGCTTGGCTTGGGCAAGGGTCATGGCAATCACTCCTATTGCGTAAAATGATAATAATTATCATTAAACGAGAAAAAAATATAACCTTTGCGGTTTATTGAAAATTATTCTCAAATTGATTATAGGATAATGTCAGTAGCGTGTCAAGAAGAATTTGGCGCTGCAACCTCTTGGTCGCATTCTAAGGATGGAGGGCCGATAACTGTGACCCGGCGTGAAAAAGCAGGCCCTCCGGCGATAATTTGCCGGCGAGTTGGGTATTTATATAATATTGAGAGGAAAACCCCTGAGGGGAAGCGGCATGAGCAATAGCAGGTTTCCCCGGCATCCCAAGGCAACCTTGACGGCTCTCGGCGCGCTGGGGACCCACCTCCGCAACCCGTGGGTCACCGGCTGGTGGTCGCTCGCGATGCCGGGATTCGGGCATTTTCTGGTGAGCAATCACTTTACCGGCATCATCCTGGTCGTCTGGGAACTCGTCGTCAACACCCAGGCTCACATCAACGTGGCCATCGTCCTGTCGTTCACCGGCCGCTTCCAGGAGGCGAAGGAAATCGTCGACCCCAGGTGGCTGCTGTTCTATGCGGCGGTGTATGTGTACGCAGCGTGGGACAGCTATACCGAGACGATCGAGCAGAATAAATTCTATATCCTTGCCGAGCGTGAGGACTACCCCATATCGCCGGTCAAGGTGACGATGCTGGAATTCGGTTTCGCCAAAAAGCGCAAACC
>JALHDI010000249.1 GCA_022839045.1 Sporomusaceae bacterium
CGACAAGGTAGCGGCATGCTTCCCAGGGATCGACCCGGTCACCGCAGGTGAATACGTCGACAGCAGCGTAGCCGAGTTCCGGCCAGGTGTGAATTGCCAGATGAGATTCGGATATCACGACGACTCCACTAACGCCTTGGGGACTAAACTTGTGAAAGGCTACCTCGCGTACTTCGGCCCCAGCTTCGAGGGCGGCGTCGACCATGGCGCGCTCCACCTTCGCGGGATCGTTGAGGGCGGCGGCGTCACAGCCGTAGAATTCCGCCAGGATGTGCCGACCTAAGGCGTTCAACTCATCCAATACCTCCTTCACCTTAAACGAATTTCAAGATAAATTGTAGCAAATTCGCCGGGAAAGTCAATATATAATTATATAATATCGCTTTCCCGGCGGATTGTGCTCTCTTGCGGTGGATTACGGCCGCTTTCAGCCTTTAACGATGGTATTTTCGAGCCGGCCGATGCCGGCGAGTTCGACGGCGACGGTGTCGCCGACCTGCATGGGGCCGACGCCTTCGGGGGTGCCGGTGAGGATTACGTCGCCGGGGTAGAGGGTCATGACCTGGCTGGCGAAGGCGACGAGTTCCTCGATTTTGAAGATGAGGTCGCGGGTGTTCGAGGATTGCTTGATTTCGCCGTTGAGGTAGAGTTTGATGTCGATGTCGGCGGGGTCGACGTCGGTGGCGATGCACGGCCCGAGCGGCAGGAAGGTGTCGAAGGATTTGCCGCGCGTCCACTGGCCGTCGCCTTTCTGGATGTCGCGGGCGGTGACGTCGTTGGCGCAGGTGTAGCCGAGGATGTAGTCGCGGGCGGCGGCTGCGGGGACTTTGCTGGCTTGTTTGCCGATGACGACGGCCAGTTCGGCTTCGAAGTGGAGGTTCTGGGATATGGCCGGGTATTCCACGGCTCCGCCGGGATGGGTGAGCGCGGAGGAAGGCTTCAAGAACATGAGCGGCTGGGCGGGCAGTTCGGATTTCATTTCTTTGGCGTGTCCGTGGTAGTTGAGGCCGATGCAGACGGCCTTGGAGGGCGCGCACGGCGCCAGCAGTTTGACGGTGTCGGGTTTGATGACCTGGTTGCCCATGGCCCATTTGCCGAAGATGTCGCCTTCTACGACGCGGATGTTCTCGCCTTCGAGCACCCCGTACCTGGTGGCCGCGCCTTGCTGAAATCTGACGAATTTCATTGTTTTACCCCCTGTTCCATGTGGATATATATTGATTCCTTGCCCGGGAGATTATTCCTGCCGAGGAAAAAGAAAAGGCCCCGCGGCTTTCGCCTCGGGGCGTGTTGCTTGTTTAGCGCATGCGCCTGGCCTGTTCCTGCAGTTTGGCCACCCGCTGGGCGGTGGCGGGGTGGGTGCTGAAGAGGCCGGTGAGCCAGCCGCCGACGCCAGAGAAGGGGTTGATGATGCACATGTGCGAGGTGGCAGGCGTGGCTTCGTTCATGACGCGGTGCTGGGCGTAGCGCTCGATTTTCTGCAGGGCGCTGGCGAGGGCCAGCGGGTTGCCGCTGACCGAGCCGCCGGTTTCGTCGGCCTGGAATTCGCGGACGCGGGAGATGCCGAGCTGGATGAGGGTGGCAGCGATGGGCGCGAGCACGGCCAGGAATACGAATTCCAGGATGCCGCCGAGGCCGCCGCCGTCTTCGTCGTCGCCGGTGCGGCCGCCGAAGATGGCTGCCCACTGGGCGATCTGGGCGATCATGGTGATGACGCCGGCGATGGTGGCGACAATGGTGCTGATGAGGGTGTCGCGGTTTTTGACGTGGGCGAGTTCGTGGGCGACGACGCCTTCGAGTTCTTCGTAGTTAAGGGCCCGCATGATGCCGGTG
>JALHDI010000250.1 GCA_022839045.1 Sporomusaceae bacterium
CGGTGGCGATCGGCGCCGGCGATCATCCGGTGGTCGGGCGAGCGGCGGAGCGGGCGCGGGCTCATGCGGTCACCTCCTGTCCGGCAGTACGCAGGATCGCGGGGCGTAGTTGCGTGCGGTGGTGGCGGCCGCGTTACGATCGCGGGGCCGGTCCTCTCGCCGGACCGGGATCGGAGTGCCCGTGTCCCTGCTCGCCACCCTCCTCCTCACCGCCACCCTGGCCGGCTCGCCGCTCGCTCCGGCCGCCGCCTACGATCCCGCGATCCCCGCGCCCGCGACCGTCCTCGGCCACGAGCTCGGCGCCGAGGTGAGCACGCCGGAAGAGATCGCGGCGAAAAGCGCTGAAATCGTTCTGCGTCTGACCGGGCTTCCGGAAATCCGGGAGGCGGCCGTTTTGATGATCTACCTGAGCTTCGGGAGCGAGGTTCGGACCGACGGCATCCTCCGCTGGGCATGGGGGAGCGGAAAACGGATCATTGTCCCCCGCTGTTGTCCCGAAGAGCGGAGACTGACGCCATGTCTGCTTTCGGGATTCTCGGAACTGGAGACCGGGCATTACGGTATACGCGAACCGAAAGCGGAACAGGTCCGCGCCGTTCCCGCCGAAGAGATCGATGCGGTTCTCGTCCCCGCTGTTGCGTTCGACCGGCGGGGGTACCGTGTGGGATACGGCGGTGGATACTATGACCGCTTTCTGCCGGAGGCGCCGCAGACGGCCCGGATCGGCGCGGCCTTCGCGTGCCAGATGGTCGACCGGATCCCGGCGGGACCCCATGACATTCCGGTGGATTGGATCGTAACCGAAGAGGGAATCATCTCTCCGGCCCGTCCTGTCGGTCGCCCCTTTTTCCCGGAGGATGCCGCCCGGAAACGGCAATAACCGCTATCCGCATAATGGAGTCGCCTCCCTTGGCCTGGACGACCGAAGATCGATTCATGCTGCAACTCCTCTTCACGCCGGAAGAGGCGAGGCCGCTTCTCACAAGCGGAAGACCGGACGTACTTTCATCCGGGGCCGCCGCATTGGACGGACAGCGCCTCCTCGACACGGCGAGGCGGGAAGGCGTGGCGGCGCTGCTCTTCCGCAATGTCAGGAAGCACCGCCTTCAAGATCTGTTTCCCGAGCCGGTCCATAGAGGCTTTTCGGACGGCTATCACATCAACCTGAGGCGCAACATGGCGATCATCGGCAAACTGCGCCCGGTGCTGTCCGAGTTTCGGAACAAGGGGATCTCCTGCATTGTTCTCAAAGGGATCGCCCTTGCGGAACGCGTCTATCCGGACATCGCCGTGCGGGGGATGTCCGACGTGGATCTCCTGATCCGGAAGGACGACCTTCTCGAGGCGGATCGCCTGCTGCTGTTCCTCGGATACGACTCCTGCGACAGTTCGGCGGCGGAGGCTCTCCGCAACCCTGTCGGCTATCTGGCCAGCGTCGAGTACCGGGGGGCCAAATCCCCTTTCCATCTCCACGTGCACTGGCACCCCGTAAACACGTCGGTCCCGGCAACCCTTATCGCCGAGCGGATCGACCTCGACAGGCTCTGGGACCACGCCGTCGAGGCGTGCGTGGCGGACGCCGGCGTCCTGATCCTCCGTCCGGAGCACCTCGTCATCTATCTCTGCGAACATGCCTTGAGGGTCGGCCACTCGTTCGACCGGCTGATCCTCATCTGCGACCTCTTCTTCTCCATCAAGGCCTTCGAGAAGGTCATCGACTGGGATTTCATTGCCGAGGAAAGCCGGCGGTTCAACCTCTCCCGATTTGTCTGGCACGGCCTGTCCGTGGTCCGGCGCTATGCCCCCCTGGAGCTCCCCGACGG
>JALHDI010000251.1 GCA_022839045.1 Sporomusaceae bacterium
GCTCCTCCAAAATTTTCAGGATTCTGGCCCGCAGGCTTCCCGCCGCGAGTCGGACCTCGATCTCCTGTCCGGCCGCAGCATCCCCGGCCCGGCGGAGGATGAGACCATCCGGCCGCCTTCGCACAATGCTGTACCCCCTTCCGAGAACGGCCAGCGGGCTCAGCGAGGACAAAAGCGCCGCCGCGGTCTGTAAACGGGTCCGGTTTGAACCCGATTGGGTCACCCATGCCGCGCAAAGGCTCTTTCGCAGCCCCTCCAGTCCGACGCGCGCCTCGCCGATCCGCGACCGGGGGTCACGATGGGTCAAACGCAGGTTCAGATGGATCCATGCCTGACGGCGGCCTTCCTGCATCCGGATTGCAGAGAGCCGCATCCGTTCGACGTGGTCGTCGAGCGCGATCCGCGCGTCGGCCAGCCGCCTTTTCGGGTCCCGGAGACGGTTCTGCAAACCCGCAATCCTCTCCCTCAGCCGCGTGAAGGAGGTTTCCAGATCCCGGATCAGGCGGAGCCGAAGCGTCTCGACCGTGTCCCGAAGCTCCCTGCGAAGCGGCACGACCAGCTCGGCCGCGGCCGAAGGGGTCGCGGCGCGAAGGTCCGCCGTGAAGTCGGCGATTGTAAAATCCGTCTCATGGCCCACCGCCGAGATCACCGGAATCCGCGAACGGGCAATCGCCCGGGCCACCCCCTCGTCGTTGAAGGGGGCGAGATCCTCCAGCGAACCGCCTCCCCGCGCGAGGATGATCACGTCCACGCCCCCCGCGACCTGCATTTCGTCGAGAGCGCGGATGATCTCCCCGGGCGCCTCTGCGCCCTGGACCCGAACCGCGGAGATTAAAATGTCCACCGAGGGGAAACGGCGCCGGGTGACGGTCAGGATATCCCGGATGACGGCGCCGGTCGGCGAGGTCACGACGCCGATCCGCCCGGGCAGGAACGGAAGAGGTTTCTTGCGGGCCGGGTCGAAAAGGCCCTCCGCATCGAGGCGGGCCTTGAGCTGTTCGAAGGCCTTCTGCAGGGCCCCCAGCCCCCGAGGCTCAACGGCATCGATGATGAGCTGGTATTCGCCGCGGGGCGGATAGACGGTCAGTCTCGCCCGGCAGATGAGGCTCATCCCCTCTTCGATCTCGAGTCCGCCCGTGCGGCCGCGGGACTCGCCGAACGGACTCCGGAAAATCACCGCCCGAATCTGGCTTTTGTCGTCCTTGAGGGTGAAGTAGATGTGGCCCGACGCCGGACGTCGCAGGTTGGACACCTCCCCCTCCACCCAAACGATCGCAAAGCCCTCTTCCAGAAGCGTTTTGATCCGCTGGTTGAGCGCCGATATGGTCAGAATATCTCTCATATTTGTCCGGTCCATGGCGGCGCATTATCAGATATTCACCCCGGTGACAAGACCCATTATGAACGAGGAAGATGCATTGACTTTTGCCGTCCGGCTCCCGTATACTGTCAATCAGTTACAGGACCGTTGTGCGGCGGTGCGGGCTTGGTCCTTCCCCGCTTTGCCGACGGATGTTACGGATCGAACAACAGGGGAGGTTATGAGAAAAAAGGATTTTTTGAAATCTCCGGTTCGGCACGTCGATATCACCTCGTTCGACGCGACGCCGATCATCGAAGCCATGCGGGGAATGTCTTTCACGGCCCGGGATCTCGCCTCGGCCGCCGACCTTTATGTCCGGATGCTCCGCGAGAAGAGGGGCGGCGTCATCCTCACCATCGCGGGAAGCACCAGTGCGGCGGGTTGCATGCAGATCTACGTGGAGATGGTGAAAAACAACATGGTCGACGCGATCGTCGCCACCGGGGCCACGTTGGTGGAC
>JALHDI010000099.1 GCA_022839045.1 Sporomusaceae bacterium
TTTGTAAATTAATGATAATATAAATACACAAGCCGGAAGGAGCTGGTGGCCTGTGATGTATTGGTACGTAGTATTCTGCGGACTGCTGTTCGCCATCGTGATGCGCAATGCCCACTGAGACCCGTCTTCCCTGCCCCTCCGCCGGCGACAGCGAAACCGCCCTGACCGGCGACTGATACCCGGGCGAGTACCATTACATAACCGCCGATATCTTCACCGCCCTCCTCGAACTGCAACTGGCCGCCAGCAAACTGTCCGCCGGCCGCTGAGGATATCGCCGCCCCTTTTCGGGCAGGCTAATTCCGTCGAAAATCCCTGTCCAACGGAGGAGAGACGGATGGCCAACCTGTACCCGTACATTTTTTCCGACGACGCCAAAAGGCAGGCCGAATTCTACGTTAAAGCCCTCAGCGGCGAAATCTTCCTCGTCAAAACCTTCGCCGACCTACCCGACACCGATGCAGAGACCAGGGAGCGCCTCAAGGACAAAATCCTCCATCTCCGCCTGCGGGCCGCCGGGCAAGTATTCTTCATGTCCGACTCGGTCATGGAGCCCGTGCAGCGGGGCAACGGCCTCGACCTCACCCTGGAATTCGCCGACGAGGACGAAGCCCGTCGGGCCTTCGAAGGCCTGGCCGAAGGCGGCAACGTTCAGATGCCCTTCGCCAGGCAATTCTGGGGCACCATGTCCGGCATGGTCGTCGACCCCTTCGGCGTGCGCTGGCAGATCGCCACGGAGTTCCCCGCCGACAGCAAATAAAGCCCCGTCTGCGTCGAAAGAACGCAAGCACAGGAGCCGCAACGGCTCCTTTCGTTTTTTACTTGCCTACGGCATCTCCGCGGTGTAATATAGTGGCAATAGTTATTTTCACCGATGGGAGGAACCATGAACAGCATCGCTATCAGGCAATTCACCATCGAAGACTACGGCCGGGCGGTCGAAATCTGGCACCAAGCGGGCCTGGCCGTCAGGCCCGGAGACGATAAACCCTCCATCATCCGCACTCTGGAACGCAATCCCGGGCTCTCCCTCGTCGCCTGCGCCGGCGGCGAAATAATCGGCACCATCCTCGGCACCTTCGACGGCCGCCGCGGACACGTATACCACCTCGCCGTCCTGCCCGCCTACCAGGGCCAAGGCGTCGGCCGCCGCCTCATCGCCGAAGTCGGCGAACGCCTCGCCGCCCTCGGCTGCCCCCAGTTCAACCTCTCCGTCCGCCACGACAACACCGTCGCCGTCAAATTTTACGAAAAAATCGGCTTCACCGCCACCGGCCTGCAAATGGGCAAAACATTATAAACTTAATGCCTGACGAATAAAAAATTCCGCCCTCCCGGAAAAACTATCCTTGCATTTTCTAGACGACCGGTCTAATATATAACCATGGATAAACAAGACGTTCGCCTCCACCTGATCGAAGCAGGCGCCAAAGCCTTCATGGCCAAGGGCTACCACGCCGTCGGCCTCAAAGAGATTCTCGCCGACGCACGGGTGCCCAAAGGGTCATTCTATTACTACTTCCGCTCCAAGGAAGACTACTGCATCGCCATCATCGACCACTACATCCGCCTGTACGCCGAACGGCACCTCGCCGTCCTCGCCGATCGCGCCCGGCCGGCCAGGGATCGCCTCCTCGCCTTCTTCGCCCAAGAAAAGGAATACTTCCGCGAAAAAGAGTGCCAGCACGGCTGCCTGCTCGCTAAGCTCGCCCTCGAAATGGCCCTGCTCAGCGAACCCGTCCGCGCCGAGCTCCAGCGCGGCATGAACGGCTGGATACGGACGGTCGCCGCCTGCCTCGCCGAGGGGGTGGCCGCCGGCGAATTCGCCCTCTTCCAGCCCCCCGCAGTCATGGCCGAATTCTTCTACTCCGCCTGGGCGGGCGCCATCACCCGCATGCAGGCCACCCAGTCCCTCCAGCCGCTCGACATCTTCACCGCCTTCGCCGCCCGTGAGCTCGGCGGCCGGCCGGACTAATTTCCTTTTATCTCTAGACGACCGGTCTACTATGGACCTAAGTCGCATAGAGTATAAAAACAGCCAAAGGAGCGTGTTATCCATATGCTTACCGTCTCCCCCGCCTGCGTCAAGTGCGGCATCTGCGCCGAGGTATGCCCGGTCTCCATAATCGGCATGGACGAAAGCGGCCCGAAAATGCTCAACAAGGACGCCTGCATCCGCTGCGGCCACTGCGTCGCCTCCTGTCCCCACGCCGCCCTCGACCATCGCCTCGCCCCCCTCGCCGCCCAGGTCCCCCTCGGCGACTTCCCCGTCCTCGACGCCGACACCGCCGCCCGTTTCCTGCGGTCCCGCCGCTCCATCCGCCGCTACAAGCCCGCATCCGTTCCCCAAGAAACGCTCCTCAAACTCCTCGACATCGCCCGCTTCGCTCCCACCGGCGGCAACACCCAGGGCCTCTCCTACCTCGTCGTCAGCGACCGCACCCTCATGCGGAAACTCAGCGACGCCACCCTCGACTGGATGGGAGAGCAAATCCGTGACAACGCCCCCTGGATTATGCCTTACGCCCATGTCGTCCGGCGCTACCGGCAGGGCGGCCTCGACATCTTTCACGCCGCCCCCCACCTCATCGTCGCCCTCGCACCCAAGAATTTCCCCATCGGCGAAAAAAACACCCGCTACTCCCTCGCCTATGCCGAGCTCTACGCGCCGGCCCTCGGCCTCGGCACCTGCTGGTCGGGGTTCTTCGAAATTTGCGCCTTCGCTGACTACCCCCCGGTCTACGACCTGCTCGCCGTCCCCGCCGATATGGCGATAACCGGCGCCATCTTCTGCGGCTACCCGGTATACCGCTACCACCGCCTCGTCGACCGCACCCCCCTCGCCGTCGACTGGCGGTAGCAGGCGACTCCCCGCTAATCCCCTCCCTAAGAAAAACAGCCCTCACGGGCTGTTTTTCCTTGCCGACACTCTACAGTCTTATCCCCACTCCGGCCGCGCCGAAACCCTTCATCACGGTGGTGCTGTCGGTCGACCCCCTGATGCGCTTGTAGCTCATATCCAGGAACATATCGCCCTTCAGCGCGAACGCCGTCCCGATCACGAAATCCTCCACCTTGTCGTTCCGCAGATAGGTGGAATACGCGCTGTACTTCCCGCCGCCGAAATCGTACCGCAGCGCCAGGCCGTAGACATACCCGCGGATCTTGTCTGTCGCCGTATCGGTCGCCGTCGCCTGCCGCCCGTTCAGGTTGCGGTACCCGGCCAGCAGGCCCGCATGCCGCGAGAAGGAATACTGCAGCCCGTAATCGGCATAGCTCGTCTCCAGCCTGGTCGTCTCGCCGCTTACCGGGTCCGGCAGCGTCTTGCCCATCGTGCCGTAATTGACTAAAACGGCCGTCCTTTTGCCGACGCCGACCGTCGTATAGCCTTCGTAAAACTTGAACGTATCGCCCCAATTGCCGTCGATGTTGCTTGTCCGGTCCAGGTTGTACATCGACAGCCCCACGATCGCCTGCCCCTCCCGGATGCCCGGGTCAGGGACGGCGGAGAAAGCGGTGGCGGTCAAAGCGGCCAGCAGACCGGCGGTCAGCAGCAAAACCCTTTTCATGCATGTCCCCCCAACGGTTGATACACTGATTATACTCTGCCGCCCTGGCGTTTGCACGGAAAATATGATTTTATGTAAATAAAAAAGCGAATGAATAACCGAAATTATTCACTCGCCGCCGTTTTGTTAAGTCAACATATTTAATTGACTTTTTCTATTTCCCGGTCCGGCCCCGCTTGGTGATCGGCACCCCGGCCTGGCAAAGCGGGCAGGCGTCGGGCTGATATGTCGCCACCTCCAGCGTCAGCAGCGCCTCTGTCCGCACCCCGAAGTCGGCCTTGCCGCCGCTGCGGTCGACCAGCAACGCCACCCCGGCGACCTCGCCGCCCTGCGCCTTCACCACCTCCAGCACCTCGTGCACCGAGCCGCCGGTCGTGACGATATCCTCCACCACCAGCACCCGCTCGCCGGGAGCGATGGCAAAGCCGCGCCTGAGCGTCATTTTCCCGTTCTCCCGCTCGGTGAAGATGGCGCGCGTGCCGAGATTCTTGCCCACCTCGTGGGCGAGGATTATGCCGCCCGTCACCGGCCCGACCACCACCTGTATCCCGGCGTCCCTAAACCTCTCGGCCAGCGCCGCGCACAGCGTGGCGGTATGCTCCGGCCACTGCAGCACCTGGAACTTCTCCACGTACAGCGGGCTGTGCAGCCCCGAGGTCAGCAGGAAATGCCCCTCCAAGACCGCCCCCGTATCGACCAGCAGCTTCCTTACCGCCGCTTCCTCCATGCTATACAGCCTCCATCTCCCGCAAAATCGCCAGCGCCGCCGCCCGCGGGTCGGGCGCGGCGGTAATCGGCCGTCCCACCACCAGATGGCTGGCCCCGGCCTTCAGCGCCCCGGCCGGCGTCGCTACCCGGCTCTGATCGTTGACCGCGCTGCCGGCCGGCCGTACCCCCGGCGTCACAATGAGGAACTCCGGCCCGCACGCCTCACGGATGGCGGCCGCCTCCTGCGGCGACGCCACCACTCCGTCCAGCCCGGCCTCCCTGGCCATCTCCGCCAGACGGACCGCCTGGGTCCTGATCGGCACGGCGCAGCTCAGCCTCGTCCACTCGGCCTCGTCCATGCTCGTCAGCACCGTCACCGCGATCAGCTTCGGCCGCGGCCGGCCGCTCGTCGCCGCCGTCTCCACGGCCGCCGTGGCGGCCCCCTTCATCATCGCCATCCCGCCGGAAGCGTGAACGTTGACCATCGTCGCCCCCAGCCAGGACAGCACCTTGGCGCTCTGGCTCACAGTGTTGGGGATGTCGTGCAGCTTGAGGTCGAGGAAGACCTCCTTGCCGGCCGCGCGCAGGAAGCGGACCGCCTCGCCGCCCACGGCGTAGAAAAGCTCCATCCCGACCTTGTAATGCCCCACCGCGTCGCCCAGCTCGGCCACCAGCCTCCGCACCTTGTCCATATCGGCAAAATCCAGCGCCACAATCAGTCTGTTATCACTCACAATAACACTCCTTTTACAGGCCGTTACTGCATTATATTATCATTTACGCGACCTACAATATCGTGCACACTCTTCAGCCCGCGCTCCACCAGGTAATCCCTGATGCCCTCGGCGATCTCCACGCTTGCCCGTGGGTTGACGAAATTGGCGGTGCCCACCGCCACCGCGCTCGCCCCGGCCAGCAGGAACTCGATCGCGTCCTCCGCCGTCATGATGCCGCCCAGGCCGACGACCGGGCACTTCACCGCCCGCGCCACCTGCCACACCATCCTCAAAGCCACCGGCTTGATCGCCGGCCCCGACAGGCCGCCCGTCACATTGCCCAGCTCCGGCCGCCACCGGCGGATATCGATGGCCATCCCGAGCAGCGTATTGATGAGCGAAACGGCGTCGCTGCCGGCGTCCTCGGCCGCCTTGGCGATGCTCACGATATCGGTCACGTTCGGCGACAGCTTGGTGATCACCGGCAAACTCGTGTTTTTGCGCACCGCCGTCACGACGGCGGCGGCACTCATGCAGTCGGTGCCGAAAGCGATGCCGCCCTCCTTCACGTTAGGGCAGGAAATGTTGAGCTCCAGGCCCGCCACCCCCGGCACGTTCAGGCGCCTCGCCAGCTCGGCGAACTCGTCCGTCGTCGCGCCGGCGATATTGACGATAATCGGCACGTCGTATGCGGCCAGCCCCGGCAGGATGCGGCTCACGAACTCATCCACGCCCGGGTTCTCCAGCCCGATGCAATTCAGCATCCCGGCCGGCGTCTCGGCGATGCGCCGGCCCTTGTTGCCGTCGCGCGGCGTAAGGGTCGTACCTTTTACGACTATGGCGCCGATCTTGTTCAGATCGACGAAATCGGCGTACTCCGGCCCCGAGCCGAACGTCCCCGACGCCGTCATCACCGGTGTCTTCATCTTGATACCCGCAATATCCACCGCCAGCATCACAGTTCCAGCACCTCCTCCGCCCAGAACACCGGGCCGTCGCTGCACACCTTGCGACGCTTGCCGTCAGTGCCGGCGCAGGTGCACGACAGGCACGCCCCCACGCCGCACGCCATATGGTCCTCGAATGAAATCTGGCAGGGGATGCCCTTATTCCTGGCCAGCCGCGCCACCCCCTCCATCATCCGCAGGGGGCCGCAGGCGTAGATGCGGTCATATTTGCAGTTTTCCAGCAGCTCGGGCAACAGGTCGATCGTGAACCCCTTGCGCCCCACCGAGCCGTCGTCGGTCGTCACGTGGATGCTGCGGCAGGTGCCGAGGAACACGTTCCGCCACCACAGCTCCTCCTTGGTGCGCCCGCCCATCAGCGCCGTCACCGGCTTGGGACAGAGCGCCTTGGCGAGGAACAGCAGCGGCGCCAGGCCCATGCCGCCGCCCACCAGCAGCGGCCGCTCCGTGTTCAAATCGAAGCCGTTGCCCAGCGGACCCATGCAGTCCACGAACTCGCCCGGCGGCAGCGACGCCAGCAGCGCCGTCCCCTGGCCGACCACGCGGTAGATAACCGTGATATTGCCCACCTCGCGATCCACCTCGGCGATGCTCAGCGGCCGGCGCAACAGCGGGTGGTAGCTCTCCCCCACCCGCACGTGCACGAACTGGCCGGGCTGGGCCGTCCTGGCGATCGCCGGGGCGCCGAGGGTCAGGCGTTTGATCATCGGCGCGAGGCTGAAATGCTCGATGACGATGCCGTCGGCGACCGTCTTAGACAAGCGCGTCCCCTCCCCCCACGTAATCCTGAAGGGCGAGCACGTACACCAGCCGACGCTCCCGCATTACCTCCAGCACCCGCAGCACCTCGTGGGCCGTGTCGATCGACGTCAGGCAGGGGATGGCGTGCTCCACCGTCGCCCGGCGGATGCGGAACCCGTCCCGCTCCGGCACCTTGCCGTGAGTCAGGGTGTTGATGACCATGTTTATCTTGCCGGCCTTGATGAGGTCGATGATATTGGGGCCGTCCTGGTGCACCTTGAAGACCGTCTCGACCTCCAGGCCCAGTCCCTGAAGATACTTGGCCGTCCCCTCGGTCGCGATCAGCTTGTAGCCGAGGCTGGCGAAGCTTTCCGCCAGCTCGCCCGCCTCCTCTTTATCCTTGTCGGCGACGGTGAACAGCACCGTGCCGGCGGCGGGGATGTTCATGCCGGCGGCGGTTATCGCCTTGTACAGCGCCCGGGCGTAATTGAAATCCACGCCCATCACCTCGCCGGTCGATTTCATCTCCGGCCCCAGCGATATATCCACCTGCTGCATCTTGGCAAACGAGAACACCGGCGCCTTCACCGCCGTGTACTCCTGGTTCGGCAGCAGCCCGCCCTCGTAGCCCATCTCCCTGAGCGTCACCCCCATCGCCGCTTTGGTCGCCAGCTCGACCATCGGCACGTTGGTAACCTTGCTCAGGAAGGGGATGGTGCGGCTCGAGCGCGGGTTGACCTCCAGCACGTACACCTCTTCATCCACCACCACGTACTGGATGTTGATGAGCCCCTTCACCGTCAGGCCTAGGGCCAGCTTGTCGGTATAGTCGATGATCGTGTCGATGACCGCCTGCGACAGCGTCTGCGGCGGATAAACCGCGATGCTGTCGCCCGAGTGCACCCCGGCCCGCTCCACATGCTCCATGATGCCGGGGATCATCACCTCCGTCCCGTCGGCGATCGCGTCCACCTCCACCTCGGTGCCCATCATATAGCGGTCCACCAGCACCGGGTGCTCGGCCGACGCCTTCACCGCGTAGCGCATATAATCCATCAGCTCGGCGACGTTGTAGACGATCTCCATCGCCCGGCCGCCCAGCACGTACGACGGCCGCACCACCACCGGGAAGCCGACCTTCTCGGCCGCGGCCACCGCCTCCGCGGCGCTCGTCACCGTCGTGCCCCTCGGCCGCGGTATATTCAGCTTCTCCAGCAGCGCGTCGAACTTCTCGCGGTCCTCCGCCTGGTCGATATCGCCCACCGCCGTGCCGAAGATCGGCACCCCGGCCTTGGCCAGCGGCTCGGCCAGGTTGATCGCCGTCTGGCCGCCGAACTGGACGATGACTCCCTCGGGCTTCTCCTTGTCGATGATGTTCAGCACGTCCTCGGCCGTCAGCGGCTCGAAATACAGCCGGTCCGACGTATCGAAGTCGGTGCTCACCGTCTCCGGGTTGTTGTTCACAATGATCGACTCGAAGCCCATATCGCGGAGCGCCCACACCGAATGGACCGAGCAGTAGTCGAACTCGATCCCCTGGCCGATGCGGATCGGGCCCGACCCCAGCACCATCACCTTGCGGCGGCCGGTCGTCGCCACCTCGTCCTCCTGGGCGTACGTCGAGTAATAGTAAGGCGTCACCGCCTCGAACTCGGCCGCGCAGGTATCCACCATCTTGTAGCAGGGCGTTACCCCCTTGTCCTTGCGCAGCTGGCGGATATAATCGGCCGTGCAGCCGGTCAGCTCGGCGATCGAACGGTCGGCGAAACCCATCTTCTTGGCCGCCGCCACCAGCTCGCCGGTCAGGTTCTGCTCCTTCAGCCGCTTCTCCATCGCCACGATGCTGGCGATCTTATCGATAAACCAGCGGTCGATCGCCGTCACCCGGCAGATCTCCTCGACGCTTATGCCGCGGCGCAGCGCCTCGGCGACCACGAACGCCCGCTCGTCGTTAGCCAGCTTCAGATTGTCGCGGACCTTCTCGGTGCTCAGCGCGGCGATCTCCGGGATATGGAGGCGATGCAGACCGATCTCCAGCGAGCGGACCGCCTTCAGGAGCGCTCCCTCGAAGGTGCGGTCGATCGCCATCACCTCGCCCGTCGCCTTCATCTGCGTGCCGAGGATGCGGTCGGCGAAATTGAACTTATCGAACGGCCAGCGCGGGAACTTCACCACGCAGTAATCGAGCGTCGGCTCGTGGCACGCCTTGGTCTTCTCCGTCACCGCGTTCACGATCTCGTCCAGGCGGTAGCCAATGGCGATCTTGCTCGCCACCTTGGCGATCGGGTAGCCCGTCGCCTTGGAAGCCAGCGCCGACGAGCGGCTCACCCGCGGATTGACCTCGATGACATAGTATTTCGTGCTGTGCGGGTCGAGGGCGTACTGCACGTTGCAGCCCCCCTCGATGCCCAAAGCCCTGATGATGGTCAGCGACGCCGTCCGCAGCATCTGGTACTCGTAGTCGGTCAGCGTCTGCGACGGTGCCACCACGATGCTGTCGCCCGTGTGGATGCCCACCGGGTCGAAATTCTCCATATTGCAGACCGTGATGCAGGTGTTGTTCGCATCCCGCATCACCTCGTACTCGATCTCCTTCCAGCCGGCCACGCTCCTCTCGACCAGCACCTGGCCGATCGGGCTGTGCTTCAGGCCGCGGATGACGATATCCTTAAGCTCGGCCTCGTTGGCGGCGATGCCGCCGCCCGTGCCCCCCAGCGTATACGCCGGGCGGATGATGAGCGGGAAGCCGATCTCGGCCGCGAACGCCTGCGCGCTCGCCAGGTCCTCGCAGATCGTGCTCTCCGGCACCGGCTGGCCGATCTCCTCCATCGTCTGCTTGAAAAGCTCGCGGTCCTCGGCCTTCCTGATCGCCTCCAGCGGCGTCCCCAGCAGCCCCACGCCGTACTTGTCCAGCACGCCGCGCTTGGCCACCTCCACCGCCATATTCAGCCCCACCTGGCCGCCGAGGGTCGGCAGCAGCCCGTCCGGCCGCTCCTTGTCGATGACCTCGGCCACGAACTCGGGGGTGATCGGCTCGATATACACCCGGTCGGCGATATTCGCGTCCGTCATGATCGTCGCCGGATTGGAATTGATCAGCACCACCTCGATGCCCTCGTCCTTGAGGGCCCGGCAGGCCTGGGTGCCGGCATAGTCGAACTCGGCCGCCTGGCCGATGACGATCGGCCCCGACCCGATAACCATAACCTTCTTCAGCTTGGCATTTTTCGGCACCCTTACCCCTCCTTCCGCAGCAGCGCCATATACTCGTCGAATAGATAAGTGTTGTCGTCCGGTCCCGGCGCCGCCTCGGGGTGGTACTGCACCGAGAAGATCGGCAACTGCCGGTGCTTCATCCCCTCGATCGTCCCGTCGTTCACCGCCCGGTGGGTGACGACATAATCCTTGCCGTCCAGCGTCGCCTCATCCACCGCATAGCCGTGGTTCTGCGACGTGATGTACACCCGGCCCGTCGCCAGATCCTTCACCGGGTGGTTGGCGCCGCGGTGGCCGAACTTCAGCTTGTACGTATCCGCCCCCGCCGCCAGCGCCAGTAGCTGATGGCCCAGGCAGATGCCGAAGATCGGCTTCCTGCCCATCAGCTCCTTCACCGTGGCGATCGACTTCGGCACATCCTTCGGGTCGCCCGGCCCGTTCGACAGGAACACCCCGGCGAAACCGCGGCCCAGGATCTCCGCCGCCGGCGTATCGGCCGGGAACACCGTCAGATCGCAGCCCGACCTCGCCAGCGAATTCAATATATTGCACTTGATGCCGTAGTCCAGCACCGCCACCCGCGGCCCCTCGGCCGGCATGCGGTACACCTCCTTCGGCGTCACCTCGGCCACCACCTCGATCTCCGGCGGCCGGCCGAACAGCTCCTTTATCTCCTCCGCCCCCGCCTCGGCGGGCACGATTATCCCCTTCATCGTGCCGGCCGAGCGGATGCGGCGCGTCACCGCCCGCGTATCCACCCCGTGGATGCACGGGATGCCGCGGCTCAGCAGGTACTGCGGCAGGCTGCACTCCGCCTGCCAGTTGCTCGGGTCGCCGGCGAGCTCGCTGATCACGAACCCGCGCACATAAGATTTTATCGCCTGGTCGTAAACCGCCGCCGTCCCGTAATTGCCGATCAGCGGATACGTCATCGTCACGATCTGGCCGCAATACGAAGGGTCGGTCAGCACCTCCTGGTACCCGGTCATGCCCGTGTTGAACACGACCTCGCCCACCGCCCGCTCGCGGCTTATCACCTCCCCGGCGAAAATGCTGCCGTCCTCCAGAATCAATTTCCCTATCATCCGCACACCTCCCCATTCCTCATCACAAAGCGTCCGCCGACGATCGTCGCCACCGCCCTGCCTTTAAGCCTCTTACCCTCAAACGGGGTGCACTTGCCCCGCGTGTAAAACTTCTCGCTGTCCACCGTCCACTCGGCCGCGGGGTCGAGCACCGTAATATCTGCCGCCGCCCCGGCCTTCAGGCTGCCCGCCTCCAGGCCCAGCACGCGCGCCGGCGCCGCCGCCAGCTTCCCGATTACCTCCGGCAGCGTCAACTTCCCGCTGTGGTAAAGCCCCGTCAGCACCACGCCCACCGCCGTCTCCAGGCCGGTGAACCCGCTCGGCGCGTAACGGAACTCCATGTCCTTCTCCTCGAACGCATGCGGGGCGTGGTCGGTCGCGATGCAGTCGATCGTCCCGTCCTTCAGCCCGGCCACCAGCGCGTCCACATGCTCCCGGGACCTGAGCGGCGGATTGACCTTCGTCGCCGGGTCGTAGCCGATCACCGCCTCGTCGGTCAACGTCAGGTTATGCGGTGTCGCCTCAGCCGTCACCTTGACGCCGCGCGCCTTCGCCCGGCGGATAAGCTCCACCGCCCCCGCCGTGCTCACGTGGGCCACATGCAGCCGCCCGCCCGTGTACTCCGCCAGCATGATATCGCGGCCCACCGCGATATCCTCGGCTACCGCCGGCCGGCCCTTCAGGCCCAGCATCGCCGACACCGCGCCCTCGTGCATGAAGCCGTCCTCCACCAGCGACGCCTCTTCGGCGTGCGAAATTATCAGCCCGCCGAACATCCCCGCGTACTCGAACCCCGTCCGCAGGATCTTGGCGCTCGCCACATGGTGGCCGTCGTCCGACAGCGCCACCGCCCCGGCCAGCAGCATATCGCCGACCTCGGCCAGCTCCTTGCCCTCCTGGCCCTTCGTCAGCGCGCCGATAACCTTCACGTTCACCAGCCCCTCCACCTCGGCGCGGCGGATCAGGCCGTTCACCAGCACCGCGTTATCCACCGCCGGCCGGGTGTTCGGCATGCTACACACCGTCGTGACACCGCCGGCCGCGGCCGCCCGCGTCCCCGAGGCGAAATCCTCCTTCGCCTCCTGGCCGGGCTCCCTGAGATGCGCGTGCATATCGATCAGACCGGGCGCCACCACCAGGCCGCGGGCGTCGAAAACCTCCGCCCCCCCGGCGTCGATATCGCCGCCGACCTTCGCGATCACGCCGTCCTCGATAAGCACATCGCCAACCTTGTCGATATTCTGCGCCGGGTCGATGATCCGGCCGCCCTTAAGCACTAGTTTCAACTTTCGTCCCTCCCATCAGCACCAGGAACAGAATCGCCATTCTTACCGCCAGGCCGTTCTTCACCTGCTCCTGGATGACCGACTGATCGCTGTAGGCCACGTCCGGCGCTATCTCCAGGCCCCGGTTCATCGGGCCCGGGTGCATCACCAGCGCGTCCGGCTTGGCCAGATCGAGCCTGGCCCTGTTTATCCCGAAGATGCGCGCGTACTCGCGGGCGGTCGGGAAAAGCCCCTTCTGCTGCCGCTCCTTCTGAATGCGGAGGATGTTCACCACATCCGCCCCCTCCAGCGCCGGCTCCACCCGGTCGTACACCTGCACCCCCATCCTGTCCATATCGCGGGGCAGCAGCGTCCGCGGACCCGCCACCCGCACCTCGGCCCCCAGCTTAAGGAGAGCCCAGATATTCGAGCGCGCCACCCGGCTGTGAAGGATATCGCCGATTATCGCCACCTTCAGCCCGGCGATGCCGCCCTTCTTCTCCCTGATCGAAAACATATCCAGCAGGCCCTGCGTCGGATGCTCGTGCTGCCCGTCGCCGGCGTTCACGATCACCGGCTTGACCACCTTGGCCGCGTAATGCGACGACCCCTCGGCCTCGTGGCGCATCACGATCACGTCCACGCCCATCGCCTCCACCGTCAGCAGCGTGTCCCTGAGGCTCTCGCCCTTCACCACGCTCGAAGCGCTCGTCGTGATATTCACCACATCCGCCCCCAGATACTTGCCGGCCAGCTCGAAAGAAGTGCGCGTCCGGGTGCTCGGCTCGAAGAACAGGTTCACGATCGACTTGCCCCTCAGCGTCGGCACCTTCTTGATATCCCGGTCGATGATATTCTTCATCTCCCGGGCCGTGTCCAGAATCAGCTCCATCTCGGGCACGCTCATGCCCTGCAGCTCCAGAATGTCCCTGCCGCGCAGCGAAACCTGGCTTTTCGTCATCGGCCTCTCTCCTCCCGTTCTCTCTCCCTTATGATACCCAGCCTGGCCGCCTGCTTGCCGGACAAATTAAAGCCTTCTCGGCACCAAGGCGCGAGAAGGCCATACACAACCTCACGTATAGTTCCCTTCCGGCCTCGCAGGACCAGTTTAAAGGTACCATATTATCACAATAGCCTCCTCGCGTGTGAGCACGCAAGAAGGCCAATCCCTCGGCATCAGTTCCTTCCTGGTCTCACAGGACCAGCTTAAAGGCTATATGTTATTGCTAATATTCTATCACCCCATGGCTATTTGTGTCAACAGGGGAAGGCGTCTCAAAAATCCATCTGCGGCGTTGCTCCTCAGAGCGCTTGCTAGCGTACGTCCGAGTACGCGTCGCGGCGCGCTCTTCCGGTGCGCCTTGCATCTGGAGCTTTTGAAACGCCTTCCGGCAATTCAAGGTTTTTTGAGAACCGAACTTAATCCCATACGTGTTTTGCAAGACATAACCCATTATTAGCGCGTGAATAATGAAACAGGGAATTATTTCGTTATATAGAATGGTAGTAATTAGTCCGAAGGAAATTCTTTACTAGTAGGTGATCGTTTGAATCCTGAAATTAGAGAATTACTCCTAAGTGTCGATGATCCTAATGAATGGGAATTCCCCAAAGCATTTAACTATTATGAAGCAATTGGGAAGGTTAAACAAGTTAAATCCCTCATCAAAAACGCCATTGACCGGACGCTTCAAATTGACGAGTGTATTCAAGACGCTTCTTTTTTTACTGAGTTATTTATCCTAGATGAAAGCCAGCAAAAGTTCAGGGATGCTGGTTTATCTCATATCCATTACGTCGATTTTGCCATCAGGTTTTCTGCTTTCGGTAGCTTAGTTTCAATATATTGCAGCCGGAATAACTCGGATTATCCAGATAACTACCCCATAGAAAAAGTATTGAAGATACTTAAAGAATCCGGGTATGTATACGTTGAGTCTAGCCATCTACAAGAGCCTTATGATGGCCTTCACAAATCTTTGCGTAATAATGGTTCCTCATGGTGGATTAGGTATTTCGACTATCTATAGAGCCCCAAAATTCACTTGTCGCTCTCGCTCGCCGTCCATGGCTCGCGCCGGTCGCCGTACCCGCAAGGGGCAGGCCGCAGTTCTAAGCGCTTCGCCCTGCGGGCATAGCGACCGCATCAACGTTAAAGCGTTGTGCGTCTGCTAAAGCGCTAAGAACTTGCGCACTTACCGGCTCCTTCGCTAAGTAGCGGCCGCCGTCCTCGCGAATCGTGGGTCGCCCCAATGCCGGGAACGACGCCTGGCGGCAAGGGCGAAGCGGTTCAAAAAAAGGTGGCGCGCAATGTCTTCATCGCTCGCCACCTTATAGTCAATATAGTTTCCCTTCCTCTTCTGGCGGTTGGGTGTCATCTTCGATGGCGGTGATTACCACCGTTATCTTTTGTATAAATTTTTTATCGGTATCTCCTTGCCCGAAGTCCTGCCGCTGCTCCAAAGTGAATACTTTACGTTCCGCTCGTTTCACTATCCAGTTGTCGGGGTAAGCATACTCCATTACGTACTTTACATGGACCTTCAGCTCGTACAGGTGATGGTCGCGTTTTTCCTCGAGGATGCGTCCCTTCTTGGTAAAGCGGGATAGTTCGCATTCGACGAGGCGCAGTTTTATCCCCTGGGCGTAGCATTCCTCTATACGTTTCTTCTCGGCTGCGTACACTGGCCGGCTGGAGTCGAGGTAAGCCGATACCCACCGGAACCCGTCCGGCCGCTTGACCGCTTCCTCCAAGGTCTTTACATAACGTTCTGCTACATCATCTACATAGTAGTTATACGATTTAGTCCTGCCTCCTCTAGTATCCTCCTCAATTACAAATTTATTAAGTGGAGGCACCGACCAAGCGGCCGGCGCAGCCGCCGCAGGGACGGAAGGCCCGCTCTGTTTCTGCGCCTCGGCCGGCGTGGCAGGCGCCGCCTCCTGCTTTGTCCCGCAGCCGGTGAGCATTACCACCGCAACACATAGGACAACAAAAAATCCAACCCGCGCCACCACCAATCCCCCTCATGACAACACGTCACTTTATATACTAAATTTACCATCTAGGCAATAAAATGTAAATCGTTATCAGCCATTGTGATTCACACAGCCAAAGAAAAAAGGGGAGCCTCGCTCCCCTTTTACCTGTGCCTCCTCTGAAGTTCGAGCGCAGCCTGCGGTTCGTCGATGTTCAGTCGGTTCCAAACCCCGAGCATGTTATCGATCGACCCGCCGTAATACTTCAACGGTTTGCCGATAAGATTGTGCTTCCGCGCGAAATTAAGGCGTTCCTCTGCTTCTTCTGGACCAAACTTTGCTCTTATAGCCTCTTCGGTAATATATGGACCTTCTTTGCTATCAGTGCTGCCGCTCTCTTTGTATATTGCCTTGATAATCTCCTCGGCATCCTTGTTGTTTAAATCGACATATTTAAAAGCATTTTTATTACATTTACGACATTCTCTGTCCCGTGCTGAACGGCGCGCGACCACAGGACATTTTTTAGGGCATAACTTTTGTCGTTGAAATCGAAGCCCGTTTCATTCTTGATAGCCGCCACCGCCGGGTCGTAATACTTTTGCTTCGTGAATGCGTACTGCAAATTGAGAAATGCATCCGGATTCTCGGCGGCTATCTTTTGCCATTCGGCGTCGAAGGCCGGGCCGTAATCTTTGCCGTCGGCATTGTAGGCTCTCTGCAACCTTGCATGGACGTTCGGATTATTGGCAGCCAGCCACGTCACGAATTCTGTCGGCACATTGTTCTTTGACGAAAACTGGAACGCTCCGTAAGATTTACCGCCTGGGTCTCCTTGTCCTCCAGATACAACACCAGGGTTACCACTTGATTCTCCATTTGCGCTAAGATACCCTAAATGCTCCCCGCCGGCAATCTGCGGCGGGCGATTTAGGGCAGTATTTGTAGCTTGCCTCTGGTTCTGGGCATTCCCTCCCGGCAGCGTCATATCCCCGTATGCCCCGCCGTCCGCATACCCGCCCGCGTAGGGATTAGCGGCTGTCGTGTGCGCCCCTCGCCCGTCGGTATTAACGTCATTCCCGCCTGCCGTATAGCTCAGCGGCCTATACGTCCCTCCCCGGCTGGGGGAAAATATATCGGCGACGTTTTTCCAAAATGGTGACTGCCCTGGCACCTTCGACCCTTTTATTTCGAAACCACCGTTTTCATTCGGCGTAATCTTCCCTGTCTCCGGGTCATACGTAATCCCATGCAAATCCGGCTTCATCTTCCAGCCCCCGGGCGGCGCGGGCACCCTCGGCTCAGGTCGCATTCTAGGCCATTCCTCCTCATCCTCCCCGTTGTCCCAGCCGTTGAGATAAAACCCCTGCCCTTTGGGGATCGCACTCTCGTCGTACGGCTGGCCGAACATGCGCAGAATCCGCGCCTTCAGCCCAGGGTCCACCGGCCGGTACACCGGCTGCTGCCATTCCGCCTCCCGCCTTCTGTCAGCCTCCTCCATCTTTGACAGCTCCCACTCGATGTCCTCGTCATCCATGCCATTCAAGCTCGGCTCGTACCCCAGCGCCTTCATCCTCCTTAAATACTCTTCCTCTCTCGTCCTCATGGCCTCTCCTCCTCGTTTCTTCGCCGAGTTAACGGCGTAAAATTAAGAAGACCGCCCTTGGCGGTCTTCTTCACGATACCATCATATCACACCTTTTTGCCCAAACAGTCCACTAAAAGTCCACTTTTCGTCCAAAGCGGCGTTTGTGGAGAAATTTATTTCAAAACTGATTTCTCCGGGAGCATTTCCTGCTTAA
>JALHDI010000100.1 GCA_022839045.1 Sporomusaceae bacterium
TGGCCGTCAGGAAACCGAGGCCGGCGCCGGTAATCATGACGATAAATACAATAATAGCAATAGCGGCGACGGTCAGCCACCTGGCCTTCGAGCGGCGGCTTTTACCGGCGTTGTTGCTGGAGTCGGTGCTCATGGCGACCTCCTTATCCGGCGATGTCCTAACTATTATACCATAATCGCGGAACGAGTCCAGACCCGGCGCGTTTGCAATTTCACGGGTTATATGCTATAATGCGCCTTGAAGAATCCCAAAATAAGGCAAAATGAGATTGACACAATTAATTATAATTACACGTACAGCCGGGAAAATCCTGCGCCAAAGCGGACGAAATGATTGACAATCGCGTTCCGCGCATGTTCCACCTAAACCGATGGAGGGATGCAACCAGATGTCAGTTTACGAAGTACTTAGCGAACGCGGTTTTATCCAGCAAGTTACCCACGAAGAAGAAGTACGTGAACTGCTGGCCCAAGAAAAGATCACCTTCTACATCGGCTTCGATCCCACCGCCGACAGCCTCCATGTCGGCCATTTTCTCGGCATGATGGTAATGGCGCACATGCAAAGAGCCGGGCATCGCCCCATTTGTCTCATCGGCGGCGGCACCACCATGGTGGGCGACCCCAGCGGCAAAACCGACATGCGCAAAATGATGACCAGGGAAGAAATCGACGCCAACGGCGAACGGTTCAAAAAACAGATGCAGCGCTTCCTCGACTTCTCCGCGGGACGCGCTCTGATGCTGAACAACGCCGACTGGCTGCTCAAACTCAACTATGTCGAGTTTCTCCGCGAAATTGGCGCCCATTTCTCCGTAAACCGCATGCTCACCGCCGAATGCTACCGTAACCGGATGGAAAAGGGCCTGACATTTCTCGAGTTCAATTACATGCTCATGCAGGCGTACGACTTTCTCGAACTCAACCGCCAGACCGGCTGCATCATGCAGATGGGCGGCGACGACCAGTGGTCGAACATCATCGCCGGCGCCGACCTCATCCGCCGTAAAGAGGGCAAACCGGCTTACGGCCTCACCTTCACCCTCCTCACCACCAGCGACGGGCGGAAGATGGGCAAAACCGAAAAAGGGGCCCTCTGGCTCGACCCCGAAAAAACCCCGCCCTACGATTTCTACCAGTACTGGCGCAACATCGACGACGCCGACGTCGGCAAATGCCTCGCCCTCCTAACCTTCCTGCCGATGGAGGAAGTGCGCCGCCTGGGAGCGCTTAGGGACAGCGAAATCAACATCGCCAAAAAAACCCTCGCCTACGAAGTGACCACGCTCATCCACGGCCAGGACGAAGCCGACAAAGCCCGGCAGGCCGCAGAAGCCCTCTTCGCCGGCGGCGGCTCGCTGGATAACGTCCCGACAACCGTCCTGTCCCCGGCGGACGTCAGCAACAAGCGGTTGATCGAAATCCTCCCCGCCACCGGTCTCGCGGCGTCGCTCGGCGAAGGGCGGCGGCTGATCGCCGGCGGAGGGCTCTACATCGGCGAAGATAAGGTCGACGACCCCAACTACATCATCGACCTTGCCGTTTTCAAAGACAACAGCCTGCTGCTGCGAAAAGGTAAGAAGACCTATCATAGGATTATAATCGAGTGACAGATGAAATCAGGTTGCCGAGAAAGCTCCAGATGCAAGGCGCACCGGAAAAGCGCGCCGCGCCGCGTACTTCGGGCTGTACGCAAGTAAGCGCTTTGAGGAGCAACGTCGCAGATGGGGCTTTATCGACAACCTGAAACGGACCGGAAGGTCCGTTTTTCTTTGCCCGCCGGGGCAGGAATTGCCGCCGCAAACAGGGAAAATAATTACCAGCATACTCGGAAACAGGAGTGTTTTCATGGACGAAATACGCTTTTTGAACGCCGGCGAGCAGGGCCTCGTGGTCGAATTCGGCACCCGTATCGACCCCGACATCAACCGCCGTGTTCACCGGACAGGGGCACTCATCGGCGCCGCCGGCATCCCCGGCATTCGCGAAGTGGTGCCCACCTACCGGTCGCTGCTCATCTATTTCGACCCGCTGACTATCAACCGCCGGCAGCTCGCCGAGAACGTCCGGCAGCTCGCCCAAAACGCCGGCGCTGGGCAGGCAGACATGGCCGCCAAAGTGATCGAAATCCCCGTAGCCTACGGCGGCGAACACGGCCCCGACCTCGACTTCGTCGCCGGCCACACCGGCCTCTCGCCGGAAGAAGTCGTCACCATCCACACCTCCGTGCCCTACCTCGTCTATATGCTCGGCTTCACCCCCGGCTTCCCTTACCTCGGCGGCATGTCGGAGCGCATCGCCGCCCCGCGTCTTGAGCAGCCCCGCACAGCCATTCCCGGCGGCTCCGTAGGCATCGCCGGTGCCCAGACCGGTATCTACCCGGTCGCCAGCCCCGGCGGCTGGAGGATAATCGGCCGTACCCCCGTCAAACTCTTCAACCCGGATGCCGCAGAGCCGTTTCTCTTCGCCGCCGGCGACTACCTCCAGTTTAAAGCCGTCGCCGCCGCCGACTATGCCGCCATCGGCGAGCAAGTCGCGGCCGGCGCCTACAAGCCGGTAATCCGGAGCGCGGCCGATAAAGGCGGTGACTCACAGTGATTCGCATCATTTCCCCCGGAATGTTCACCACCGTCCAGGACGGCGGCCGCTGGGGCTTCCAGGCCTACGGCATGCCGGTCGCCGGCGCGATGGACCGCTATGCCTATAATCTGGCCAATATCCTCGCCGGCAATCCTCCGGGAACGGCTTGTCTGGAAATGACCGTGACCGGCGACGCAATAAGGTTCGAAACAGACGCCTACATCGCCATCTGCGGCGCTGATATGCAGCCGGCTCTCGATGGCAGGAAAACGGCCGCATGGTCGTCTTTCCCGGTGACGGCCGGAAGCACCCTCGCCTGCGGCTACGCCGTCCGCGGCTGCCGGACCTACATCGCCGTCCGCGGCGGCATCGACGTCTCGGCCGTGCTGGGGAGTAGATCCACCTATACAAGGGCTGCGGTCGGCGGCTTGGAAGGCCGGAAGCTTAAAGCCGGCGACACGCTCGCCATCGGCAGGAGCGACCCGGGCGATTCCCGTCCCCTGCATCTGCCGGACGCGTACAAACCCGCGGCCGGCACGGCGGGCGAAATAACCCTGCGCGTGCTCCCCGGCCCCCAGGACGACCACTTCACCGCTTCCGGGCTGGCGACCCTGTTCGCTTCCCCGTACACCGTAACCAACGAAGCCGACCGGATGGGCTACCGCCTGGAAGGCCCGAAGATCGAGCACGGCGGCAAAGCCGACATCGTATCCGACGCCCTACCGCAGGGAGCGATCCAGGTTCCCGGCCACGGCATGCCTATCATCATGATGGCCGACCGCCAGACCACCGGCGGTTACACCAAGATCGGCACCGTCATCGGCCCCGACCTCGCCCTGCTTGCGCAGGCCAAACCCGGCGACACCGTCCGCCTACGCCAATGCTCCGACGAAGAAGCGGTCGACGCTCTCAAGAGCGAGCGGGCGTTATACGCGGCGGCAGCCGCCTGGCGCACGTCCATGCTCAGCACTGAGCCGGCGCCAGTCCGCCGCTTCACGCTGACCGTCAACGGTCAGAGCTACGCTATAGAAATACGGGAGGAATGACACGATGAAAAGGATCGATCTGAACTGCGACATGGGAGAGAGCTACGGTGTCTACACCCTGGGCTTCGACCAGGACGCCATGCCCCACGTAACCTCCATCAACGTCGCCTGCGGTTTCCACGCCTCCGACCCTGTCAACATGATGAAAACCGTTAAACTCGCCAAGAAATACGGCGTTGCCGTGGGCGCCCATCCCTCGTTCCCCGATCTCGTCGGTTTCGGGCGCCGGGTTATGGCCGCTTCCCTCGAAGAGATAAAAGCCGACGTCACCTACCAGATCGGCGCGCTCTGGGCGTTTTGCCTGGCCGAGGGGGTCAAAATGCAGCACGTCAAAGTTCACGGCGCCCTCTACAACGTCGCCGAGAAAGACGTTGCCGTGGCCACTGCCATCGCCGAAGCCATCAAAGCGGTCGACCCCGGCCTCTTCATGCTCTGTCTCGCCAACTCGTCCATGGTCGCCGGCGCCAAAAACGCCGGCGTGAAATATGTCGAAGAAGCCTTCGCCGACCGGGCTTACACCGCTCAGGGCAACCTGGTATCCCGCAAGCAGGAGGGAGCGGTCATCCACGATGTCGACCTCGTTGCCAAGCGGGTGCTGTCGATGGTGAAAAACGGCTCGGTCACGGCTATCGACGGCACGGAAGTACCTATAAACGCCCAGACTATATGCGTTCACGGCGATACTCCCGGCGCGGTCGCGATGATAAAGAAAATCAGGGAGAAGCTAGACCAGGACGGGGTAACCGTCAAGGCTTTCGGACAATAGCCATCAAACAAAAAAAAGCCGTACCCGGCTTTTTTTGTTTGGGCCGCGAACTCACGGCCTATTCAGGTTTCTGCGGTCAGTCACCGTCCTCGCCTGCGGAAACGGCGTCCTTGGCCAGCGCCTCGTCAGACACCGGCGCCATCTGAGACTCGGCCATGGCGATAAGCTCCTTCACCATCTGGCCGCCGATACGGCCACCCACCTTGCCGCCGATCTTGCCGACTTCCCCAGTAGTCATATTCTCCCAGCCCGCGTTCTCGATCTTGTCTTTCAAGCCGAGATCTTCGGCCGCTTCCCACTTCTTTCTGTCCAGCGCCGCCTCGTAATTAGCGGCGGAAATCTCCGTGTCCATATCGCGGCCAAGTGTTTCATTGGCAACCTCCAACTTGAGGCTATCCAGTTCCCGCTTGGCTTTCGGCTCCAGGATCTCGTTCTTGCCGGCCACAAAAGCCACCTCCTCCTTGCTTGTCGGTATTAGTATCTCCGCCTCCGGACAAGAAAAACTGCCATATTTTCGGCACCGCAGGCACCAACGGCCGATAAGGGCATATATATAGTAAGCGACATTATTCCGGGAGGGGAGAACGATGCGGTTCTCCGTGCGGAAACGACGACGGCTGCCGAGTATGGCGGTAGCGATAATCCTCGTATTCATACTTGCCGTCAGCATATTCTGGACCATTGAAGCCCATCTCAAGCCCACCTTAATGGCCATTGCGGAAGCCAAGGCCATCCAGGTCGCCACCCATACAATCAACACCGTCGTCAACGAAAAGGTAAGCCAGCAAATCGACCCGCAGACCCTCGTCAACATCAAACTCGACAGTCGCGGACGGGTGGTTTTCATTCAGCCCAACACCCTCGAATTCAACCGCCTGGCGGCCGACACCACCATCAAAGTCCAGGCGGCGTTAAAGATGATAACCGATGAAAAAGTGTACATACCCGTCGGTCAGGTGCTGGGCAGCCAACTGCTCGCCAGCTGGGGTCCGCCCATCGTCGTGACCATCATCCCCATCGGCACCGTCCAGGTCAAAGTCGTGGACAAATTCGAACAGGCCGGCATCAACCAGACCCGCCACATGATCTACTTGTTCGCAACAACCAACGTCCGCATCGTCGTGCCGCTGGTCAGCTCAACCGTCAGCGTCAATACCCAGGTGCCGATCGCCGAATACGTCGTCGTCGGCGAAGTACCCAGTACCTACGTTCAGTTTCCCTTCCCGCTTCCCCACGAGCTTAACGGAAGCCCCTGAATATGTGAATTCGCCAGACCCCGCCACCCCAGGCGGGTGTCTGTTATTTTTTTAAAAAAAAGGTTAAAATTTGCAGGAATTTAATAAAAATACAAGAATTATTTTATGTTAATAGTGAGTTTGCCTGGGATTGATCGCTGCCCAGGCCTCGGGTAATAAACATAATATTTTAAAGGGAGTGATAATATGGCGGACATGGGAAAACAAGCTATTGGTGGTTTGGACATGAAGAAGAAACTGATGCTGCTTTTCGTGTTGATTGCCGCCATCCCGTTAGTACTCTCAGCCATGGTGTCATCCTACTTCAGCAACCAGGCCCTGGTTGACGGGGTCTATAACAACAACCAGATGGTGGCAAATACGCTCGCGCGGGACATAGACGCGATGCTCGAAGCAAAATTGAAGGTACTCGCCATCGCCGCCAACAGCCCCGAAATCAAGTCAATGGATATCGCCCGACAATTGCCGGCCATGCGTACCATCGCCAACCAGTACCACGATATGTCGGGGCTTATCGTCGCCCTACCCACCGGCGTGCAGACGGTGCGCACCGAAGGAAAGCTCGGCAACATCGCCGACCGGGCCTACTTCAAAGAAATCATGCAGGGCGGAGCCGTCGCGGTAGTATCCGATGTGCTCATCGCCAAGGGGACGGGACAGGCTTCCGTCATCCTCGCCGTCCCCATCAACGGCGACGGACGGACTCCCATAGGGATACTGCTGGGGGTCGTCGACCTCAACTATTTGAGCAACCATATCATGCAAACCAAGGTTGGCGCCAGCGGCTACGCCTTTATCGTCGACAAGAAAGGCAGCGCCGTCGCCCACCCCGACCAGAAACTAGTCAAGGAAATGGCTGACCTCAGCGCCCTTGAGCCGGTCAAGGCAGCGATCGCCGGACAAGCTGGGATTACGGCCTACGAGTACGAAGGGGCCAAGAAACTGGCCGGCTATAGCTTCGTACCGATGGCCAAATGGGGTGTAATCGCCCAACAGCCTTTGGACGAAGCCATGGCCGGTGTGGCAAAAATCCGCAACACCGGCATCGCCTTCACCATCGGCGGCATTCTCCTGGCCGCGCTGGCCGGCATTTTTGCCGCCGGCTTCCTGACCAGGCCGATTCGGGAGATGGTCGCCGCAACCGACCGTCTCGCCTCCGGCGACCTCACCGTAAAGGTCAACGTCACCGCCCGCGACGAACTCGGTCAGCTTGCCCAAGCCTTCAATACCATGGTCGACAACCTCCAGAACCTGATCCGCGGGGTCATGAACACCGCCGACCAGGTGGCCGCCTCCGCCCAGGAACTTTCCGCCACATCGGTCGAAGCCGAGCGCGCGACCAACCAGATAGCGGCCACGATAACCGACTTTGCGCAAGGAGCTCACAGCCAGACCGAAGAAATCGAAAAAACCCTGCAGGCGGTGGACCAACTCACGGGGGCTTCCCAGGCGGTGGCGGAGAAAGCCCGCACAGCCTCGGATCTGTCGGGTGAAATGGCCGGCGCGGCCAAAACGGGCGGCGTAGCGGCCCAGAGCGCCGTCGACAAGATGAATGAAATAAAAGAAGTGACGACCGCCACCGGCGAAGTAGTAATCGGGCTCGGCGAAAAGAGCCAGCAAATCGGTCAGATCCTCGACGTCATCAGCGAAATCGCCGGCCAGACCAACCTTCTCGCCCTCAACGCCGCCATCGAGGCGGCGCGGGCCGGCGAGCAAGGACGCGGCTTCGCCGTGGTCGCCGAAGAAGTCCGCAAACTTGCGGAACAATCTCAAGAAGCCGCCCAGCAAATCGCCATGATCGTGCGCGAAATCCAGTCCCAGACCGATCAGGCCATCGGTGCCATGAACAGTGGCAACGCCAAAGTCAACGAAGGGGTGGGGGTCGTGCAAACCGCTGGCGAAGCCCTCCAGGACATTCTCGGCAAGGTCACCGGCAGCGTTGCCATGATCGAAGCGATCAGCACCGCCGCCAAAGAACAGGCGGAAGGAATGCAGGCCATGGTACAGGGAGCCGAGCAGGTCGCCGTCATCGCCCGCCAATCGAGCGCCAACGCCGAGACAACCGCTGCGGCCACCGAACAAGTCACAGCCTCCATGGAAGAAATTGCCGGGGCCGCCAATTCCCTCGCCACCATGGCTGGCGAACTGCAAGCGCTTGTCACCAGATTCCGAATCTGAAACGCTATACTTTGCGAGCCGGAAGCCATTCCGGCTCAATTTATTTTCCGGAAAAACGATTGTCACCGCCGGTCTTTTGGAGTAGAATAAGTAGTAGAAAAACAAAGTGAAATATTTCACAATTGGAGACGCCATGACGAAAATCGCAATATGCATCGGCAGCGCCTGCCACCTGAGGGGAGCTCACGGTGTCTTGAGCGCGTTCAGCGCGCTCGTGGAAAAATACCGGATTTCCGCCGATATAGACCTTGAGGGCAATTTTTGCCAGGGACGCTGCACCGAAGGCGTCGTCATAAAAATCGACGACGAAATCATCACCCACGTTTCGCAGGAGAAAGTATTCGCCATCTTTCAGGAAAAAGTGCTTAAAGAGGGGATCAGATGAAAACGATCACAACTCAAAAAGCCAACTGCCGCGACTGCCATCGCTGTATGCGCTCGTGTCCCCTCAAAGCCGTGGGCATCGTTAACGGTCAGGCCCGTCTAATCGACGAGAAATGCGTGTTATGCGGCCGCTGCGTCGTCGAATGCCCTCAGGGCGCCAAGCAGGTGACCAGCGAGGTGCCGGCCGTCAAAAAGGCCATCGCCGACGGATGCTTCGTTGCCATAAGCCTTGCGCCGTCGTTCGTCGCCGCCTTCCCCGAATTCACGCTGCCGCAGCTAGCGGCAAGGCTGGGCGGACTCGGCATTAGCCTCGTCGAAGAAACGGCGGTCGGTGCCGAAGAAGTATCGCGGTTTTACAGCCGCCTGCTCACGACCGCCGAAAAACCGGTCATTTCCGCCTGCTGCCCGGTCGTCGTCAACGTCGTCGCTAAATACTACCCCGACCTCATCGGCAACCTCGCTCCGGTCGATTCGCCGATGCTCGTCCACGCCAAAATGCTCAAGCACCGCCTCGGCGACGGCGCCTTCGTCGTCTTCGCCGGCCCCTGCATCGCCAAACTGGCCGAGAGCCGCGCGCCCGAGAGCTTGGTCGATGCCGCGATAACTTTCCGCCAGCTCCGCGAGTGGCTGGCCGAAGCTAATGCCGGCGACAATGCTCCCCCTGCGGCCGCAACACCGGCGCCGGGGCCGGTGCGCTACTATCCGATCGCCGGCGGCATCCTGAAATCTTTCGTCCGCAGCGAATCCACCGCCACCGACATCATCGCCGTCGACGGCCTCGATAACTGCCTGGAAGTCCTGGCCGCCCTGCGCAAAGGCGAGATAACCCCGCGCTTCATCGAAGCTCTCGCCTGCTCCGGCGGCTGTATCAACGGGCCGGCCAGCGGCTGCGCCGATTCCGTGCCCGCCAAAAGGCTGAAAGTGGCCGAATTCGCTGCCGCCGGCGACGCCCGCCGCCATAATAGTCCGGCCGGCCTCGACTTTTCCCGCCGCCATACCCAGGCGCCGGTCCAGGAATACATCCCGCCCGAGAGCCGCATCCGCGAAGTGCTCAGGCAGACCGGCAAATACAGCAAAGAGGACGAAAAGAACTGCGGTGCGTGCGGCTTCAACTCCTGCCGCGAAAAAGCCATCGCCGTCTGCCAGGGCCTCACCGAAATCGACACCTGCGTCCCCTACATGCGCTCGAAGGCCGAATCGCTGGCCAACTTCATCGTCCAGCACTCCCTTAACGCCATCATCGTCGTCGACAGAAAAATGATCGTCCAGGAATTCAACCCGGCAGCGGAAAAAATGCTCAACCGGCAGCAGGAAATCATCAAGGGCGGCAAACTCAGCGAAGTTCTGGATTGCCGCGAAATAAGCGCCGCGATCGGCAGAGGGGAGAAACTGACCGACTGGCGGGTAAATATCGCCGTCGGCACGATCGTCAACCAGACGATCATCCCCGTACCGGAGCACGACCTGGCCATAATCGTCCTCACCGACATCACCGCCCAGGAAAAAAACGCCCGCGAACTCGAACAGATGAAACTCCAGACTGTCGAGAAAGCCACGGAAATAATCAATAAACAGATGCACGTGGCCCAGGAAATCGCCGGGCTCCTGGGCGAAACGACGGCCGAAACGAAAGCTGCCCTGCTCGAACTCGTCAGCCTGCTGAAAGCGAAGGGCAAAAACTGATGAACCGGCTATATCCGGAAATCGCCGTCGCCCAGCTCTCCAAAGCCGGCGAGGAACTGTGCGGCGACAAAGTGGAGATCGCCCGCACCGAAG
>JALHDI010000101.1 GCA_022839045.1 Sporomusaceae bacterium
TGGGGATCCACCCGTTCCCATACCGAACACGGCAGTTAAGCCCACATACGCCGAAAGTACTTGGCTGGCGACGGCCTGGGAGGATAGGTAGGCGCCGGTTACAAAAACCCGCTCGCATACGCGAGCGGGTTTTTGTCTGTTTGTGGGAGAGTTTCCTCAGGAGTCAGCCAGCGCATAATCATTTTCAGAAAAATTTGTTTCTAAGAGTATTGACTGTCAAAAATCTTCAATGGTACAATTTAAACAAAACCATACCGGTATAGTATACAATAAAGGGGGTATTATGTGCAGCTCAATCAAGCTACTGATTATGCATTCCGGGCGTTGCTCCATCTGGCGGAGCTGCCTCCCGGCTCGGTCGTCAGCACCCAGGAACTGGCGGCGAGCGAGGCTATTCCTCCCCGGTTTCTCCAGAAAATAACGCGTCCGCTCAGCAAGGCCGGTCTGATACGTTCCCATCGCGGCGCTGAGGGCGGCTTTGCTCTCGCCCGACCGGCCGCCGAAATCAGCCTTCTGGACATTATCACGGCTATGGAAGGAAAGTTGGTCGTTCATCGCTGCTTGGCGGAAAGGGATGCCTGCAGTAAGCACTGCACGGAGGAATGCCCTGTGCATGCCACTTTGGCAAGGTTACAGGAGCAGCTTGTTGCAGGGCTCAGGAGGGCGAACCTGGCGGCGCTGCTGGCCGAGAAGCGGCTACGGAACTAAGTTTTCCGCCGCTTTCCCCGGAAGTCTTTGACGAGGAGAGGGAATAAATGGATGAACTTTTGCTAGCCCGGTGGCAGTTCGGGATTACCTCAACCTATCATTTTCTGTTTGTGCCGCTGACTTTAGGGTTGTCGCTGCTAGTGGCGATGATGGAAACGGTTTACGTCCGCACCGGAAACGAGCTTTACAAGAAGATGGCTCAGTTTTGGGGCAAATTGTTTCTGATCAACTTTGCCCTCGGGGTTGTAACCGGCCTGGTGCAGGAGTTCGAGTTCGGCATGAACTGGTCGGAGTACTCCCGCTTCATGGGCGATATTTTCGGCGCGCCGCTGGCGCTTGAGGCCCTCACTGCTTTCTACCTGGAGTCGACCTTTATCGGCCTGTGGATTTTCGGCTGGCAGCGGCTGTCGAAGGGTATGCACGCCGCTGCCATCTGGATTGTGGCGCTGTCCACCAATCTCTCGGCTTTCTGGATCCTGGCGGCCAACTCTTTCATGCAGGCGCCTGTCGGTTATGTGTTGCGCAACGGCCGGGCGGAGATGAATGATTTCGCCGCTCTGCTGACCAATCCGTATGTATGGAATCAGTTTCCCCATACCGTTCTGGCCGGCCTGGTGACCGGGGGCATTTTCATAATGGCGGTGAGCGCCTACCATCTGCTGCGGCGCAGCCAGGTCGAGTTTTTCCGGCCATCCTTTAAAATCGGGCTTATCTGCGCCTTGGCCGCCAGTCTGCTGGTGGCCGCCACCGGCCACCGTCAGGCCCAGTACCTCGCCGAGTCCCAGCCGATGAAGCTGGCGGCCATCGAAGCCCTGTGGGAGACGGCCGACCCGGCGCCGTTCACGCTTTTTGCCGCCATCGACAGCAAGAAGCAAGAGAATCGCGGGGGGATCAGCATCCCCGGCGGATTGTCGCTCTTGGTGCATAACGCGCCGACCGGCGAGGTAAAGGGCATAAAAAGCCTCCAGCAGGAGAGCGAAAAGCGTTTCGGCCCCGGTTCCTATGTGCCGGATGTACCGCCGGTGTTCTGGAGTTTCCGGGTCATGGTGGCAGCCGGCGGCTGGCTGCTGGCGGTCACTATTCTGTGCGCCTATTTTTGGCGGCGCGGAACGCTGGAAGATAAGCCGTTGGTGCTGAAGGCGGCGGTGGCCACCCTGGCCGTGCCGTATATAGCTAATTCCACCGGTTGGTTCGTGGCTGAAGCCGGCCGGCAGCCATGGATTGTCTACGGATTGCAGCGGGTGGAGCAGGCGGTGACGCCGACAGTGTCGGCCGCCAGCATCTGGGCGACGCTTATCGGCTTCACGCTCGTGTATGGGGTGCTGGCCGTGGTCGGAGTGTATCTAATGGGCAAGTTCGCCAAGCAGGGACCGGCGGCGCCGATGGCGGCGACTGAGCCGGTTGAAGGCAGGGGGGTGACGCTGTGGAACTGAGTGTTATCTGGTTTATTCTGGTCGCGGTTCTGTTTACCGGTTTCTTTTTCCTGGAGGGGTTCGACTACGGTGTAGGCGTTTTGCTGCCCTTCCTGGGACGTAGCGACAGCGAGCGCCGGCTTATTATCGGCTCGATCGGCCCGGTATGGGACGGCAACGAAGTCTGGATGATAACGGCCGGAGGAGCGTTATTCGCCGCTTTCCCCCATGTTTACGCCACGTTGTTCAGCGGCTTTTACCTGGCGCTTTTCCTGATGCTCGTCGCCCTTATCGTCCGGGGAGTGGGCTTGGATTTTCGCAGCAAACAGCCCGGGGCTGCTTGGCGTAACACCTGGGATTGGCTGATCTTTGCCGGCAGCCTGGTGCCCGCCCTGCTGTGGGGCGTGGCGGTGACCAATCTTATAAAAGGTGTGCCCATCGATGCGAAGATGAATTATGTCGGCGGCTTCTTCGACCTGTTGAGCCCGTATACGCTGGTGGGCGGCGTCGCTTTTCTCCTGGTGTTCGTCTACCACGGGGCGGCTTATCTTAGTCTTAAACTGGATGACCTTTTAGCCGAGCGGGCCCGTCGGACGGCTCTCGCGATTGGTATCTTGGCGGCGGTCGCTTGCCTGGCGCTGGTAGGTCTGACCTATTTTTATACCGACCTTTTCGCCAGCATCGGCGCGGGCGTCAGCCTGTGGTCGGCCGTAGGCGCCTTCGTCTTTAGCTACCTTGCCATGCGGGCTGGCCGCACCGGCTGGGCGTTCGCGGGCAGCGGTCTGGCCATTGCGCTTACGACGGCAGCTTTCTTCTGGGGGCTTTTTCCCCGTCTGATGGTTTCCAGCCTCAATCCCGCCTGGAGTCTTACGGTGACCAATGCATCGTCCAGCCCGCTCACGCTGAAACTGATGACCATCGCCGCCGGGCTGCTGGTGCCGGTCGTGCTGGCCTATCAGGCCTGGACTTACTGGGTTTTCCGCAAGAGGGTAACGCTGCGCGACCTCGAATACTAATCAAAGGCGACCGTGACCATCCTAAAGGTAGGTCACGGTCTTTCCGTCTGGGGGGGGCGGCGATGTTTCACCGCGAGTTGTGGCAAGAGGGAAAAAAGCAGGGTCGCCTGCTAGTGCTGTTGGCAGGTGCGGGCGTGGCCGCGGGCGGCGCGGCGGTCGCCCAAGCCTTTGTTTTTGCGCGCCTTGTGGACGGCGTGTTCTTGAAAGGAAAGGGCGTCAGCGAACTGACGCCCTGGGTATACGGATTGGTGGTATTAATGGCGGCAAGGGCGGTCGTCGTTTGGTTGCTCGAGACTGTCGGCAGCCGTCTGGCGCTGGCGGTTAAAACCGGGCTCAGGGAGCGACTGCTTGTCCATCTGGCCGCCATGGGTCCGGTGCACGGCGGAGCGGAGATGACGGGGGAACTGGCCAACCTGCTGGGTGAAGGCCTGGAAAGTCTCGACGCTTTCTTCGCCCGTTACCTGCCGCAGTTGGTCGTGGCTGTCGCCGTACCGCTGCTCGTGCTGGCGGTCGTGGCTCCCGTTGACGTTACGGCTGCCCTCATCATGCTGGCAACGGCGCCGCTCATCCCGGTGATGATGGTGCTGATAGGCCGCTGGGCGGGAGAGCTGCATCAAAAGCGTTGGCAGGTGCTTAGCCGGCTGAGCGGCCATTTTCTCGATGTGCTGAAGGGGCTGTCGACACTAAAGCTTTTCGGACGCAGCCGTGAACAGAGCGAAATTATCTTCGCTTACAGCGAAGAGTTCCGGAGGACGACGATGGGGGTGCTGCGGGTCGCCTTCCTGTCGGCGCTCACCCTCGAACTTTTGTCGACAATCAGCGTCGCCCTGGTGGCGGTCACGGTCGGTTTAAAGCTTCTGTACGGCGGCGTCGGCTTTGGGGAGGCCTTTTTTATCTTGCTGCTGGCGCCGGAGTTTTATCTGCCTTTCCGTCTGTTAGGCAGTCATTTTCACGCCGGGGCAACGGCCATTGCCGCTGCCAAGAGCATTTTCGGGCTGCTGGCGCGACCGCTGCCGGCGACCGCCTTCGGCCAAGCGCCACTGACGGACGGTGGGGGGATAACAGTAGAATTGTCCGGGATCGCCTTCAGCTACCCCGGGCGCGAGCAACCGGCCTTACGGAACGTGTCCTTCGCCATTCCCGCCGGCAAGCGGGTGGCGCTGGTGGGGCCGAGCGGCGCCGGCAAAACCACGATAGTCAACTTATTGCTGGGGTTTGCCGCGCCTGCGCAGGGAACTATCCGCGTCAACGGGCAAGACCTCGGTTGTCTCCGCCGGGAAGAATGGTTGCGCCGCGTTGCCTACATCCCCCAGTTTCCGCATATTTTTGCCGGTACGGTGGCCGACAATATCCGCCAGGGAGACGAAGGTGCGTTGACGGCGGTGGAGGCGGCAGCGGCAGCGGCCGAGGCGCATGTGTTCATCAGTCGCCTGCCGCAGGGCTATGACACGCTTATCGGCGAGGGAGGCCTGGCCCTGAGCGGCGGGGAGGCCCAACGCATTGCCATCGCCCGTGCCTTCTTCCGCAAGGCGGATGTGATTATTCTCGATGAGGCGACGAGCGGGCTCGATCCCCGGACGGAGAAAGCGGTGCGGGCCGGGCTCGACAGGTTGCTGGCCGGCCGCACGGCGCTCGTGGTCGCCCATCGTCTGACGACTGTTTACCAGGCGGACCTGGTCGTCGTGCTGGCCGAGGGCGAAGTTGTAGAGCAAGGCCGGCACGATGAACTCATGGCAGGACAGGGGGTGTATTCCCGGTTGGTGGGCGCCTACCGGGGGACGGCATGAGGTACATCGGGCGTCTTCTGGCGCTGGCCGGTCCGGCATGGAGGCTGCTGGCCGCTTCGGCGGCGTTTGGCGTCCTGGCAGTGGCGGCCGGGGCGGGAATGCTGGCGACCGCCGCCTACCTTATCGCCTTGGCGGCCCTGGCGCCGCCGCTCGCCGCCCTATCGGTCCCCATCGTCGGCGTTCGCTTGTTCACGCTGGTACGGGCAGGAGCCCGCTACCTGGAGCGCTACCTGGCGCACGACGCGACCCTGCGGCTTCTGAGCGACCTGAGGGTGCGCCTGTACAACGCCCTCGAGAGGCTTGCGGCCGCCCGCTTTGACGCTATCGGCGACGCCGATTTGTTCGCGCGCTTGGTCGCCGATATCGACCGACTGCAGTTCTTTTACCTGCGGGTGGTGTTGCCGCCACTTATCGCCATTTTGGCGGTGGCAGGCTTGGCGTGCATTTTCGGGCTGTTGGCCGGGCAACTGGTTTATCCGGTAGTCGCCGGGTTTCTGCTGGCCGGGGTTGTGCTGCCGCTGGTGTTTTACCGTATGGGAGCCGGGGTGGGGAGGGAACTTACGGCTGCCGGGGCCGAGCTTAGCGCGGCGGTCATAGACTGTTTGCGGGGCTGGCGGGAGTTAGCGGCCGCCGGCAAGACCGGCCGTCAGATCGAACGGGTGACGCAGGCCGGCTATTGCCTGGCGCGGGCCCAAAGGGAGGCGGCCGGCCTGACGGGGATGGCCGACGCCGCCAGTGGCCTGGTGATGAATCTTGCGGCGTTGGCCATCTTTTTGACAGCGGCGGAAATGGTGCGGAGCGGTGAGCTCGCAGGCGTATATCTGGGGGCGCTCACCCTTGCCGTCCAAGGAACGGCCGAGGCGGTGCTGCCGCTGCCCGCGGCTTTCCGCTATTGGGGCGAGAGCCTGGCGTCCGCCGGACGAATCTGGTCTCTGCTTGCAGCCGGGCCCGTTTCCGAGAAGGCAGACCGTGAGGAGACACCGACGGCGTATGACCTGGAGTTGCGTAATGTCCGTTTCCGTTATAGACCTGATGGCCCGTGGGTGCTCGACGGTTTTTCCCTCTCGCTGCCGGCGGGCAGCCGGGTAGCGGTGGTAGGCGCCAGTGGCGCCGGCAAAAGCACGCTGGCCAGACTGTTGCTGAAGCTTTACGACTATGAGGGCGGCAGCATTCTGTTAGGAGGGCGGGAGATACACGACTATAAGGCCGAAACCGTGCGGGCGGCAATCGGGCTGATTGAACAGCGCAGCCATCTTTTCAACGCCACCGTTGCCGACAATATCCGCTTGGCCAAGCCCGCCGCCGGCGAGGACGAAGTTGTCGCCGCCGCACGGGATGCCGGACTGGGGGCGATTATAGACACGTGGCCGCAAGGACTGGCCGCATTTGTGGGGGAAAATGGTCACTGCTTGTCGGGCGGTGAGCGCCAGCGGGTGGCGCTTGCCCGCGTACTGCTCAAAAAACCGGCGATTTTCGTCCTCGACGAACCGACCGCCGGTCTCGACCCGGTAAGCGAGCAAGCGTTGATGGCGACTTTGCTGGCCAGCACGGCCGGTAGCACGACCATCGTAATAACTCACAGGCTGGCCGGACTGGCGGCCATGGACAGCGTCATCGTTCTCGACCAGGGCCGGGCGGCCGAACGGGGAACCTTCAACGAACTGCTGGCCCGGCGGGGATTGTTTTATGAGATGTGGCGGCTGGAACACGATATATTCTAAATCATAGCAAGGGCGAAGACTATGAAGTCTTCGCCCTTGCTATTCGCCTCATTTGTCGAATGCTAGCAAGATAACCGGGTTGCCGAATTTTTTCGCCAGCTCGCCCTCGTAGTCTTTGATGGCTGCGATCTGATCCGGCGACAACTTGGCCAGCGGCGCTTTAAGATCCATCTTTTTCGCCATCCCCCTTCCAACAATTTTGTTCATAACATCTCCCAACCAGGCCAGTCTATACGCGATTTTTCGCGGTAATATCGGCTGCTTTATAGGGCAACGGCTACCGGCTTGGAAATACCCGCGAAAAAGGGCCTGAACCCAAAGGTTCAGGCCCCGGTTACCTTACAGACGGTTGCTGGCGTTGAGGACGTTTTTGATCTTGTGCTTAACCATGTTTTTAATTGCTTCGCGGGCGGGCCGCAGGTAATCGCGGGGGTCGAACTTGTCGGGATTCTGGGCTAGGGATTCGCGGATGCTGGCGGTCATCGCCAGGCGGAGATCTGTGTCGATATTGATCTTGCATACGCCCATGGTGCCCGCCTTCTTGAGCATCTCCTCGGGAACGCCCTGTGCGTCCTTGATCTGTCCGCCGTAAGCGTTGCACTTGGCGACGAATTCGGGCAGGACGGTCGAGGCGCCATGGAGGACGATGGGGAAGCCGGGAAGGAGAGCGGCTATCTTTGCGAGACGGTCAAAATCGAGTTTTGGTTCACCTTTGAATTTATAGGCGCCGTGGCTGGTGCCGATGGCTATGGCCAGCGAGTCGACTCCGGTGCGGCGGACGAAATCGGCGGCTTGGTCAGGGTCGGTGTAGGTAGCGTCTTTAGCGCTGACGTTGACGGCATCCTCTACACCGGCGAGGCGTCCCAGCTCGCCTTCGACGACGACGCCGCGGGCGTGGGCATATTCGACTACCCGCTTGGTCAAAGCGACATTTTCCTCATAGGGATGTTTGGAGCCGTCGATCATGACGGACGTGAATCCGCCGTCGACGCAAGCTTTGCAGATTTCGAAATCTTCGCCGTGGTCGAGATGCAGGCAGATCGGCAGACCGGTGTCTTCGACAGCCGTTTCGACGAGCTTCATGAGGTAGGTGTGTTTGGCGTATTTACGAGCGCCCGCCGATACCTGCAGGATTAGCGGGGCCTGTTCTTCTTTGGCGGCGTCGACGATACCCTGGATGATTTCCATGTTATTGACGTTGAATGCGCCCACGGCGTATTTGCCATAGGCTTTCTTGAACATTTCCGCCGATGATACCAACGGCATAGAGATCCCTCCTAGCTTATTGTCCGCGTTAATTATACCACACTTTCCCAACGGGAGGAAAATAGTGTGACAAGATTACGATCAATAGGAGCGCTGATCAGCGGATGGCATAGCCGGCCTTGACCGCAGCTCGGCCAACAGTCGGGCCATATCCGGGGGCAGGGGACTGGTGAGCGATATCCGCCGACCGCTGACCGGGTGGGGAAAGGCCAGCGCGGCAGCGTGAAGCGCCGGTCGGCCGATGAGCGCGGTGGATCCGCCGTAGAGATCGTCGCCGAGCAGAGGGTGTCCGATATGCGCGAGATGCACCCGGATCTGGTGTGTCCGCCCGGTAAGCAGGCGAAGGCGCAAAAGGCTGTGGTCGCCGGCCGCGGTGACGGTTTCGTAGGCGGTGGCAGCCGCTTTTCCATCGGGGCAGACGGTGCGCTGAATGATGCTGCCGGGAAGGCGACCCACCGGGGCGTCGATCACGCCGGCCGCAGGGCGGGGATGACCGGTGACAAGAGCGAGGTAGGAGCGTTCGACGGGCTTGCCGCCGTCGACGAAGAGGAGATGCTGAATATATGGATTCTTGGCGATAAGGAGCAGGCCCGATGTGTTGCGGTCCAGCCTGTGGGCCGGATGGAAGGCCCCTGTCTCGCCGCGGGTGCGCAGGTGATGAACGACGGCGTTGGCCAGAGTGGGCTCCGGCGGGCCGCTTGCCGGGTGAACGAGCAGGCCGGCGGGCTTGTCCACCACCAGCAGGTGCTCGTCTTCGTAGCGGACGGCGAGGGACAGGGGAAGGGGAGTAATAGCGCTTTCGTCAGGCCAGGCAATGGTAAGGACATCTCCCGGCGATACCAGCGCCTGCCAGGAAACGGGCCGACCGTTGATGCGGACGGCGTCCGGGGAGCGCTTCAGTTTGCGGCGGAGGGTGAGGGAGAAATTCAGCCTGCGGAGGAGCTTGCTCAGCTGTGCCGGTTGTTCGTTGCCGGGGAGGATAAAGGTGAACATTTCTTTAATCCTTTACTGATACTTGTATTAGTATTTCGTTTTCGGACGGCCCGATTCCTGGGTACGGGAGCATGCCCGGCGGGAACTTCAGGAATGCCGGGAACAGAACAAAAAAAACCTGCCCTCGCAGGCAGTTTTTACAGTATTTCCTGGACCAGCGCGATTAGCTCGGCCATATGTTCCCGTTCGGCGGTCATGGATTCTTTGAGGTAATCGCCCATCGGATGCCCCCGCCATCCGTAAACGTCGGCAAAGCGGCGGTGACGGCGGCCCAAAGCTGACAGAAGGGGCAGAAGAGGCAGGCGGCTGCCGCAGTATTCCAGGCCGGTATCGGAAGTGTCGCTGTCCCGCAGGCTCATGCCGTGCTTGCTCAGGACGGCCGCCATGAGATCGTCATGGAGGGTGATCATATGGAGGACGTCGAGGTAGCCATTCCAGTGGTCAACGGCCATGTCGTCCAGGGTGTCCCGGGCGGTGCCGCTGGCATGGTCGGCGGCTTCCAGGGCGGTGCGCAGCAGCTCAAGCTGCTCGCAGGCTTCAAGATGCAGGCGCCGCAGATGTTCGGCGTCCACCGTCATCGGCCTGCGATCGCGGTTTTTTTTCACGGCAAACCCTCCTCACAAGGGTGGTTGATATATTTTATGCCGCCGCGAAATGGATGTGATGACAGCGCCCGGGTTGCTGTTATTTATAAGGGGCGATGAACCGGATCATTTTGATGGGGATGTGCATGGACAGGCAACGGTGACGGACGTTGACGTTGACGATAACGAAGTCACAGCCTACGTAGCAGAGGGTGCCGCAAAAAGATTCCCTGCCGCAGAAACGGGCGTCGACGGAGAAGAGCACTTCGTCGCCAAGCAGGCAAAGGATGCGGTCTTTGAGGCTTTCGCGATGGAAATCGTACATCTTGTACGCCATGGGCTCGTCGCAGCAGACGTCTTTCATCATGTAATCGTCGCAGCCGGGCTCCATGTTGTCATCGCATTGATACCAGTGCGGATATTTGCAGTCCATAGGCCTTAGTATC
>JALHDI010000252.1 GCA_022839045.1 Sporomusaceae bacterium
CGACAGGGCCAGCGCCGGCGCGTCGTTGATGCCGTCGCCAATCATGGCGACTTTGCCGTACTTCTCCAGCAGCTCTTTTATGGCGGTAACTTTATCCTGCGGCAACAGCTCGGCGCGGAATTCATCCACCCCCACCCGTGCGGCCATGGCCTTGGCGGTAGCGGAGTTATCGCCGGTGAGCATAATGGTGTGTTCGATGCCTTGCTTTTTCAGACCGGCGACAGCGGCGGCGCTGGCTTCACGCACTTCGTCGGCCACGGCGATAACACCCTGGTAATTGTCACGGGAGCAGACAATCATGGCCGTTTTGCCTTCGCTCTGCAGGCGCTCAACCTCTTTTTCCACCGGGCTTAAAGAAACGCCAAGTTCGTTAAACAGCCGTGGGTTGCCGATATATACAGTTTGACCGTCGATAGTCCCCTGCGCGCCGCGCCCGGTTATGGCGGCAAAGTCCTCGGCCGGCACTAGTGACAACCCTTTCGCTTCGGCAGCTTTCACAATGGCCGCCGCCAGCGGATGTTCGGATCTTGCTTCAAGGCTGGCCGCTGTCTCCAGCAGCTTAATTTCGGAGAGATTACCCAGCGGAATAATGTCGGTCACGGCCGGCTCGCCTTTTGTCAGGGTACCGGTTTTGTCAAAAGCGATAGCGTTGAGGGAACCGAATTCCTCCAGGTATATGCCGCCCTTGATGAGAACGCCGTTCTTGGCGGCGTTGCTGATGGCGCTGACAATGGCCACAGGCGTTGACACGACCAGTGCGCACGGGCAGGAGACAACCAAGAGGGCCAGTCCGCGGTAAATCCACGGCGCCCATTCATACCCGAGCAGCAGCGGCGGCACGATCATGACGCCGACTGCCAATGCCAGCACTACCGGGGTGTAGACTGCGGCGAACCGCTCCACAAAGGCCTGGGAAGGCGCCCGCTGGCCCTGCGCCTCTTCCACCAGGTGGATGATTTTGGCGATGGTTGTATCCTGTACGAGTTTGGTCACTTCGACTTCCAGCGAACCATGGGTATTCAAAGTACCGGCGTAGACTTCCGCCCCAGGGCCTTTTTCCACCGGGATCGACTCGCCGGTAATGGCCGCCTGGTTGATGGCCGACTCGCCTTTTATAATGACGCCGTCCATAGCGAGTTTTTCGCCTGGCCGGATAATCATCACATCGCCAACGGCGATCTGCTCTACCGGAACTTCCACCTCACTGCCGTTCCGTCGAATACGGGCGGTGTTGGGCGCGATATCCATAAGCTGCCGGATAGACCGGCGGGCCTTATCCATCGTCCATGCTTCGAGCATTTCGGAGATAGCATAGAGGAACGCGACGGAAGCGCCTTCTTCGTACTGGCCGATGGCCAACGCACCGATTACAGCGATGCTCATAAGCACGCTCATGTTAAAGTTGAAACGGGGCAGGGCGCGGGCCGCTTTCTTGAAGTTACCCCAACCGCCGAGAACCATTGCTACTATATAAAGCGGGAGGAAAACCATTGATGGTCCAGCAAATTTTTCCACTCCGTAAGCGACAGCCAGTGCAACGCCGGACAGGATCGCCCGCCTGAGTTCCCATTTCGGTTTTGCCACAGCCGCCTTGGGTGCTGCTACCTGCTGATCCGCAAGCGGCGTAATCGTGTAGTTTTCCTCGGCGCCCAAGCGGCGGATGGCCTCAAGATCGGCTTCACCTTCCACGGTCAGCTTGCCGGTGACTGTGTTAAGCGACGCCTTGGTCACACCGGGCAAAGCCGCCACGCCTTTTTCAAACTTGGCGGCGCAGT
>JALHDI010000102.1 GCA_022839045.1 Sporomusaceae bacterium
GCCCCGGGCAACATCATCCCGGATTTCCCGCTGATCAACAAGAGCTTCGAGCTCTGCTACGCCTGCCTGGACCGTTAGGGGGACGACGATATGCTGAAGATATTGCAGAAGATAATGGCTGTGGGCACGGTGACGGAGGCGTGGGACGCCGGCCAGACGCCGGAGCGCTTCCGCGGCCGGGTGGAGGCGGCGGGCGGGTCGTGCGCCGCCTGCGGGGCGTGCATCGCCGCCTGCCCGGTCGGGGCGATCGAGGCTGACGGCGATTCGATAAAGGTGAATCAGCGGGCGTGCATTTTCTGCGGCCGCTGCGTGGAGCGGTGCGAACGGGGGCTGCTGACCCAAACGGGCGACTATAAGCTGGCCGAGCTGGGCGGGCAGCTGCTGGGCGAGGCGGTGCGGACGGAGATCGTCCGGACGCTGGGCCGGTCGCTGCATGTCCGCCACCTGGACGTGGGGTCGTGCAACGCGTGCGATTTCGAGCTGAACCAGCTCTTAGGCCCGGTATACGATCTGCAGCAGTACGGGGTGGATTTCGTGGCGTCGCCGCGTCACGCCGACCTACTGATGGTGACGGGTGTGGTGACGCGCAACCTGACCCAGGCGCTGCTGATGACGTATGAGGCGACGCCGGCGCCGCGGCTGGTGATGGCGGTGGGGGCATGCGCGGCGTCGGGCCGGACGTTCGGCGCGAAGAATTACGCGGTGCGGGGCGGGGCGGACGCGCTGGTGCCGGTGGACGTGTACGTGCCGGGCTGCCCGCCTAGACCGCAGGCGCTGCTGTACGGAATCCTGCTGGCGCTGGGGAGAATCGAAAAGGCATAGGAAAAAGTCTCCGGGAGGTAATCCCGGAGACTTTTTGGTTTGTTGTAGGGTTTGAGCAGCGGCTGTTCAGAAGCCCCCAGATACTAGGCGGCTCTGCCGGGCGCGCCGCGACGCGTACTCGGCACGTACGCTAGCAAGCGCCTGGCAGAACAACAACGCAGATGGGGGCTTATCAACAGCCGCCTACTTCAAGGGCGCAGGACGACTTTGACGGCGGCGTCGTCTTTGTCCACGAATTCGAACGCTTTGTCGATGGCGTCGAGGGGAAATTGGTGGGTTATGAGGGATTTGACGTCGATCAGCCACTGGACGACCGGCCTGAGGGCCTGTGGGGTCCATACCTGCCGTTCCTGGCGGGTATGATGGACGAGGCAGGTGTTCCTGAATTCGATGCCGTCGTCGTGCCAACGGCTGATGTCGAGCCGGACGGGGCGCGTGATCCAGCTGTACCATACGAAGATGCCGTTGTGTTTCAGGAGGGCGGTGGCCGCGTTGATCGACTGTTCGCTGCCGGCCGCTTCGACGACGACATCGGCCCCGATGCCGCCGGTGATGTCGAGGACGGCCTGGACGGGATCGGCGGCGGTGGCGTTGATGACGATGTCGGCGCCGAGTTTCTTGGCGAGCTGGAGCTTGCCGTCGAGGACGTCGATGACGATGACTTTGGCGGCGCCTTTCTGTTTGGCGCACTGGGCGATGATCTGCCCGGCGAAGCCGCCGCCCATGACGGCGACGGTGTCGCCGAGCTGGACGCCGGAGTGGAGCCCGGAGAACATGGCGCAGGCGACAGGTTCGCCGAGGGAGGCGATGTCCATGTCAAGCCCTGCGGGAACGGGTTCGAGTTCAAACACTTTCGCTTTGAAGTAGGCGGCGAAGTTGTTGTTCCAGCCGAAGGCCATGACTTTGTCGCCGGGCTTGAATTCCCTGACTTGGCGGCCGACTTCGACGACTTCGCCGCCGCTTTCGTGGCCGAGATAGAAGGGGAATTGGGGCTCCTGGCGGAACTCGGCCGTCTTGGGCGGCAGTTGGCCGCGGTAGAAGGATTTGTCGGAGCCGCAGATGCCCATGAGGTGGTTTTTGACGATCACTTCGTCGTCGCCGCATTCGAGCTGCCGGTCGACGAGGCCGATGGCGTATTCCCTGGTTAGCAGGGCCGCTTTGGTGGCTTGCATGGTTTCTTCCTCCCGCTATGCGCCGGTGGACGCAGCGTTCGCTTTCCGCTTTTTGTAGAAGTTGATCGCAATCGGGGCGATGAAGGACAGGCACGATACGCCGAGCAGCACGGCGGCGATGGGGCTGTTGAAGAAGATGGCGTAGTCGCCCTGCGACATGATGAGCGAGCGCCGGAATTCCTGCTCCGCGAGCCCGCCGAGGACGATGCCCAGGATGATGGGCGAGAGGGGGAACCCGTATTTTTCGAGCACGTAGCCGAGTACGCCGAAGCCGAGCGTCAGCCAGACATCCATCATGTTGTTGCGGATGGCGTACGAGCCGACGATGCAGAGGACGAGGATGACGGGCCCCAGCACGGGGTAGGGGATGCGGATGATGTTGGCGAAGCCCCTGATGAAGATGGGGGCTACGAGCAGGATGATCGCGTTGGCGATCATCCTGCCGAGGAAGATTGTGTTGATGAATTCGGCTTGTTCGGTGAACAGCAGCGGCCCCGGTTTGAGGCCGTGGAGGATGAACGCCCCCAGCATTACCGCCGTGGTCGCGCTGCCCGGTATCCCCAGCGCGAGCAGGGGAACCATGGCGCCGTTGGCGGCGGCGTTGTTGGAGGATTCGGGCGCGGCGATGCCTTCCGGATGTCCGGTGCCGAATTTCTCGGGCGTTTTGGACCAGCGGACGGCTTCGCTGTAGCTGACCATGGCGGCGGTGGTGGCGCCGATGCCCGGGAGGATGCCGATTACCGTCCCGAGGGCCGAGCCGCCGAATATCGTCGGCATGAGCCGTTTCTGCAGGGTGAAGCTGGGCAGCGATGTCCTGATTTTTCCCAGCTTGACTTTGACGGTGGTGTCTTCCATGACCTGGCGGAGGATTTCCGATATGGCGAACAGGCCGATGAGCACGGGGATGAAGTCGATGCCGCTCATCAGGCTGGGCAGCCCGAAGGTGAAGCGGGGGATGCCCGCCATGGGGTCGATGCCGACGGTCGCCAGAAATAGGCCGAGCAAAGCAGCGAGGAAGGCTTTCACCATGTTTTTCGCCCCCAGGGTGGTCACCACGCTGAGGCCCATGATGGCCATGCCGAAGTATTCCGGCGGGCCGAAGGCCAGGGCGATTTTGGCCAGTTGGGGAGCCACGAGGATGAGAGCCGCGCCGCCGAGCAGCCCGCCGACCGCCGAGGAGTAGACGGAAATCCCCAGAGCTTCGTGGGGTTTGCCCTGTTTGGTCAGCTCGTAGCCGTCGAGGGTGGTGGCCACCGCCTCGGGGGCGCCGGGGGTGCGGAAGAGGATGGCGCTGATGGAACCGGAGAATACGGACGAACAGTAGACGGAGATGAGGAGCAGGAAGGCGGTGTCGGGCTCGAGGGTGTAGGTGAGCGGGATGAGGAGCACGACCATCATCGTGCCGCTCACCCCCGGCGTGGCGCCGCTGAGCATGCCCAGCAGGGCGCCGCCGAAGACGGCGATGAGGTTCGAGGGTTGTATGATGTGGAGCAGGGCTGCCAGAAAGCTGTCCATTCCCCAGGCCTCCTAATAGAAAAATAGGCTTATCATCCTGAAGACGCCTACGCCCCTAGGCATGGGAACAGCCATGATTTTGGGGAAAAGCGCTACGAAGAGGATGGTAGCCCCGGTCGCTGTCAGCAGCAGGTTTTTCACGGACCTGACGCCCAGAACGGACATGATGGCCAGACAGAACAGCAGGGTGCCGACCGCAAAGCCGAGAAAGGGCATGACGAGGGTGTAGGCGACAGCGAGGGCGAGCGTGTACCAGAAGCGAAGCGGGTAGGGCTTTTTTTCTTCCTCCGCGGCGACCAGAGCCTTGCGACGCTGATATATGTCGACGAGGAGCGCCGCGGACAGGACGACCATGCCGGCGAGCAGCAGCTGCGGCCAGTATTCGGGGCCGATATCGCTTATCCGCGTTTTGGGGAAGAAGAAGGTCTGGTAGTAAAGGACGCAGGAGGAGATGAGGAATACTGCGGCGATCAAGGATTCGGTCAGCAACACCGACATTTCTTGGCCTCCTTTTTCGCGAAGCTAGGGAAGAGCTGGGGGGGAGGGGAGGGTTGCCCCCAGCTCTTCGGAGATTGTTGCTATTTGATGTAGCCGAGTTTGGTGAGGGCTTTTTTGTAGACGTCGATGTCTTTCTGGATGGCGGCGCCGTAGTCTTTGCCGTTCAGGTAGCCGGGCCTGAGGTCAAGGTAGGTGTCTTTCTCCACTTTTTTGTAGGAGGGAGTGTCCTTGGCTTTGGTGAAGGTTTCTTCGAGTTTTTTCACGACGGCCGGGTCGGTGCCTTTTTTGACCATTACGCCGCGCCAGTTGCCGAGGGTGATATTCCAGCCCTTGTCGGGCGCGACCGGCAGGTTGGGGAATTTTTCAAGCTTTTTCTCGCTGAAGGCCAGTACGGGAACGAGGCTGCCGTCGGCTACCCGGCCGGCGACCGGGCCGAGCTCCTCGAACATGACGTCGAGGTGTCCGCCGAGCAGGGCGGCCTGCATCTGTCCGCCGTTCTCGTAGGGCACGTAGTTGACTTTAATGCCGGCGGCGTCTTCCCAGAGGGCGATTACGACTTCGTCGAAGCTGGCGGCACCGGTGCCGCCGACTTTGAGTTTGCCGGGGTTGGCTTTGGCGTAGGCGACGATGTCGTCGACGGTTTTGAACTTGCTGGTTTTGGTGACTTGCAGCATGGCGGTGTCATGCTGGATGCGGGCTACCGGGATGTATTGGTCGAGGTTGTGGGGGGTGCGTCCCAGGGCGACGTTGACGGCGTAGTTGGAGCCCATGAACCAGAGGGTGTAGCCGTCGGCCGGCTGCTGGGTGACATAGTCGCCGGCGATGGCCCCGGACGAGCCGGGCATGTTTTTGACGGCAATCGGTTGGCCGAGTATTTCGCCGGCGGGTTTAGCGATGGCCCGCGCGAATACGTCGGTGCCGCCGCCCGCACCCCAGCCGACGATCCCTTCGATCGGCCGTTCGGGATATTTGGCTTTTCCGTCGGTGGCGGAACCGCCGCCGCAGCCGCCGAGCACGAGGACGGCGACGAGCAGCAGGGCACAAATCAGGCTTGTTCTCGATTTGGTTGTCATCATTATCCCTCCAGTCTTTTTGCCTGTCAGCCAGCCATGAGCTTCAGCAGCGCGGCCGCCCTGACGGGGTTGACTATACCGCAGTGGCACTGGGAGGCAAGTTCGTCGGCCGCTTGTTCGGGGGTTTTCCTGCCGGCTTTGATTTCATCGACCATGTGGTTGATGAGGTTGAAGGCGACCATGCCGTGGCCGCACATGGTGCTTATTTCGAGCACCTGGCCTTTCGGCAGGCGTTTGGTATTTCCGTGGATGCCGAGGGAGTGTTCGATGGTATGCCGCTCGATGCCGGCTTTGCCACAGCAGGCGTCGACATGGTCGAGGAGGCCGGAGACGACGATGGACAGCCCCAGGTCGGCATCCTTCAGTTCTTTGAGGACTTTGGCGACGACTTCTTTGTCGGTATAGACGGCGTGGACGATGGAGTTGTCCTGATGCCCGTTGGCGATGGCCTCGAGGCCCACGGCCAGGATGTTGCCGGTTTTCATGTCGCCGCTGAATACCGGGTTGTATTTGTTGACTATTTTGTAGAACTCGCCGAAAACCGGGGCTTTGCCTTTGGCGTTGACGGTCTGGGCGGCGATCGCGAATACGACGTAGTCTTCCTGCAGGTTTTCCTGCGTGCCGTGGCGGTGCAGCGAATGCGTCATTTATTTATGCCTCCTTCGCCAGCGGTCTTCCCAGACCGACGTTTGTTTTTCCGTTGAGCGACGGTTCGAAGCCGACTGTGCGCGCGATTTCCGCGGTGGGCACGGTGTTGTCTGCGGACATGCGGCTGGCAAGGTCAAGGCTGAAGACGGTGTCCAGCTTGGGGGCGACCTGCTTGATCGCGGTCAGGGTGGTCGCCAGTTTTTCGATGGCGACGTCGAATTCGACGATGGCTGACAGCACTTTTTCGCCGAGTATTCCGTCCTGCATTTTGCCGGTGGCGGTGTCGACCATCAGCGCGGTGACGGGGTTTTGCGGTTCAAAGACTACGCCGATGGGGGCGACCGCCATGGCGACTTTTTCGACGTCGCGGAATCTGGTGCCCGTACCCGGCCTGCCGAGTTCGACGGCAACGCCGGCGTGCCCGCGCTTGAAGCGGCCGGTGACGTCGTTGGTTTTCATTTCTTCGGTGCCGCGCCCGGGAACAGAGGTGGTCTTGTGGGGAACGAGCGGGTTGGAGAAGGTCCGGCGGAGGTTGCGCATTTCGTCCAGTTCTTGTTGCTGAAGGGCGCCGGTGGGACATACTTTCGGCCTTTGGCATATGCCGCATTCGACGCATTCGTCGAGGTCGATCGTGCATTTCCCTTCGCTTTCCCGGTAAGCGATGCACCCCATCGGGCAGTAGGGCTGGCACAGTTGACAGCCGATACAGGTCTCCTTGTCAATAATCATAGGCTGTTCTCCTTTCGTTTTGGGCGTGGTTGCTTATGCCGTTTCTCCGCCTGTGACTTTCGCCGCGCGTTAAGGAGACGCCTATTTTATTGCTTAAGTGCGGCTGATAATTGTCTTAATTGCTTTTATTTTTCGTTTATTTCATTTATTTACAGCCCGTTTAGTGTTTTTATTTCGCGGCATCCGTGTTAAAATTTTGGTGATAAAGAAACCCTGGCTAAGGGGGGGGCGGTAGTATAAATTTCTCCGAGTCTTCCTTGCAGAAAAAGGTTTTTTTGTTGAATCTGCTCAGCGGCATGATAGTGTTGGCAATCATCATTTCGCTGTTTTATCTGTCGCTTGTCGATAATACCGAGAAGCAAATAGCCATCCAGGCGCGGAGCGTCGCTAATCTGGCGGCCGCGCGGGTGGATGTCGTCCAGGCTTATCTGACCAATGACCCGCCGAAGAATCTGGGCGGGATAGCGTACGAGGTCGAAAGAAAAACGAACGCCGCTTTTGTCGTGTTTCTGGACAAGAACGGCATCCGTTACACCCATCCGAACCCGGAGCTGATCGGCAAGCCTTTTACTGGCAACGACGAGCTGCCGGCGTTGCGTGAGGGCAGGTCGTACATTTCGAAGGCGGTCGGCATTTCCGGCCCGTCGATCCGCGCCTTCGCTCCGGTGTTCGATTATACCGGCAACCAACTGGGCGCGGTGGCGGTGGGCTTCTGGGAACCCGATATCGCCAATATCATCTGGGGCGTTTTCCGTATCTTGTATATCATCATCCCGGTCAGCCTCGTTTCGGTCGCGCTGTTTTCTTTTCTGCTGGCCGGCAATGTGAAAAGGACGCTGTTCGGCATGGAGCCGGCGGAAATCGCCACGCAGCTCAAGGAACGGGAGACGATGCTGGAATCCGTCCGGGAGGGTATCATCGCGATCGACGCCGATTGCAAGGTGACGGTAGCCAACAGCGCCGCCCGCAGAATCCTGGCGCCGGAAGAAAATATCCTCGGCAACGATGTGGCTAAGTTGATCCCCAATACCAGGCTGCCGATCGTGATGGCGAACAAGACGGCCGAGCTGGACGAGCCGATGCTCCTGAACGGCCACGTGGTGCTGGTGAACCGCATCCCGCTTATGGTCGGCAACAGCGCGGTGGGCGCGATCTCGACTTTCCGCGATATGACGGAAATCAATAATCTGGCCGAAGAGCTGACGGGAGCGAGGCAGCTTGTGGATTCGCTGCGGGCGCGAAGCCATGAGTTCATGAACAAGCTGCAGGCCGTTTCGGGCCTTATCCAGCTCGGTTCGTACGCGGAGGCCCGCAAGTATATAACCAGGCTGACGGCGAAGGAGCAGTCGTTTATCGAGTTTTTGCTGAAGAATATCGCCAATCCGGCGGCCGCCGGGCTGTTGGAGGGCAAGTCGGCCGAGGCGCAGGAGCGGGGGATTGCGTTGTCGATCGACCCGAGCAGCAGGCTCTCCGTTCTGCCGCCTTATTTCGACGAGAACGCGCTGATCATCGTGCTGGGCAACCTGATCGAGAACGCGATGGACGCCGTCCAGGACCTCCCCCCGGGAAGAAGGAGGGTGAGCGTGCTGGTAGCGCAGGACGACGACGGGATATTCATCAGGGTTGTCGATAACGGCTGCGGTGTCCCGGGTCATCTGCTGACCCAGATTTTCGAGAAGGGTTTTTCGACCAAGGAGCTGGGGCGGGGGTACGGGCTGGCGAATGTCAAAGCCAGGGTGGAGCTGGCGTCCGGTTCGATCGATGTAAAAAGCGATGCTTCGGGAACGGAGGTATCGGTCAGGATACCGGTCGGGCCGGCCTGTTCGCAGGAATAGACGTTGATGCTATTGCGGGGTGACAAGATGCCTTTTTCGGTGCTGATTGTGGAAGACGACCCGATGGTATCGGATATTCTTCGGCGGGTTATCGAACGGATGAGCGGTTTTAAGGTGGCAGGTATAAGCGCTACGGAAAACGACGCGCTCAACAGCATCGCCAGGTTATCGCCCGATTTGATCCTTCTGGATATTTATCTGCCGACCGGCAACGGGCTGAATATTCTCAAGCATGTCCGGCACAAGGAGCTGGCGACCGATGTCATCCTTGTCACCGCCGCCAAGGATGTGCAGACGATTTATGCGACGCTGCGGTTCGGTGCGATTGATTATATCATCAAGCCTTTCGATCTGGATCGTCTCAAGGCCGCGCTGAAGAATTACGCCCGGATGCGCAAGGTGTTCCACAAGAAGGAGGAGATCCGCCAGGACGATCTCGATAAGATCGCCAAGCGGGCCGACGCGGACGCCGAGGAGGCGAAGGAGCCCCTCCAGGAGGATTTGCCTAAGGGGGTGCATCAGCTGACGCTGGAGCAGTTGCTGACGATCCTCCTGCGGGAGAAGAAGCCGATGACTTGTCAGGAGATCGCGACGGTGATGGCGATGTCGAAAATTACCGTTTGGCGCTATCTGGAGTATCTCGTGGAGACGAAGAAGATCAAGTATTCGTTGTTGTACGGCGGTACCGGCAGGCCTTCGAAGCTGTATTTATCGAGGGCTGAGACGCCGGGACGCGAACGGGCAATTTTTAGGCCTCCGGGATGATGATCCCGGAGGCCTTTGGGTTTAGGGGCGGATTGGGAGAAGGCGGCAAGGGTGCGCCTGATGCCTTATTCGCGCTCCAGCAGTTTGGGGACGCGCGGCGCACGGAGCTGGGACGGCGAGGGCAGGCCGGAGCCCATGAGGGGCCGGACGTAGAATTTGAAGGCGTCGGTGATGTGGTTGCCCTCGGCGTTGATGAATTCGTCGGGCATGGTGCGGGTTTTGCCGGCGACGTCGATAAGGGGCTGGAGGCGGTAGTCGACCGAGTAGTAGCCGGTGCGACGGATGGCGATCGAGCCGTCGACGTTGTTCCAGACGGCCATCTGCACCGCCCGTTCGCCTACTTCGCGGGCCTCGTGCTGGTCGACGTCGGAGACGCAGCCGAGGAAGGAGCGCTGGAGGTAGCCGAAGGTGTCGCTGCGGACGCGGGAGATGCCGAGCTTGTCTTTGATCAACTGGCTCAAGAGGTCGCCGACGACCCAGCTGCCGGAGAGGGAGACGTTGCCGTGGGCGTCGACTTCGGTGTCTTTGCGGAGGGAGACGACGATGGGGTCGCCGGAACGGTCGCAGATGCCTTCGGAGAGGGCGACGACGCACATGCGGTGGCGGTCGTAGGTCTTTTTGACGGCGGCGAGGAATTCGTCGACGTCGAAGACGCGCTCGGGCAGGTAGATGAGGTGGGGGCCGTCTTCGGGGTATTTCTGGGCGATGGCGGAGGAGGCGGCGAGGAAGCCGGCGTGCCGCCCCATGACGATGCCGAGGTAGACGCCCGGCAGGGCGCGGACGTCGAGGTTG
>JALHDI010000253.1 GCA_022839045.1 Sporomusaceae bacterium
CCCCGGAGGCGCCGATATCCGGCGCAGTCATGTGGTGCGCGTCGCAGGTCACGCCATAGCCCAGCATCTCGGCAAGAATGGTGGCGCCCCTCTGTCTGGCGCCCGCAAGGGATTCGAGGATCAGGATGCCTGCCGCTTCTCCGAGGGTCAGGCCGGCGCGGTTTCCGGAGAAGGGGCGGCAGTACTCCGGATCGATCGCCTTTAACGCATTGAAGGAGGCAAAAGTCATCCGGCAGAGGGGCTCTGTCCCGCCGGCGACCATCGCACGGGCGGCGCCGCTGCGGATGAGGTCCCTTCCTAACCCGATGGCCGTGGCCCCGGAGGAGCAGGCCGTCATGATCGTGGCCTTCGGACCATAGAGGCCAAGCAGCGTGGTCAGATGGTTGGCCGTGGCGGCGCACGATACGCTGGAAAGCCGGGAAAAACGCGCACGGCGCCCTCCGCGCTGAAGGTAGTCCCGGTAAAAGGACTCCGCTTCCAGCAGACCGCCGGCCCCGCCGCCGATCACGACGCCCATCTCCTGCCGGAGATCGTCCGGGATCGGGGAGAGCCCCGCCTGGGAGAGGGCCTGCAGTGCGGCGGTCAGCGCAAAAACATCGGATCGCGACATCCGTTTGAGCGACAGGCCGCGCGGGATCGCGTCGCGGGGGCGGAAATCCCTGACCTGGGCCCCGTTGCGGGTGAGAAACCCCGCTGTATCGAACAGCGTGACCGGCCCGATTCCGCATACGCCGTTGCGCAAGGCGGCGGCGAATTCGGCGGGATCGTGCGCGACGGCATTGACCGTCCCCAGCCCCGTAATCACCACACGCTTTTCGTCATTCCGCATTGCCGCAGACTATCCCTTCCGCCGATCGAATCGGCCCCCGTCCGGAAATCATCGTGCAAGATTTTCTTCCGTTCCGGCCGTATCCTACCATCCTTTTCAAAGGGTTTCAAAATCATCTTCCGCCGGTTTTACCCGAATGCGACTATGGAGGAAAAACAACACAAGAACGCGGCAAAGGGTGGGGGGGAAAAAAGGATTTGAGCGGCCCGAACCTCATGGCCGAGCGGGACAGCGGACGGCTGATCAGGCAAATCGCCTGATCAGCAGGTTTGTGTTGACGCCGCCGAACGCAAAGTTCTGGATGCCCGCGGCGCGGATCGGCCGTTCCGTCAGTTGCAGGGTGTGCCGGATCATGGAGCACCGTTCATCGGGCTCCTCCAGGTTGAGTGTGGGAGCGACAAATCCGTCCTGCATCATATAAAGGGTCATGATGGTTTCTATGACGCCGCAAGAGCCCATCGTATGCCCCATGTATCCCTTGAGACCCGTCACGAGGGGTCCGCTGCCGTATACGGCATGGATGGCCTGGGCTTCGATCACATCCCCCATCTTGGTCCCGGTGGCGTGAGCGCTGACGAAATCCACCTCGTCCGCCGCCAGGGCCGCATCCTCAAGGCCGAGACGGAGCGTTTCGCCGATTCCGGTTCGGTTCGGCAGGATGAGATCGCCTCCGTTGTTGTTGCAGACGAAGCCGATGATCTCCCCCAGGATCGGGGCGCCGCGCCTTTTGGCGTGTTCGAGTTCCTCCAGCAACACCGCTCCGGCGCCCTCCCCGACGACCAGCCCGTCGCGCTGCCGGTCGAACGGACGCGGCGTCGACTGAGGACGGTCGTTGAAGGCCGTGGAACAGGCCAGCAGATTGTCAAAAACCGCCACGGTGGTCGTATCATACTCATCCGCTCCGCCGCACAGCATCGCGTCCTGCATGCCGAAC
>JALHDI010000254.1 GCA_022839045.1 Sporomusaceae bacterium
CTTGTCCATGCGCAACGCGACTTCAGACTGAACGTAGTCGCCGTACCGTACCCGAAGGCCGTCCAGGTTGGCGGCCACCGGCGGCGCGTAATATTTATAGGGCGCCAGGTTGCCCCAGCTGATGAGCTCTTTGACAGTGGGGCCCATGATCAGCGACTGGAATATGTCTCCGAGGCCCTGCCCGCCCATCCGGGCCGGCGTCGCCGTGAAGCCGATGACATAGGCATCCGGGAACGCATTCAGCAACCTGCGCCAGGTGGCGGCCGCTGCATGGTGGCACTCATCTGGGAAGATGATAACCGGTGCCGGCATCTTGTCCAATCGACGTATTAGCGTCTGGATGCTGCCGATCTGGATCAGCTCGTCGTAATTAGTCGGGTACCCGGCGGCGATAACTCCAAACGGCACCCCGGCCTCTCTCAGCGTCGAGGTTGACTGCTCGACCAGCTCCTGACGGTGAACGACAAACAGTGTCCGGTTTCCCTTCAGCCGTGCCTGGCTAGCCATGTGAGCCCACATTACCGTTTTCCCAGCACCGCAAGGCGCCTGGTCGAGCACCCGGCGGATGCCCTTATCGAACTCCAGACCGTTGCCCTCAATGATCATTTGTTGATATGGCCTGAGCTGAAACACGATTTTTCCTCCGATTTTGGGGATAAAAAGGCCCGTCAAGGGGTTTATCCTAACGGGCCTTTTGCAGTTTTACGCTAGTACGGACGTTGCTGTCCGGGCGGTTGCTGCGGCGGATTGTTGAACGGAAGTTGCTGTTGCGGTTGCTGCGGATGCTGGTACCCGGCTGGAGGCGCTGCGTAACCTTGGGGCGGCGCCGGCGGGGCGGGCGGCGGATAATATCCCTGCGGCGGCGTGCCGGCGGGCGGATACCCGGGGGCGGCGGCCGGCGCCGGCGGGTAATACCCCTGTGGCGGGTATCCGGCGGACGGTTGATATCCCTGGGGAGGCGCGGCATGCTGCTGTTGCTGCGGAGCAGATTCGACGTAACCCATGTCGTTAACAATCAGATCCCAGGAGCGGCGTTTCTGCTGAGTCTGCTGATCGGTCCATTCGTCCTCTTCCATGCGGCCGGATACGACGATGCGGTGTCCTTTTTCCACCGTGGCCATCCGCTCGGCTAGTTTACCGAAGGCTGTGCAGCGGAAGAAGCTGACCTTGTCGTTGGCCCGGTTGTCGGCCACGCTGAATTTCGCGACCTGGGTACCGTTTTGGGTTGCGCTCATTTCCGGCTTGTTGGTGAGTCGGCCATATACTGTGATGCTGTTCATGCTGTTATTGTCCTCCCGTTTTTTGATTGACGTAGGCGACGAACTCGTTATAGATGGCGTGACATTCTTCGTGGGTCAGCTGTTCAGGCATCCGCCCGTAGCGCGCCTGTACCCACCCCGGAATCCCGTCCGGCGGCCAGCCGGCATTAATCCATACTGTGGCGATTTCGGTATCGTACGACGGGAACCCGTACGTCGGTACCTGCGGCGCCGGGGCCGGTGCGGCGGGTGCGGCCGGCTGATCGAACAGCGTCTGTCCAGGATACGGCTGCTGCTGGTACTCCTGGAACGGCTGCGCCCACTGCGGCGTCGGCTGATAGTATTGCGGAGGTGGTGCTTCGGTACCGGTGTTCAGCCACTGCATCAGCTCGACGCCAGTCTGCTCGCCGGGAATGAAGCACTTGCCGTCGAACAACCTGGTGCGGTCCTTGCCAGCTGTCGCCGTATGCTGGTAGTTGTCCATGTCCAGGACGACGGGGCGACTGTAAGATCGCATCCACCAGCTTGTTGTGCATCGGGGTGGCTTCCCGCCAGCCGCTCGTGAAGGCGTTTTTCCCGCCACGTTTGTCGACTTCGTCGAGGATGCCGCCTTCCTTGACCCAGGCGTGGGAGAGGCTGTCGATAATCAGGACGCCGTAGCCAGCCGCCTCCGCGGCCTTGATGGCGCCGATATATTTGTCGACGCTAAACGGCGGCCCGATTGGGGCGACATCGTATTCGGCCAGGTCGGCGTACAGTTCGCCGCTGCGGTTTTCGGTATCGATCATGGCGATCCGGCCGCAATTCATACCCTTGGCGACCAGCAGTGCCGAATACGTCTTCCCGGAGCCGGACGGCCCACAGAAGGCCAGCTTCAGCTTTGCCTTGTAGCGCTGGGCGCGTTGAAAAATTTCGCTCATTGTTCGTTCTCCTTCTCGATGGGATCTTGGCTGACGACCTCGAACGGGATCTTGGCCTGGTCAAGCCACATTTTGAGAGCACCGGCATTGACGATCGAGAT
>JALHDI010000255.1 GCA_022839045.1 Sporomusaceae bacterium
GGATTCTTGACGCGGGCCTCGAGCTGGTCGATCAGCTCCAGATAGTTCGGCTGGCCGGAAGCCAGCAGCATCGCGTCGAGCTCGATGTTCGCGATGCGTCCGCCCGCGCGGAAGTCCATCACGTCCAGGCCGACGTCCCAGTAGAAATACTGGCGCAGCGCCTCGTAGGTGCCGCCATCGGTCGTCGTCACGTCGCAAGTCTTGAACTCCGAGCGCGAGATGCCCGCGTTGCTGCCCTGGGGATAGAAGCCGCGCATGGTGCGGTTGCCCCAATTGACGAGCCAGATCGAACGGCGGTGGGCGCCGGACGGGTTCGCCGCCTTCGCGCCGTTGAACACGTAGTGCGACGGGAGCTTCGAGTCCATCCCCTCGCTACCGACGGTGTCGTAGAACGTGTTCAGACCGTTGATCTTCGCGGCGTTGTCCTTGAGGTTTCCGTAGAAAAACGCGTCCGCGACCTCGTTGCCCATGGTCTCCATGTGCGAGGAGATTTCGTCCGCCAGGAACGCGGTCTTGTTGGGATCAGCGTCGTAGAGCTTCTTGTCGATCTCCAGCTTCGTCGAGATCTGGCCGGAGGCGTTGACGACCTGCTGCTTCTCGCTTTTTGAGGCGGGAACGCCCTGATACGCTTTGCGCCAGATCGCGGCGGGGAGGCCCACGCGCATAGTAGTCTTGTTGTTGGGGCCGGAGTTGGCCTGCACCCAGGGGATGTCGTCGAGAATTTCGTTGTTCTGCGCGAGCAGTTCAACGATCTCGTGGTCGAGCTTGCCGTCGGCCTTGAGGCCGCTGGCCAAGTCTCGCATGGTGATGAAGTTTGCGCCTATTACGCCCATGGCTTCTTGCTTTCTTTGGTTTGGTTGTGAGGACTAACCCGTGATTGTTGTAAAATTACTTGCTATTCGAATTCGCGATCCAGGCTTCCGCCGAAAACCCTTCAGACTTGCGGACTGTAGGACGCACGACGCCCGAGTCCGGCGTGATGCTGCGCCCGTAGTTCGAGAGCGCCCGGAGGATGCGCTTGTCGTTTGCGAACGCGGGAATGCCCGCGAGATCGTCCCAGACTTCGCCGAAAAGCGCCTTGCCACCGCGCCGGGCCTCGCCCACGACGCGCTTGAGATCCGCACCGAATTCCGCCTTGCTTTCCTCCGCAAGCCCCTTTGCGGCTTCGAGATCCCTGGCGGTCTCCTTCGCAAGCCTAGCCGCCTCGAAAGAAGCAAACGCGCGGAGCGCTCCGGCCTTGTCGCCGGTTTCCTCTGGGAGCGCATCCAGGAACAACTTCACATCGTCCGCCGGGATTTCGACTTCGTTTCCAAAGGAATCAGTGCCGATGGGGATGGGATCGCCTTCCGCGTAATCGAACTTCGGCTTTGCCTTCCCGTCTGACGCCGTGTCGTCGCCAAGCAGGTTGACGAGGGATGAAGCCTTCGCGGTGTCCGCTGGTTCGGCCTTCGCAGGATCAGCCTTAGCGGGGTCGGCCTTCGCGGGATCGGCGGGATCGGCCTTCGCCGGATCAGCCGTAGCGGGATCGGCCTTCGCAGGGGCAGCCGCGGGATCAGCCTTCGCGGGATCGCCTCCACCGCCTCCGCCATCCCCTTCGGGAGCCATGAGATCAGAGTACAAGAGATTCCAGATGCTTTTCATTTTTGGTTTTCCTTCGCTTTCTCTTCGAGTTCTAGTTTCCTGTTTAATTCGACGCTGCGCTGGAGCGTCTCCGTCACAACTTTGACCGCCAT
>JALHDI010000256.1:0-545 GCA_022839045.1 Sporomusaceae bacterium
ATCTCGATCGTCAATGCCGGTGCTCTCAAAATGTGGCTTGACCAGGCCAAGATCCCGTTCGAGGTCGTCAGCCAAGATCCCATCGAGAAGGAGAACGAATAATGAGCGAAATTTTTCAACGCGCCCAGCGCTATAAGGCCAAGTTGAAGCTGGCTTTCTGTGGACCGTCCGGCTCCGGGAAGACATACTCGGCACTGCTGGTCGCCAAGGGTATGAACTGCGGCCGGATCGCCATGATCGACACCGAAAACCGCAGCGGCGAATTATACGCCGACCTGGTCGAATACGATGTCGCTCCGATCGGGCCGCCGTTTAGCGTCGATAAATATATCGGCGCCATCAAGGCCGCGGAGGCCGCCGGCTACGGTGTCCTGATCATCGACAGCCTCTCCCACGCCTGGGTCAAGGAGGGCGGTATCCTCGACGAGGTCGACAAGCGCGGTGGCAAAAACGCCTTCACGAGCGGCTGGCGGGAAGCCACCCCGATGCACAACAAGCTGGTGGATGCGATCTTACAGTCGCCCCTCCACATCATCGTCTGTATG
>JALHDI010000256.1:556-2286 GCA_022839045.1 Sporomusaceae bacterium
CGTCGTCCTGGACATGGACAACTACCAGCATACGGCGACAGCTGGCAAGGACCGCACCAGGTTGTTCGACGGCAAGTGCTTCATTCCCGGCGAGCAGACCGGCGTCGAGTTGATGCAGTGGCTGAACACAGGTACCGACGCGCCGCCGCCTCAATTCTACCAGCCGGCGCCGCAGTGGCAGCCTTACCAGGGGTACCAGCAGCCGTATCCGGGCCCGACTCTGTTCGAGCAGCCGGCCGGCCCCGCCGTCGCCCCGGCTCCGGCGCCCGCGCCGCAGGTACCGACAAATGGATTCCCTGCCTACGACGCGGAGATCTCCACCGTCTGGAACAACGCCGGCTGGCCGGCGGACGGCATCCCCGGGTGGGTACAGGCGCGTTACGGCCGATCGCCGGCGCAACTGACCCATGAAGAGTGCCACGCGATTTATAACGAGTTCGTCGCCTACGTCAATCAAAAATCGGGAGGTCAAGCATGAACAACATGATAATTTTCGGCCGTCTGACGGCTGACCCGGAATCCAAGCAAATCCAAAACAGCAGCGTGGTGAGTTTCACCCTGGCGGATAACAGCAACGGACAAAATGCCGAGGCGAACTTCTGGGACTGCGACGCCTTCGACGACACCGGCGCGAAGATCATGAACTCCTGTAAGAAAGGCCATCGACTCCTGGTCTGGGGGCGCATGAAGCAGAAAAAATCAGCTCCCGATCAACAGGGCACCACGCGTCGATTCTATAACCTGCGTGTCGCCGGCTTCCAGTACATCGAAGACGCCCCTCAACAGCAGCAGCAACCGCAGGCTGCGCCTCCCCAGGGGTACCAGCCTCCCGCCGGATATCAGCAGCAGGGATACTACCAGCCGGCGCCGGCCGCCGCTCCCGGTTACCCGCCCGCCCCGCCGGCGCCGCCGCAAGGTTACGCAGCGCCCCCGGCCGGGTACCAACATCCGCAGCAACCTCAGCAGCAGCTTCCGTTCAATAATTCGCCGCAGCAATCGCCCGGACAGCAACGTCCGTACTAGCGTAAAACTGCAAAAGGCCCGTTAGGATAAACCCCTTGACGGGCCTTTTTATCCCCAAAATCGGAGGGAAAATCGTGTTTCAGCTCAGGCCATACCAAGAAATGATCATCGAGGGAAACAATCTGGAGTTCGATAAGGGCCTCCGCCGGATACTTGATCAGGCGCCCTGTGGCGCCGGCAAGACGGTTATGTGGGCATACATGGCCAGCAAGGCACGCCTGAAGGGAAACCGAACGCTGTTCGTCGTTCACCGTCAGGAGTTGGTCGAGCAGTCCACCGCGACGCTGAGAGAGGCGGGGGTACCGTTTGGTGTCATCGCCGCCGGGTACCCGACCAATTACGACGAGCTGATCCAGATCGGCAGCATTCAGACGCTGACCCGCCGATTAGACAAAATGCCGATACCGACCATCATCTTCCCGGACGAATGTCACCATGCCGCAGCGGCCACCTGGCGCAAGCTGTTGAGCGCCTTCCCGGACGCCTATGTCATCGGGTTCACGGCGACCCCGGCCCGGATGGGTGGCCAGGGCCTCGGGGACATATTCCAGTCGCTGATCATGGGACCAACGGTCAAAGAGCTGATATCCTGGGGGAACCTGGCGCCGTATAAATATTACGCGCCGCCGGTGGCCGCCAACCTGGACGGCCTTCGGGTACGGTACGGCGACTACGTTCAGTCTGAAGTCGCGTTGCGCATGGACAAG
>JALHDI010000103.1 GCA_022839045.1 Sporomusaceae bacterium
CTTCGACATCCTCACCATGGTCGTTCTCGGCGGTCTCGGCAGCATGAGCGGCTCGATCGTCGGCGCCGTATTCTTCACCTGGGTGTCGGCCTTCTTCGCCGAATGGCCCGAATGGCGGATGGTCATCTACTCCCTCCTGCTCATCATCCTCATGCTCTTCAGACCCCAGGGCCTGTTCGGCAACAAGGAACTCAGCCTCAAAATGTTCGGTCGCTTGACGGGAGGTGAACGGCGTGGCACTGCTCAAGGTAACTAACCTGTCCAAATCGTTCGGCGGTTTGCGCGCCGTCTCGTCCTTCAACATCGCCATCGAGCAGGGTGAGCTGATCGGCCTCATCGGCCCTAACGGCGCCGGCAAAACCACCGCCTTCAACCTCCTGACCGGCGTCTACGACCCCACCGAGGGCCAGATCGAATTCGACGGTAAAAGCGTCGTCGGCCTGAAGCCGTATCAGATAACCCAGCGCGGCGTCGCCCGCACCTTCCAGAATATCCGTCTGTTCAACGAACTGTCCGTCCTTGACAACGTCAAGATAGCCTACCACTTCCACGTCAAATACGGCCTTCTCGAAACGGTTCTCCGCCTCGGTCGCTACCACGGCGAAGAAGAAAGCCTCGATCAGAAAGCCCTCCGCTTCCTGGAAATCTTCCAGCTTTCCCACCGCAAGGACGAAATAGCCAAAAACCTCCCTTATGGCGAACAGCGCCGGCTCGAGATCGCCCGCGCCCTCGCCGCCCAGCCCAAGCTCCTCCTGCTCGACGAGCCGGCCGCAGGCATGAATCCCCAGGAAACCCAGCAGCTCATGGACATGATCCGCTGGATCCGCAAGGAATTCGGCCTCACCATCCTCCTCATCGAGCATGACATGAGCCTGGTCATGGGCGTCTGCGAACGCATCTACGTTCTCGATTACGGCAGCATCATCGCCCAGGGTACGCCGGCCGAAATCAAAAACAACCCGCGGGTTGTCGAGGCTTACCTCGGCGAGGAGGTGCACTGATGCTTAAGATCGACGACATCAACGTATACTACGGCGCCATCCATGCCCTCAAAGGCATCAGCCTGGAAGTGCCCGAAGGCGAAATCGTCACCCTCATCGGCGCCAACGGCGCCGGCAAAAGCACCACCCTCCGCACCATCTCGGGCCTCCTGAGACCCAAGACCGGACATATAACCTTCGAAGGCCAGGACATCGCCAGCCTGCCCGCCCAGGACATCGTCAAGAAGGGCATCTGCCATGTACCCGAAGGGCGCCGCATCTTCGCCAACATGTCCGTCCTCGAAAACCTCGAGCTCGGCGCCTACACGCGCTCCGACAGCAAAGGCATCGCCGAGGACATGGAAGGCGTCTTCAAACGCTTCCCCCGCCTGCGCGAGCGCAAAAGCCAGGTCGCCGGCACTCTCTCCGGCGGCGAACAGCAGATGCTGGCAATCGGCCGCGCCCTCATGAGCAGGCCGCGACTTCTGCTGATGGACGAACCCTCCATGGGTCTCGCCCCGTTGCTGGTTAAAGAAATATTTGCTATCATTAAGGAAATAAACGCCAGCGGCACCACCATCCTCCTGGTCGAACAGAACGCCAACATGGCGCTGTCCGTCGCCCAGAAGGCTTATGTGCTCGAAACCGGGCGCATCACCCTCGCCGGCACCGCCAAGGAGCTGTCCGAGAGCGAAGCGGTCCGCAAGGCGTACCTCGGCGGCTAAACGCGACCCCAATAAAGAGCGAGGAGAGATGGCCATGTTCGTCTCCAAACGGATGACCCCCAATCCGGTGACTATTCCTCCGACCATGACTGTTTCCGAAGCCACCAACCTCATGAAGAGCAGCAAATTCCGCCGCGTGCCCGTCGTGGATAACGGCAAGCTCGTCGGCATCGTTACCGACCGCGACCTGCGGGCCGTCGCGCCGTCGCCGGCCACAACCCTGTCCGTCTTCGAAATCAATCACCTCCTGGCCAAAATGCTGGTCAAGGAAATCATGAAATCGCCGGTCATCACCATCGACGTCGACGCCACCATCGAAGAAGCCGCCCTCCTGATGTACACCCACAAGATCGGCGGCCTGGTGGCCGTGGACGCCGCCGGCGCCGTCGCCGGCATCATCACCGAGACCGACATCTTCAAATGCCTCGTCGACGTCATGGGGCTGGCGGAAGGCCGCACCCGCCTGACGTTCGAATTCGACGACAAAGTTGGCGTTCTCGCCGACGTCGCCTCCGTCTTCAAGGAACTGGGCATCAACATCCTCAGCATGGCCACCTACAACACCGAGGACGGCCGGGCCGAGATGGTAATCCGCGCCGACGTCAAGGACGTCAAGACACTCGTCGATCGGCTGGCGGCCATCGGCTATCCCGTTACCCACGTAGTCCAGATAGGAAACGAGTGACGGCTGGCCAAAATCGGGATTTACACCATTCACCAGGCGTGCTAATATAATAAAATAGGATCAGGCGACCGGCGGTAGCCGGTGCGGCCGGGCAGTAGCAGCAGGCGAAGCCTGTGGGACCATCATCCCGCAGGCTTTTTATTTTGGCTGCGGCTAAAAAGTCCATCTGCGGCGTTGCTCCTCGAACACTTCCTCGGCGTACGCACGAGTACCCTGCGTCGTGTTCTCCGGTACGCCTTGCATATGGAGCTTTTTAGCCGGCAGCGCGCATAATAAACCACGGGGGGGTTTCTTTTGGACCACAATGCGCTAAAACAGAATACCGCCCGGCTGTCGATCATCTCCAACTCCGCGCTGGTTCTGTTCAAACTCGCCGTCGGCCTGGCCGGCGGCGCGGTCAGCATCGTGTCCGAGGCCGCCCATTCGGCGGTCGACCTCATCGCCGCCCTCATCGCCTACTTCGCCGTCCGCAAGGCGGCTGAGCCGCCCGACGCTCACCACGCTTACGGCCACGGCAAGGTTGAGAGCTTGTCCGCCGCCATCGAAGCGGCCCTCATCGTCATCGCCGCCCTGTGGATCGTCTACGAGGCGGCGGAAAAACTCGCCGCCGGCCACACCCCCGCCTATCTCGAATACGGTATCGCCGTGATGGCGGTTTCGGTCCTCGTCAACTGGTACGTTTCCGCCAGGCTGATGAAGGTCGCCCGCGAAACCCGCTCCCACGCCCTCGAAGCCGATGCCCTCCACCTCAAAGCCGATATCTGGACATCGTGCGGCGTACTGGTCGGCCTGGCGGTAATCAAAATCACCGGCTTCGCCTGGCTCGACCCGGTCATCGCCATCATCGTCGCCGCCGTCGTCTTCAGAGCCGGTTACATCATGACCAAAAAAAGCCTCTACGAGCTGACCGACGTCAGCCTGCCCCCCGAAGAGGAAGAGATAATCACCGGCATCCTTGCCGCCCACCCCGCCATTCTCGCTTTCCACCAGCTACGGACACGACGCTCGGGCAGCCTGCGCCTCATCGACGTCCATCTCATCCTCCGCCGCGACATGCATCTCGACGCGGCCCACGCCGTCTGCGACGAGGTCGAGGCGGCCCTGGAGGCGAGCCTGGCGCCGTGCGAGGCGACCATCCACCTGGAGCCCTGCACCTGCCCCGACAAATAGCTCCGGCAGCCGATAAAGCCCCATCTGCGTTTGTTACGACTGCATTTGCTTGCTCGACGTACGTTTCGAGAACGCCGTCGCTTCGCATCCTCCGGTACGCCTTGCATCTGGAGCCTTCTCGGCAACCTTGGTTGCCTACACCAAAAAAGCGCGCCTCGCGGCGCGCTTCATTTCTTCAGCCGTCGCGGCCGCAGCGGGGTGCAGTCGCGACGCGGGGCCGGCCCCTTTTTTTTGCTGTTGTTGTCCGCCACGAGCTCCTCGGTTTCGGCGACCGACTCGGATATCGCGGCCGCCTCGCTTGCCCCGTTTGACACCGGCACAAAGCAGGGCGGCGCGAACGGCGGCTCGGGCGGGATCGGTGGCGGCGGCGGCGGCGGCGGCGCGTAGAACGAGGTGGCGAAGTCGAACGGTGGCCCGCCGGGCGGCGTGCAGGACGGCACCGGCCCCACCCCCCGCAGGCGTTCCTGCGCCCGGCGCACCACCTCGAGCACGAGAATCTCCTCCGCGACCATGTGCGGCGCGTCGGCGGCGTCGAATCTGTTGGCCAGCAGCCGGAAAATATCCACCGGCGCGCAGGTCACGGCCAGAAACTCGCTGCTGAACGCGATCTTGCAGCAAAGCAGGTCGATGAGGATATCAATCAGCACCCCGCTGCGGTCGAACCTTTCGATGGCCCGGGCGACGGCGTCGGCGGTGACTCCCCCGATGCGGCGGGTTTCCTCGGCCGATCCGACCAGCAGGCGATGAGCGTTTACCAGTGACACGTAGGTGGGCACGATGGCGTTCACATCGGCAAGAATAGTGTCGATGATCGTCTGAGATACGGCATCGGTCGAAGTAGTCGCCACCCCACCCGCCTCCCTTCTGATTGACTACATCCATTGTATGCGCGCGACGCGAAAAAGGATTTTAGCGCCCACGGGTATAAATAACAGTGGGGAAAGGCAATAATTGCCTTAACCGAAACCACCGGAAGGAGGGAAAGAAATGATCAAACTCACCCAATACACCAAAAGCGGCGGCTGAGCGGCCAAGATTGGGCCGGGGGCCCTGGCGCACGTGCTGCGCCACCTGCCGCAAAGCAAAGACCCGCGTCTCCTGGTCGGCACCGCCACCGCCGACGACGCCGGCGTGTACCGGCTCGACGACCACACCGCCCTCATCCTGACGGTGGACTTCTTCACGCCGATTGTCGACGACCCCTACACCTTCGGACAGATCGCCGCCGCCAACGCCCTCAGCGACGTCTACGCCATGGGCGGCCGGCCGCTTACCGCGCTCAACATCGTCGCCTTCCCGGCCTGCGACCTGACCGGGGACACCCTCCCCGCCATCCTGCAGGGCGGCTATGATAAGGTCGCCGAAGCCGGCGCCGTCATCGCCGGCGGCCACACCATCGACGACACCGAGCCCAAATACGGCCTCAGCGTGACCGGCCTCGTCCATCCCGAAAAAATCTGGACAAATGCCGGGGCCCGCCCGGGCGACGCCCTAATCCTCACCAAGCCCCTCGGCACAGGCGTCCTGGCCACCGCCGCCAAGGCCGACCTCTACCCCGCCGGCGTGGCCGCCTCCATCCAGACGATGGCCACCCTCAACGCCAAAGCGGCCCAGGCCGCAGCCGGCTTTACCATCCACGCCTGCACCGACGTCACCGGTTTCGGTCTTCTCGGCCATCTCTTCGAGCTGGCGAGCGCCAGCAGCACGCGCGCCGAGATCGCCAGCGCCGCCCTGCCGCTGCTGCCCGACGCCGCCGACGCGGCCGCCATGGGTCTCGTTCCGGCCGGCGCCTACACCAACCGCGGCTACCTGACCACCGTCGACTTCGCCGACGGCGTGCCCGAGCGGCTCCGCGACCTGTGTTTCGACCCGCAGACCTCCGGCGGACTGCTATTCGCCCTGCCGGCGACCGAAGCCGACGCCCTGCTGGCCGCTCTGAAGCACGCGGGGGTCAACCATGCCGCCCGCATCGGCCACATAATTGCCCAAGGGAGAGGAGAAATCCATGTCTACTGATATCGACGCCCGCGGTCTGGCCTGCCCGCAGCCGGTCATCGCCACCAAAAAAGCGCTCGACGCCATCGTCGACGGCGTCGTAACCACCCTCGTCGATAACCCCGCCGCCAAGGAAAACGTTGTCAAATTCGCCGCCGCCAACGGCTGCGGCGTCAGCGTCGAAGAGCAGAACGGACACTACCGCATCCGCATAACCAAAGGCGCACCCGTCGCCGTCGGCCACAGCGGCCAGTCGGGCGGTCGGCCGGACCGCCCGACCGGCGATACCGTCTACCTCATCACCAAGGACACCCTCGGCCACGGCAGCGACGAGCTCGGCGCCATCCTCATGAAGTCCTTTTTTTACACCGTCCGGGAAAGCCAGCCCCTTCCCAGGGCCGTCCTCCTCGTCAACGGCGGCGTCCGGCTGGCGGTTGCCGGGTCGCCCGTCCTCGACCACCTCGACGCTCTTGCCGCCGCCGGCGTCACCGTGCTGTCCTGCGGCACCTGTCTCGACTACTTCGGGCTTAAGGACCGGCTTGCGATCGGCGGCGTAACCAACATGTACTCCATCCTCGACCAACTGGCCGCCGGCAAGGCCGTCACCCTGTGAGATGACGGCCGCGGATAAGCAATACGACCACCTGTTCTCCTTTGTCTCTGTCCACGACGCCGTCCGGGCCGAGCATCTCCTCGCCGGGGCCGGGATCAAGACAGTAGCCCGCCCGACCCCGCGGGAGATCGATCTCAGCTGCGGCCACAGCCTGCTGGTATCGGCCGCCGACCGGGAGGCCGCCCTTGCCGTCCTGGCCGGCCACTCGGCCCGCTGGAGCAAGCTCTACCGTCGCGTGTCCGCCCGCGTGTGGGAAAAAATCAGCGAATACGAGGAGTAAGCATGGAGAGTATTTTCAAAACCGACCTGCTGTACCTCATCGGCTACAAAGGCGCGCGCATCGTCGCCATAATCATCGTCGCCGCCGTCGTCGGCCGCCTGAGCGGCCTGGTCGTCGATCGCCTGTTCCATCCCCCCGACGGCTCGCAGAAATTCCTCGAGGAGAAACGGGCCCGCACCCTCAGCGCCCTGCTCAAGACCATCGTCCGCTATACCCTCTACTTCCTGGCCGCCATTCTCATCCTGCAGGAATTCAGCATCGACACCACCTCCATCATCGCCGGCGCGGGCGTCATCGGCCTGGCCCTGGGCGTCGGCGCCCAGGGGCTCGTCAAGGACTTTATCACCGGCTTCTTCATCATCCTCGAAGACCAGTTCGCCGTCGGCGATTACATCGTCAGCGACACCATGGCCGGCACGGTCGAAGAGCTGACCTTCCGCGTCACCAAACTGCGCGACGCCAGCGGCGTCCTCCACATCATCCCCAACAGCGCCATCTCCCGCGTCAGCAACTACACCCGCGGCCCGATGCAGGCGGTCATCAACATCCCGGTCGCCTACGAGGCCGATATCGACAAGGTCATCGCCCTTCTCGGCGAGGCGTCCCGTGAAATCGCCCGCATGCCGGAAGTTCAGGACGGCCCGAAAGTTATCGGCGTCGTCGACCTTCGCCCCGGCGAAGTCATCGTGAGGGTCGTAGCCAAAACCGTTCCTCTCGAACAGGTCAAGGTCGAGACGGCTTTTCGCCACAAAGCCAAGGTGTTGTTCGAACAGGCCAAAATTCCGGCGCCGGGGCTGTCGCTGCTGACCGGTCGGCAGGGGGTGAAAGCATGATCGTCCGCTACGAGGTCGGCGACATCGTCAAAATGAAGAAAACCCACCCCTGCGGCTCCGACCAGTGGGAAATAACCCGCACCGGCATCGACTTCGGCCTCAAATGCCTCGGCTGCGGTCGCCGGGTCATGATCGCCCGCCCCAAATTCGAAAAAGCGGTCAAAAACATCGTCCCCCGCCAGGACGGGTCGCAGGAGTGAGCGGCCGGCGCGGCTATTGACGGTGTCGGCCCGCACCAGGTATAATAGCCCTAGAACCGAATACCCCGATACGGAACTGGCGGATTAGTGGAATCAACCACAGGGAACCGTATTGCAGACAGCCGACCGCCTGGGCAGGATACCTTCGGCCCGGGCGTTTTCATTTGTCGCTTTCCGCCGCCGGGCCGCGCGAGGTATCCTTCTTGCACCCTATATCAAAGGAGGATGCCGTCATGCTCACAACCTGCCCGGAATGCGGAAAGTACACCGTCGAAACCCCCTGTTACCAGTGCCTGGCCGCCGAACGCGACCATTACCGGCGCCTGGCCGGCGCCAGCGTCGCCACCCTCGCCGGCGAACGCGACAAGTACAAGCGCCTCTACGAAATGGCGATGGACACCTGCCCGCGCTGCCGGGAAAACTGCGCCATCCGCCGCCTCAGCGCCCCCAAGGCTGCCGGCGAATGACTATTGCATTATTGTTGGGGATATTCTACAATTAACTCGTCGAATTTTCGAAGTTAAGGTGTGAATCAGATGAGTACCAATTTAGAAGTAGGCATATTAGGCCTCCCCAACGTCGGCAAGACCACCCTCTTCAACGCCCTCACCAAAGCCGGCGTTGCCGTCTCCAGCTTCGTCTCCGGGGCCATCGAGCCCAACGTCGGCGTCGTCGACGTGCCCGACCCGCGGCTCGCCGCCCTCGCCGCCATGTACAAGCCTAAAAAGATCACCCCCACCAAGATGCAGTTCGTCGACATCGCCGGCCTCGGCCAGGGGGCATCCAAGGGCGCCGGCCTCGGCAACAAATTCCTCGCCCACATCAGGCAGGTCGACGCCGTCATCGAAGTCGTCCGCTGCTTCACCGACCCCGGCGTCATGAACGCCGAAAGCGAGTCCAATCCGCTCGCCGATATCGAGATCCTCAACACCGAGCTGTGCCTCGCCGACATCGAAACCCTCGAAAAGCGCGCCGAGCGGCTCCAGAAAATGGCCAAAGGCGGCGACAAGCGGGCCCAGGCCGAACTCGAACTTTCCGCCCGCCTCAAGGCCTCCCTCGAAGAAATTATCCCCGCCCGCCAGGTGATCGGCGGCGAGGAGGAAATCGCTCTGGTTCGCGAGCTCAACCTTCTCACCCTCAAACCCATCCTCTATGTCGCCAATATCAACGAGGCCGACGCCGCCGACCCCGACGCCAGCCCCCACGTCCGCGCCGTCAAGGAATACGCCGCCAAGGCCGGAGCGGAGGCGATCGCCGTCTGCGCCAAGCTCGAAGCCGAGATCGCCGAACTGTCGGACGAAGAAGCCGCCACCTTCCTGGCTGAAATGGGCCTTAGCGAAGCCAGCCTCGACAAGGTCATCCGCGCCAGCTACAAACTCCTCGGCCTCATCACCTTCCTCACCGCCGGCGAGCCCGAGGTGCGCGCCTGGACCATCAGCCGCGGCACCAAGGCCCAGAAAGCGGCCGGCAAGATCCACAGCGACATCGAACGCGGCTTCATCCGCGCCGAACTCGTCGCCTATAACGACCTCATGGCCGCCGGCAGCTTCAACGCCGCCAAGGATAAGGGGCTCGTCCGCCTCGAAGGGAAAGAATATATCATGCAGGACGGGGATGTAGTCCATTTCCGCTTCAACGTTTAGGCTGCGGCCGTTGATAAGCCCCCCGTGTTTTCTGCCTAACAAAACGAGGCCATTATGGCCTCGTTTTGACGCCCTTATTCCTTTCTGCACGCGCATAGTAACAAGGAATTTTTCGTTTATACCAAGTTTTAGCGACAGAACATCGCTACTATCGACACATAGTAACAATGTTTATGGCAATTACACCATGCGGCCGCCGAAAATAGTTCGGCCGCTTTTCTTGCAATACCGGTGAATTTGGTGCTATAATATACTGGTCTAATGAGACAGGTTTCAAATTCATATTTGAACCTTCCCTGCTCCCTCGCGGGGGCCGAAAGTCCAAAGGAGGAGGTGGTTTCATGAAGAAGTATGAAGTCATGTACATCGTGAAGCCGGCGGAAGAAGAGGCTGTCGAGGCGGTTGT
>JALHDI010000257.1 GCA_022839045.1 Sporomusaceae bacterium
AAAATGGAAGCCGCCGACGGCATCATCCTCGGCTCGCCCACCTACTTCGCCGACGTCAACGCCGAAATGAAAGCCCTCATCGACCGCGTCGGCTTCGTCGCCCGCGCCAACGACTACCTCTTCAAACACAAGGCCGGCGCCGCCGTTACCGCCGTCCGGCGCGGCGGGGCCACCCACACCTTCGACACCATGTACCACTTCCTCCACTACAACCAGATGTTCCTCGTCGGCGCCACCTACTGGAACATGGTCTACGGCCGCGAGATCGGCGAAGTCGCCAAAGACGACGAGGGGATGGCCAACATGCGCGCCATCGGCGAAAACATGGCCTGGTTACTGAACAAGATCGGCCGGTGATAAGCCCCCATCTGCGGCGTTGCTCCTCGGCTGCCATCCTCAGCGTACGTTCGTGTACGCTTCCGGTGCCAGCCTCCGGTGCGCCTTGCATCTGGAGGCTTCTGACCGGCCGCGGCTATCCATTATTGCGTTTTTGGTAGTAGGCATTGAGATTCGCGGCGCCACAAACGGACGGCGACATTGCGGAAGATGCTACGTGCCGTTGGCGAAGCAGCCGAGCGGCGCCACACGCCCGGCCATGGACGGCCGGGCGAGGAGCCACCGGACACGGATGTCCGTTGGCGACGGTGGTCGCGGCCGCCGGCACGAGCCTTACGGCACGTTAATCTGTAGCACCGGAGCCGGTAGTTTGCGGCGTCGCGAATCACGAAAAGATCAAAAACAAAAACAAATGATCAAAATACATAGGAGGATCAGTATGCGCAGAAAGATGCTCGTTCTCATCCTCGGCCTCGCGCTCCTGCTCGCCGCCGTGCCGGCAGCCGCCGCCCCCGGCGGGCAGGGCGGCAAAACCGCCGTCACCTTCCTCGGCCACGCCGCCTTCCAGCTCACCGGCGGCGGCATCACCATCCTCATCGACCCCTACCTCACCGGCAACCCGCAGGCCGCCGCCAGCCCCGAAACCCTCGAAGCCGACTACATCCTCGTCACCCACGCCCATCAGGACCACCTCGGCGACACCGTCGCCATCGCCAAACGCACCGGCGCCAAAGTCGTCGCCACCGCCGAAGTCGCCCGCATGCTCAAAGACCAGGGCTGCGACGTCGTGCCCGTCCACATCGGCGCCAAGAAAGCCTTCGACTTCGGCTACGTCCGCGTCGCCCCCGCCTTCCACGGCTCCGGCGTCGCCGGCGGCCACGCCGCCGGCTTCATCGTCAACCTCCGCGGCGCCACCGTCTACCACGCCGGCGATACCAGCCTCTTCGGCGACATGGCCCTCCTCGGCCGGCTGGAGAAAATCGACTGCGTCCTCCTGCCCATCGGCGACAACTACACCATGGGCCCCGACGACGCCGTAGAAGCCGTCGGCATGCTCAACCCCAAAGTCGTCGTCCCCATGCACTACAACACCCACGCCCTCATCAAACAAGACCCCGCAGCCTTCAAAAAAGCCGTCGAAACCCGCTATAGCGGCGTGAAAGTCGAAATCATGAAATCCGGCGCCGTCCTTGTATTGTAGCTCCTCTGCGTTCTCCGCCGCTAAACTGGCAGCCCCCAAAACTCGCCTCAAACGAACAACACCCGCACACACCTGCGGGTGTTACTTTTGTCCCTTCTCCTCGCAGCAAGCCATGAGCGCCGCCAGCTGCTCCTCGATCTTCTTCAGCCGCGCCTCCAGGCTCTCCGCCGCCT
>JALHDI010000258.1 GCA_022839045.1 Sporomusaceae bacterium
GGACTGACCGCGCTTCTTTGGCCGGCAGGCCGAGTACCACCATCCGCTCCGCCGTGTCTTTAGTGACAAGCGCGCCGGCCGCAACGAAGGTTTCTTCACTGATGACCACGCCGGGGAGGATTATCGAGCCGCCGCCGACGCGGGCGCCGCGTTTGACGGTGGCTCCCTTGATGAATTTGAACCGTTCTTTTGTCCGGCCCATGAAGTTGTCGTTTGTGAAGGTGACCATCGGGGCGATGAAGACATGGTCTTCGATGTCCATGTAGGCGGTGATGTAAGCGCCTGTCTGAATTTTGGTGTAGTCGCCGATGGTCGTTTTGTTTTCCACCGCTACGCCGCGGCCGACGACGACAAAGTTGCCGATTTTGCAGTTTTCCCGCACCGAGGCGAGGTCGGCGATCAGGGCATTTTCACCGATGTTGGCGCCCGCGTAGATAACGGCGTTGGCGCCGATCGTCGTATTTGCGCCGATAACGAGCGGCGGCAGGGCATCTTCGTATTTTACGGTGCTGGTTTTGCTGGGCTTCGGCTGTTTGCCGACGACGCTGCCGTCGCCGATCTGGACGTTGGCGCCGATGACGGTGCCGTCCCAGATGGTGACATTGTTGCCGATGGTGACGTTGTCGCTCACTTGGGCGTTTTTGCCGACGACCGAGAAGTGGCCGACGGTCACTCCCTGGCCGAGCCGGGCCGATGGGTCGATATGGTTGATCATAAGCCAACTCCTATCGTGAACTTTTCCGCCAGAGGCAGCTTTACTTCTTCCCGGTATTTTACCGAGTGGTAGATGGCGAGGATGATCTCCAGGGCTTTGCGTCCTTCCTCGCCAGGTACCGCCGGCTGGCGGCCTCTGTCCACTGCATCGATGAAGTCTTTGATAATGTCGTAGTGGCCAAAGCCGTAGACGTTGGGTGGTTCTTTGTCCTGGTCGGCAAGCACGGTGGCTTCGTCCACGCCTTCGAACCGCCACGACTCAATTTTGTTTACGGCTACGCCGCCGATGCCGGCCGTGCCGGTCGTGCCGAAGATGTGCAGTGTCTCTTCCAGGTTGCGGGGGTAGACGGTGGTGGAGGCTTCGATGGTGGCAAACGCGCCGTTCTTGAACTTCAGCACTGCCACGGCGGCGTCTTCTCCTTCTATTGCGCGGGCATTGGTAGCTGTGTAGGCGAATACCGATTCCACCGGCCCTAGCATCCACTGGAGCAGGTCGATGTTGTGGATCGACTGGTTCATCAGGCAGCCGCCGTCCTGGGCCCAGGTGCCCCGCCAGGGGGCCTGGTCGTAATAGTTCTTGTCCCGGTGCCAGCGGACGGTCAGCGCCCCGTGGGTCAGCTTGCCGAACTGGCCTTCTTCAAGGGCTCGGCGCAGCTTTACGATCGCTTTGTTGAACCGGTTCTGATGAACAACGCCAAGCTTCACGCCGGTTTTCTCCGCGGCCGCGATCATCGCGGCCGCTTCTTGAAGTGACATGGCCATCGGCTTTTCCACCAGGACGTGCTTGCCGGCTTCCATGGCGTCAATGGCCATTTTGGCGTGCAGACCACTGGGGGTGCAGATGGTGACGATTTTGATGTCCGGATCTTTTAGCAACTCGCGGTAGTCGTCGCAGGTGCGGCAGCCGTACTGTTCCTTGGCCTCCGTAAGCCTGGCCTCGTCGATATCGCACACCGCTTCCAGACGGGCGTTTTCC
>JALHDI010000104.1 GCA_022839045.1 Sporomusaceae bacterium
CATATACAACAGCCCCTGCGACGACGACGCCGTGAACGTCCGGCAGCCCATCATCGCCGCCCCCATCACCGCCGCCATCGCGCTGTGCTCGCTCTCCACGTTGATGAACTGGCAGTCCATCTCGCCGCCGGCGATAAACTCCGACAGCTTCTCCACCACCGACGTCTGCGGGGTGATCGGATAGGCGGCGATGACCTCGGGCCGGCAGAGCCTCACGCCGTAAGACACGGCGTCGTTGGCGGACATGAAGGCGCGCTTCGCCTCCAACATTTCGCTACTCACCCTTGACGCCCTCCTTGACCATCGCGATCGCCTTCGCCGGGCACTCGGCCGCGCACAGGCCGCAGCCCTTGCAGAAGCTGTAATCGACGACATAATTTTCGCCCGTGCGGTCGATCGCCCCGTCGGGGCAGATCAGCCAGCACTGCTGGCATTTCCGACACCTGGCCGTATGGATTACCGGGCGAAAAACCCGCCAGCCGGCGTTGGTCTCCACGAGCACCCCCGCCGTGGCGTACGGGCCGCGGGGCATCTCCTCCCGCGTCCGCGGATACTGAAACGCGCTCACTGTCGGCTTAGGCATGGACTTTCCTCCTGAGTTCGTTATAGGCCCACTCCACGACCTCGCGGTTCTTCGCCCGGCTGTCGGGCGGCAGCATCTCGTCGACCGCCGCCAGCGCCGCCGGCAGCTCCACCAGCCCGGTCGCGCCCACGAACGCCCCGAACATCGGCGTGCTCGTAACCGACTGCCCCAGCACCGCCAGCGCCAGCCCCGTGGCGTCGATGGTATGTACCCGCCGGCCTTCGCCCGCGAAGGCTCCGGCATCGCGGGCGGAGTTTATCAGCACCTCGCCCCCCGGCTTGCACCACCACGTAATCGCACCCGTACACCTTGCTGTGGTCGTGGATCGGCTTGGTGTCTATGCGGGTAAACGCCAGCACCGGCGCGCCCCGCCGCTCGGGACCGAACGACGGGAATGCCTGGACGTGATACTCCGCGGACAGCGAAGCGGCCATCCCCAACAGGCGCGCGGCCGTGAACCCGCCCTGGCCGCCGCGGCCATGCCATCTGATCTCCTTCATCAGTTCTCCCCTCTTTCAACGACAGCAATTTCCACGATACGAAAAATGTTTTCATTTAAATTTTACCGCCAGGTTGTTTTCGCTGTCAATCGAACAAATCAAAAAACGGCCGGCAATTCGCCCGCTCACCGGCAAAAGGAATATCCCGCCCGGCATGGAATCTATATTACCGACAATACAAACCACCCAATCTAAGATAGGAGAGAAAACCCATGCCCATCTACGAATATTCCTGCGCAAAATGCGGCAAAAAAGTGGAATTACTGCAGAAAATGGGGGTGCAAGACGCCGGCGTCCCTTGTCCCGCCTGCGGCGAAGACGCCTTGAAAAAACAGCTGTCCGTAACCTCGCCGGCCCAGATGGCGAAAGGGGCCGCCCCGGCCTGCGCCATGCCCGGCCACCAGGGGCCGTGCGGCGGCTGCTGCGGCGGCTGCCACTGAAAACAAGAGCCTGCGAGTCAGGCCAAAGAGCAGGAGGTAGCGGCTTGGTCAAGTCGGCTGACAAGTACCCTGACATCGCTTATTTGGCCGTACGCGTGGCGGTTGCCTACGCCGTATGCCTCGTCGTGTACATTATCATGCAGCCTGGCGGGATTGGAGGGATGTTGTGGTACTTCATCCTGACCGCCGGTCTCGGAGTACCCATTGCCCTTGCGGCAACCGATGTACCCCGCGGTTTTGCGGCGTCTGCAATCGCCGTGAGGGGCGCGGCCGCATTAGCCGCGGCGATCGCCTTAATCGTTGTGGTAATCGATCTCAGGGACTTTATCACATGGAACGCCATTTATCTATATCCGCTTGTCGCGGCGGCAGTCAGCGACCGTGTTTGGCGCGACCGACGAAAGGTGGATTAATAAAAAAACAGGCTCTCCCTGAATGAGAGCCTGTTTTCTTTTGTGGCGGCGGCACGGAGGGACACCTCCCTGGAAGGCAGTTATGTCACCTCTGTAATGGGGCGCAGCTGCTCGTCGCCTTAGCCCCGCTTGCGGGCCAGCACCTCGGCCACAGCGGCGGCGATATCCGCGGCCGTCAACCCGTAGCGGACCGCCAGCTCCTCCGGCGTTCCCGACTCGCCGAACGTGTCGCGGACGCCCACCATCGCCACCGGCACCGGCTTATGCCGCACCAGTACCTCGGCCACCGCGCCGCCCAGCCCGCCAAATATCTGGTGCTCCTCGGCGGTCACGATCGCCCCCGTCTCGGCCGCGGCGCTCAGCACGGCCGCGTCGTCCAGCGGCTTGACGGTATGCATGTTTACGACCCGCGCGCTTATCCCCTCGGCCTTCAGCGCCTCGTGGGCCAGCAGCGCCTCGTACACGATCGGCCCGCAGGCGATGATCGTCGCGTCCGTCCCTTCCCGCAGCGTGACCGCCTTGCCGATTTCGAACGCGTCGCCCTCTTCCGTGAAAACCGGCGTCGCCTCGCGGGCGAAGCGCAGGAAGCACGGCCCGTGCACCGCCGCCGCCGCGATGGTCGCCTTCTTCGCCTCGACCGCGTCGCACGGCACGATCACCGTCATCTTCGGCAACACTCGCATCAGGGCGATATCCTCCAGCGCCTGGTGGGTCGCCCCGTCCGCCCCCACCGAAATGCCGCCGTGGTTGCCGGCGATCTTCACGTTGAGGTCGGCGTAGCACACCGTCGTCCTGATCTGGTCCCAGGCCCGCCCGGCCAAAAAAACGCCGTACGTCGTCGCGAACGGGATCTTGCCGCCCAGCGCCAGCCCGGCCGCCGTACCGACCATATCCTGCTCGGCGATGCCCATATCGAAAAATCGCTCCGGAAACTTGGCGGCGAACCAGTCCGAGCGGGTGGACTTCGCCAGGTCGGCGTCCAGCACCACCACGTCCGGGTTGGATTCCCCCAGCGCCAGCAGCCCGTGGCCGTAGCCGTCCCTGGTCGGCAGCATCTTGTCGCTCATTGCCCCAGCCCCTCCCCGCAGATTTCATCCAGCGCCCGCTTGAGCTCATCGGCGTTCGGCGCCTTGCCGTGCCAGCCGGCGGCGTTCTCCATGAACGACACGCCCTTGCCCTTCACCGTCCTGGCGATGATGACCGTCGGTTTGCCCTTGGTCCGCGCCGCCTCTTCGTAGGCCGCCAGCACCCCGGCGTAGTCGTGGCCGTCGATCTCGACGACGTGCCAGTTGAACGCCCTCCACTTCTCGGCCAGCGGCGCCAGGCCCATCACCTTCTCCACGTCGCCGTCGATCTGCAGGCCGTTGTAATCCACTATCGCACACACGTTGTCCAGCTTATAATGGGCGGCTGACATCACCGCCTCCCACACCTGGCCCTCCTGCAGCTCGCCGTCGCCCAGCAGGCAGTACACCCTGAATTCCCGGGCGTTCAGCTTCGCCGACAGCGCCAGGCCGTTGGCGATCGACAGTCCCTGCCCCAGCGACCCGCTCGACACCTCCAAAGCCGGCAGCGCCAGGCAACTGGGGTGTCCCTGCAGGCAGCTGCCGAACTTCCGCAGCGTCGTCAGTTCTTCCGCCGGAAGATACCCGGCGCGGGCCATTACCGAATAAAGCAGCGGGCAGGCGTGCCCCTTCGACAGAATAAACCGGTCCCGGTCCGGCCACTTCGGTTCCGCCGGCCGGTGACGCATAACCTTGAAATAAAGAGCCGTCAGCAGCTCCACCGCCGACAGGCTGCCGCCCGGATGACCCGAGCCCGCCGCCGCCGTCATCCTGACGATGTCGGCCCGCACATCCCTGCCGATCGCGGCAAGCTCCTCGATACTATACCTGCTCAAAAACCCGACCCCCTTCGCGCAAAAGTAATACCTTTACATCGGTGCCCATTCATTTCTCGCCACCGCCCGCGTATTCCTGCCTCCCCGCCCGGCGGCTCTTCCCCAAATTTTTCTCCACAACCGCCTTGCCGCACGTCCGGCGGGGCGGTACGACGGCTGTGCCGCGATCCGCGCCATTCGAAGGGCCGGTGTGGTATACTGATAGTAACCATTATCCCACGACACCAATAGCCGGAAAGAGGTGCCGACACGATGAAAATCGCCAAAATGCTCCTTACTTGCGCCCTCCTGCTCCTGGCAATACCCTCGCCTGCGGCGGCCCAGCCCGCTCTGGCCACCGTCGTCCCCCAGACCATCCACGAGGGGATACTCGACTTTCAGTACCCGCGGGTGATCGGCATGCCCGACGCCAACGCCCAGCACAGCATCAACGCCGCCATCGCCCGGCGGGTGGAGGAATTCCGCACCGCCGCGGAAACCGGCGCCCCCGGCCCCTTCGCCGCGACAGCCCTGGCCAGGTACGCCGTCCGCCACAACGGCGACGGCATGCTCAGCCTCACCATGACCTTCTACGTCTACCGGGGCGGGGCCCACGGTATGACCTACATGCGCGGCCTCACCTTCGACCTCGCCACCGGCCACGAATACCGCCTGCCCGACCTCGTCCCCTATGCCGCCGGCGGCCGCGAAAAAATCGACGCCGCCATCGCCGCTCAAATCAAAGAACGGAAAATTCCCCTGCTCGGGGAATATAAAGGCGTAAAAGACGACCCCGACTTCTACCTGGACGCCGGCGGCCGGCCCGTCGTCTTCTTCCAGCTCTACGAGCTGGCGCCGTATGTGTACGGCATCCTCGAATTCCCCCTGCCTGGCTTCGGCCGGTGATAATGCCCCATCTGCTACGTTGCTCCTCAAAGCGCTTGCTAGCGTACGTCCCATGTACGCTAGCAAGCGCTTTTCCGGTGCGCCTTGCATCTGAGGCATTCTGACCGGCCTGGAGCTTCCGTCTTGTTGGGCCGGTGATAATACCCGCAAAAAGAGTTGGACCGCAATGGTCCAACTCTTTTTATAGCTTACCCTCCGCCCGGGCCAGGAAGCCGCGCACCACGGCCAGGTATTCGTCCGGCTTCTCGAGGTGGTGCTGGTGGGAAGCGTCCTCGAACACCACCATCTCCGCCCCCGGAAGAGACCGCCGGTAAAGCTCGGTCGCCCCCGGCGTCGACTCGTCGTAACGGCCGCAGGTGAACAGCACCGGCACGGTTATCTCCTTCAGACGGCCGACCAGGTCGACCCCCTTCAAACTGCCGGTGAGGGTGAATTCGCTCGGCCCCCACATGCTCAGGTAGACAGGCAGACCCATCTTCGCGAACGTCCTTGCCATCACCTCCGGCCAGGGGTCGAGGCGGCAGAGATGCTTGCAGTAGAACGCCATCATCGCGCTCTGGAACGCGGGCGACTCGAACTCGCCCTTCGCCTCGGCGTCGCGCACGACCCGCTGCACCTCGTCGGGCATCGCGCGCAGGTAGGCCCGCTGATCGTCGATAAAACGCGGCGAACTTAGATACGGCGCCGTCAGGACCAGGCTGCGGACCCCGCGGGTCCTTTTGGCCAGCATGTACTCGACCGCCAGCATCGTGCCCCACGACTGGCCGAGGATATGGACCTCCTCCAGGCCGAGCGCCGCCCTCACCGCCGCCAGTTCGTCCACGAACCGGGCGGTCGTCCACAGCGCCGGGTCGTCCGGCCGGTCGGAGTTGCCGCAGCCCAGCTGGTCGTAAAAGATCACCGGCCGCTCGTCGGCCAAGGCCGCCAAAGGCTCGAGATAATCGTGGGGCGCCCCCGGCCCGCCGTGGACCATCAGCACCGGCACCCCTTCCTGCTCCCAGCCGGCGATCCGGTACCACACCTTCCCGCCATCGACCGCCACCTTCCCTTCCATCGCCGCCGTAATCCGCATACCTTATCACGCCTCCCTGCAGAATAACATCGTCGTCGCGGAAACGGCCCCGGCCCGGCAAAGCACTTCGGGCCGGGGCCGGCACACCCGTTTGCCTAATTGTCGGCGGCCTTCGCCATCACCGTGAAAGCATCTCCGGCGCTGCCGACCAGCGCCACGAACCCGCCGGCGGGCGCGAACACCTCGCCGCTGTCCATCACGCTGTCATACAGCGGCGCCCCGGCGGCGTCGTACACCAGCACCCGCCCCTGCGCCGGCATCGCGAAGCTCAGCACGCTGTCCTCGGCAACCTTCAGCCATTCGGCGAACCCGTCCGCGCCGATCACGCCGGTCGTCTTGTCGCCCTCCAGCGTTGCCGCCAAATCGACCGGCATGAACAGCATCCCGTTGCACCAGACCCACAGCCGCCCGTCCCTCTCCACCAGGCGGAGCTCAGCCAGGTCGCGCATCGACTTGATCGGCATCCCGGCGAAGAGCGGCGACTCGATTCTCTTCACGCCGGCGAAATCGATATAGCCCGGCAGTGCGTCAATCAGGCCGCCCTCGACGACATAATCGCCCACGCCCATCGAACCCTCGAAAGGCTTCGCGTTCCGCCGCAGCCACTTCCGGCCTTCCACCTGGGCGGCCAGCCTCACCGGCGCCGCGGCAGGCTCGATCTTTTCGCCGCCGATCGTATCCACCATCCAGGCCGGATCGTGCTTCACGAAATAGCGCCGGTCGCCGGAAACCATGAAATACAGCATTGCCCCTTTTGTGTGGAAATAGCCGTTGTTGTACACCCCCGTCACCACGGGGGTTTCCGTCTTGCCTTCCACATTGTAGACGGTCAGCGCGCCTTTTTCCAAATCGAGCGCCATTTTGTACAGGGCGTTGCCGGTGGCGTAGTAGCCCGCGAAAACCTTAAGCTCGGCCGGGACGGGCTGCGCCTGGACCGGCAGCGTCACCGCCTTGGCCTCCTTCTTCATCAGCCCCTTGTCGACCAGATACGCTTCCAGCACCTTGTCGGCGATGGCTACCGCATTACTCTGTCCCCCGGTGGCGATCACCGCCACCGCGATCCGCTTGTCAGGCACGGCGAATATCATCGTGGTATACGTTCCCGTGCCGCCGCTCTTGCCCAGAACCTTTATCCCCTGAACCCTGTAGCGCTCATGATCGGTCACGTCCCAGCCCAGCCCGAAGCTCACGTCCGGGCCGCGGAGCTTGCCGGAGAACTCGGGCGGCTGCACCTTCCTGATCTCCGCGAGCGCCTTGGCCGACAGTATCTGGGGGCCTTTGCCCGAGAACGAGTCGGCGAACCGGCACAGGTCCTCGGCCGACGCCGACAGCCCGCCCGCCGCCAGCACCGAAAGCACCTCCAGCGGCTCGGCGGCCAGTTTGCCGGGCGGATAATACTTCGCCGCCTTCACCGTCTTCGTCTCCTGCCGCATGCCGACCCCCGGGCCGGTGTTGTTAAGCCCCAGGGGCCTGAAAACCCGCTCGCTCAGGAAATCGGTGAAACTCTGGCCGGAGACTCTTGCAACGATCATCTCCGCCAGCGTAAAGCCGTCGTTGCAGTAGGGGTTCATCTCCCCCGGCCGGTGCTTGAGGTTCGACTGGGCCAGCGCATCCAGGGTATCCTTGTAAACGTCCTTATTGTAAGCATACCCGAAATTATTCGCCCCGGTCGTGCCGGGTATCCCTGAAGTATGGTTGAGCGTCATCCTCACCGTTATATCCTTGTAGCGCTCGTCCGCCATCGTAAATTCGGGCAGATACCGCGTCACCGGCTGGTCGAGGTCCACTTTGCCCTCGTCGACCAGCAGCATGATCGCCGTCGCCACATAGACCTTGCTCACCGAACCCATATTGAAGATGGTGTGCCGGTCGACCGGGGCGCCTTTCTCGCGGTCGGCCATCCCGAAGCCCTCGGAATACACGATCTTGCCGTCGTCCATGATGGTCACGGCGGCGCTGCCGGTAGCCCCGGCGCCGATGTCCCTCCAGATCTCCGTGCGGGCCGTGACCTTCGCACCCGCGCCGCCACTCCCGCTCGCCACCGCCAGCGGCAAGCCCGCCAGCAGCAGGCAGACCAACAACCAAGTCACCTTAGAAAAGCGCCTCATTACCTACACCTCCCAAATTCTGCTTATCCGCCATATTCCCAAATGTTCCGACATTTTCCGTCATCAGTATCTTTCCATGTCCGCCGGCCAAATCCTCCTCCATATTGGGCGCCCGCCGCCCCACCCGCCGCGCTTTGATGGCCATAGGGTTTAGTGATGCCCCCAAAATACTTTGATGGCGATTGTGTTTATTGATGGCGGAAATTTACCTTTATATAGAGGAAATCAAAGCAAAGCGAAGAATTATACTGCAAAACTGCGGAATTGACGGGATATTGCGAATTATTTCACAAATATAGCGGCGCGTGCGCCGCCCCAAGCGAGGTGAGAGGATGCGCATCAGATTCGCCAGCCCGCTGGCCAAACGCCTGGGCGCCTGGGAGTGTACGATCGACGCTCCGCAGCCGCTAACGGTGGACGAAGTCGTCGCCATCCTGGCCGGCCGCTTCGCCCATACCGAGGTTTTCCGCGACGGCACGGCCGACGGCTTCGTGCCTTACGTCTGGATGGCGTTCAAGAACGGCCGTTACCTGCTCAACCCCGATGACAGGCTCGACGACAGCGACGAACTGGAATTTATCCCGCCGATAATGGGCGGATGATGCGGAGGCAGTGCCGTGGGCGGATACAACAACAAACTCGCCTATGTGAACTTAACGGCCAGGACCGTCTCCTGGCGGGAACTCACCCGGGAAGAATGCCGCACCTGGATCGGCGGCAGCGGCCTGGGCGCGAAGCTTCTTCTCGCGGAGTCGCGGCCGGACGTCGACCCGCTCGGCCCGGACAACCCGCTCATCTTCACGACCGGCCCCATGACCGGCTCCTTCATCCCCGGCGCCGGCCGCCACCAGGTCGTCACAAAATCGCCCCTCACCGGCATCTACGGCGAAGCCGACGCGGGCGGCAAATGGGGGACGGTGCTAAAAGCATCTGGTTATGACGGCATAATCATTTTAGGTCAGACCACCAGGCCGATATATCTCCATATCCACGACGGAATTGTCGAAATATTTGACGCCACGACCCTGTGGGGGCTGGACATCTACGACACCGACGCCGCCCTCAAAGAAATCCACGGCCCCGACGCCGTTGTCGCCGCCATCGGGCCGGCCGGCGAGCAGCAGGTCCTCATGGCCACCATCGTCACCGAAGGCCGCAAGGCCCACACCGCCGGCCGCGGCGGCCTGGGAGCCGTCATGGGCGCCAAGGGGCTCAAGGCCATCGTCGTCGCCGGCGACCGTCCGGTGCCCGTCCACGACCGGCAGCGTCTCGAGCGCAGCATCGCGGCCGTCGCCGCCACCATCGAAAAACGCACCGCCGCGCTGCAGGCTTACGGCACCGCGGGCGGCATCACCGGCTTCGAACGCATCGGCGACATGCCGGTGAAAAACTGGTCGCAAGGCACCTGGCCGGCGGTCGAAAAGATCTCCGGGCAGACGATGTCCGCCACCATGAAGACCGGCCGCAGCAAGTGCCATAACTGCCCCGTCGGCTGCCGCCGCATCGTCAGGAACAAGAGCCGCTACGGCAGCGTGGACGGCGCCGGGCCGGAATACGAAACCCTGGGGATGTTCGGCGGCGCCTGCCTGATCGACGACCTCGAGGCCATCACCCAGGCCAACGAGCTGTGCAACCGCTACGGCATCGACACCATTTCCACCGGCGCGGCCATCGCCTTCCTCATGGACCTGTACGAACGGGGCCTCGTCGACGTCGATGATCTCCACGGTCCCCTTCTTCACCGTCCGCGTCTCCGTCTTCACCTCGCCCGCGTCATTGAAGGACACGGTGACCTCGCCATCGCCGAAGGGCGAGTAGAGAGCGACAGGACTGCCGACGCTCACGAGCACTCGGGTGGGGGCCTGGAGGCCCAGGCCCGACGAGAGGACGTTGGAGATGGGGAAGGCCATCTCGGGCTGCAGCTCGCGGCCCGCGATCAGCACGTTCCGTCCCGCGGCGCCGTAGCTGAACTCCGCGATGGTGACGACATCCCGGTCCCGCGGCGCTCGGGCGGCCTCGGCGGACTCTGCGGAGGGCGTCTCCTCGGTCTCGGGCGCCGCCACGGTCTCGTCAACCGAGGCCGTGCCCTGGGCCAGGACCACAGCCTGGGAGAGGTGGGCGGCGGTGACCTTGGGGCCCCAGACGCCTCGTGAGTCAGCGGCGCAGGGGACCTCCTGTCCCGCGTAGGTCACTCGGGCGGGGCCCTTGTCGAGCGCCGCGAAGGGCAGGTTCGTGAGGCCGAAGGAGCGGCGGACCGCATCCCAGGACTGGGAGACGCCCACATCGGGGATGACCCCGCACACCTGCAGCACGAGCG
>JALHDI010000259.1 GCA_022839045.1 Sporomusaceae bacterium
TGTTCATCGCGGTGGCGCTGACCGGCCCTGGGAGCGATCCGACCTACTTCGGCCTGATCCTGGCCGGCTTGGTCTGCTGCCTGGCGGGCGATGTCTGCCTGATCTTCTTCTTTTCGAGGCCGCTTTTTCTGGCGGGGCTCGTCTCGTTTCTGACCGGCCATCTCTTCTATGCCGTTGCCTTCTTCCTGAAGGCGCCTCCGGAGATGTCGACCTGGATCGTCGGCGTCTGCGCGATTGCGGTGAGCGGGGCCGTTTTTGTATGGCTCCAACCCCATCTGGGAAAGATGCGCATCCCCGTCGTTGCCTACATGGCCATCATCACCGCGATGGTGATCGGCGCCGCATCGCTCCTCAAGGACGATCACGCCGCCCTTCCAGGGCGGACTCTCGCCTTTGTGGGGGCGGTGCTGTTCTACGTGTCGGATGTCTTTGTCGCCCGCCACCGTTTCGTGGCGAGGGCGTACGTCAACCGTCTCATCGGGCTGCCCTTCTACTATGCGGCCCAGTTTCTGATCGCCTGTTCCATCCGCTTCGTCTAAAGGCGCCCGATGTACAGGCTGGTGATGCCAAGGGTGAGGGAGCGCCTCTCCAGATCCCGGAATCCGGCTTGCGCCATCACTTTTAAGAACGCCTCCGGTGTCGGGAAGTTCAGGATGGAGTCGACCAGATAGCCGTAGGCGGCCGGGTTTTTCGAATAGACCCGGGCGATGGCCGGGAGGACCCGTTTCAGGTAGGGGGCGAAAAAGATCCGCCGGATCCATTTCGGAGGTGGGTTCATCTCCAGGATCTGAATCATGCCGCCGGGAACGAGGACCCGCCGCATCTCCCGGAGGGCGGCCAGGCGATCCGGCATGTTCCGGATCCCGAAGGCGCTGGCGGCGACATCAAAACTGCCGTCCGGAAACGGCAGCGCCAGCGCGTCCGCCTGGAGGAGGTCCAGCCGCCCGGCAAGGCCCCGCGCCGCTATCTTCCTTTGCCCTGGAACGAGCATCTCCCGGACGAAATCGATCCCCGTGATCCGGATGCCGGGATGATAAAGCGCGGCATCGATCGCCAGGTCCGCCGTTCCGGTCGCCACGTCCAGCAGCCGGAAGGTGTCGAAGAAAACCATCCCCCGGGCGGCAAAGCGACGCCAAGCGACGTCACGGCGGAGACTCAGCAGATGATTCAGGAAGTCGTACCGGCCGGGGATCGTTGCGAAGATCTCCCGGACCATGCCGATGTGTCCCTCGCGGCCGATCCCGGTCACCGGCGGGTAGCGATCCTCATCCTTCATCCCCTAACACTTCCCCCCGAAATCGGAAAAGGCCCCGCACCCGGGCGCATCCCTTGCGAAGCGCCGGGGTCCGGATCCCGGAAGCAACACGCCGACCGGGGTTTTCCTGAAGCGGTCAGTCGTTGCCGTCAAAGACGCGGGCGTATAGGGCGTCGAATCCGTCCTTTCCCGCGGCGAGCAGAAGCGTCAGCGGCATGGCCTTCCGCCCCAGCGCGACCATGCGCACCGCCGTCTCGCGAATGTCCCACTGGGCATGACCGTCCGCCCGGACGCGGGCAAGATGGTAAAGCTCGCGGGCGCTGACCCGCATCAGCACCCGACGCCGGTGGGCGTTTGTCAGGATATAGGCAGCCGCGGCGGACGCCCGTCGGCGGATCTGCTCCCAGGTCTCTTCCGTCCGGGCGCAGAGTCATACCCCTGAACGGTGATTCCGGCCATTCTGTGGCGTTTGACCTGCGCGAAGCAGGTTGCGCTGATCACCAGCTCGAAGGTCAGGACCGCCTGTTCGAATTCCCGCGGGGCGGCATCATAGGCCTTCATCCGACGGAGAGCCGTCTTGACCAGCGACTCCCGCTCTTTGCGGTTCATCCGCGCGGCGGCCTCCCGGCAGTCCACGAATGGAAGGTCCGAAGCGCTGTGCAGAATCGCCGTGAGGACCTTCTCGTCGGCCTCGGGCGTCACATCCACCAGCCGGACGAGATCCGTGCCCGCTTTGCCGGCCGCGGAATCGGGCGCACCGGCGGGTAAATGCCCCAGAATCCCGGCCGCCTCAGCCCGGAGCGCCGCGGTCGTCTCGAGATCGTAGGGGGTGGGTTCCGTGTAACGGACCAGCGACGGCGCAACCGCATGGGTCGCCTCGTAGAGACGGCGGCTGTATTCCCGGGCCTCGGCCAATGGGGAAGCGGCCAGACGCCGGATCATCAGCTCGACGTTCCGCGCAT
>JALHDI010000260.1 GCA_022839045.1 Sporomusaceae bacterium
GAAGCCGGCGGCCTTGATGAGCGGGGCGGTGATTGGCAGGCTCATGACGATCATGGAGAAGCCGTCGAGGAGGCAGCCCATGATGAGGTACATGACGGACAGGATGGCGATGAGCGCGTAGGGGGAGACGCCGAGGGCGGCGATGTATTTGGTGATGGCGGCGGGGATGCCGAGGTAGCCGACGGCGACGGACAGGAAGGAGGCGCCGGCGACGATGAGCATGATCATGCAGGAGGTTTTGACCGAGCCCGTGAGGGCGGATTTGAAGATTTCCCAGTCCATGCTGCGGGAGAGGAAGGCGAAGAAGATGGCGCCGACGACGCCGACGGCGGCCGCTTCAGTGGGGGTGGCCCAGCCGAGGTAGATGCTGCCGAGGACCATGACGATGAGGAAGATGACGGGCAGCAGCATGGGGATGGATTTGAGGCGGTCGTCCCAGGTGTAGGCGAGGTCGCTGCGGGGGGCGAGCGCGGGATTGAGCAGGCACCGGATGACGACGTAGCCGCTGAAGCCGGCGGCGAGCATGACGCCGGGGATGAGGCCGGCGATGAAGAGTTTTCCGATGCTAACGTCGGCGACGATGCCGTAGACGAGCATGACCATGCTGGGGGGGATGAGGAAGCCGAGGGTGCCTGCGCCGGCCAGGGAGCCGAGGCAGAGGCCGCGGTCGTAGTTGCGTTTTAGAAGTTCGGGGATGGTGATTTTGCCGACGGTGGCGGTGGTGGCGGCGGAGGAGCCGCTGACGGCGGCGAAGAGGGTGCAGGCGCAGATGTTGACGTGGAGCAGGCGTCCGGGCAGATGGTCCATCCAGGGGGAGAGGCCTTTGAAGAGGTTTTCGGAGATTTTGCTCTTGAAGAGGAGCTCGCCCATGAAGATGAACAGCGGCAGGGCGATCATGGTGGAGCCGCTGGTGCCGTTCCAGACGATGTTGGCCATGACGGCCATGGGATTGACGCTGGTGAAGAAGAAGAAGCCGATGGCGCCGATGATGAAGAGGGTTATGCCGATCCAGACGGTGGTGCCGAGGAAAAAGGCCAGGGTGACCATCATGATGAAGGATACTGTCAATACGTCCATATGGGTTCGCCTCCTCTAATGATTGATGAGCGCCGCATCCGGTTCACCGGCCCAAGGTGCTGGACTCGGCCTCGCCGGTTTCGCCGGTACGCAGCCTGATGAGCGACCGGCAGATTTCGGCGGCGAACTGCAGCGTGAGGATGGCGGACCCCAGGGGCATGAAGAAATGGGGGTATGCCAAGGGAGTGGCGGATATCTGCATCGAGCGGGTGCCCGTTCTTATCGAGTCGAGGAAGAAGTCGAAGCAATTGTAGGTCAGGACCGCGCAGAACAGGAAGCCGACGATGAAGGCGTAGAGGTCGACGATGTTGCGGGCGCGGCCTTTGACGATTTCGTGGAGGAAGACCATGCGGATGTGGCTTTTGTCCCTTAAGGTGTAGGCGAGGGCGAGGAAGGTGAGGGCGGCCATGAGGTAGCCGGTGTATTCTTCGGTGATGTAGAGCGTTTTGGCGAACAGGGTGCGGACGACCATCTCGACGCAGACGAGGAGGAGGGCGATGACCGTCAGGATACCGGCCAGTACGCCGCCGTAGAGGGAGAGACGGTCACAGAAGCGGATGAATGATTCCATGGTCAACTTCCTTTCGCTTAGGGGAAAGAACCG
>JALHDI010000261.1 GCA_022839045.1 Sporomusaceae bacterium
CCGATGTCGATGCCGCTGTGGTAGCGCTGGGTGCCGAAGATGGGATGGGTGCGCCAGCCGTAGGGGGAGGTGATGGGGCCGGACGCCGGCCAGATGAGGACGCCGGTGGCGCCGGTGGCGTCGCGGTTGCCGGACTGGATGTTGCGGATCATCTGCTCAATGCGGCGGGAGGTTTCCTGGAGCTCCTGGTAGGCCCGCTCGGCGGTGTCGCGCTCGTTGACGGCGGAGTTCAAGACCTGTTCGCGTTCGTTGCGGCGGCCTTCGATGAGGTTCTTTTTGGCGGCGGCCACTTTTTCGAGCTCGAGGATGGCAAGTCGGTCGCGTTCGAGTTCGGCTTTTTTCTGGGTGACGAGTTCGCGCTCGAGTTTTACTTGGGTGATGAGGTTGGCGTCCTGGGCGAGGACGCGTTTCAATATGTCGGCGCGGGTGGTGAAGTCGCCGAAGTCGGTGGCGCCGAGGAGGACGTCGAGGTAGCTGACCTGGCCGTTCTTGTAGATGTCGCGGATGCGTTTGTTGAGTATCTTGGTGCGCTCGGCAAGGCTTTTTTCGGCCTTGGCGAGGATTTCTTTATTGAGGGCTATCTGCTGCTCGGTGTAGGCCCGCCGCGACTGGATGGCGTTGTAGTCGGCCAGGGAGGCGTCGAGGTCGGTCTGGATGAGGCGGAGCTGTTCGGAGACGCTGCTGACCTGACGCTGGGCCTGGGCGGCTTTCTGCTGATGCTGCTGCATCTGCTGCTGGATTTCCTGCAGCTGGCGCTCGTGGTCTTCGATTTCGTTGGCGAGGGCGGGCAACGCGGCGACCGCCGTGAGCAGCAGGGCCAATGCCATCGCTGTTATACGCCGTTTTTCCATCGAATACCTCCTTATACCTTCATGAACCGTTTGAGGGATATGGTGCTGCCGAGGGCGCCGATGACGGTGCCGGCGACGATCAGCAGGATGCTGACGTAGTTGAGGAAGGGGTATTTGGGAATGAGGGGCAGGAAGACGAGCTTCTGGTAGATCTGCCCGGTGAGGACGGTGTAGGCTTCGACGAGGAGGAGGACGGCGATGACGGCGCCGCTGAAGCCGAGGATCATGCCTTCGATGAGGAAAGGCCAGCGGATGAAGGCGTCGGTGGCGCCAACGTATTTCATGATGCCGATCTCCTTGCGGCGGGCGAAGACGGTGATGCGGATGGTGTTGGAGATGATGAAGAGGGCGGCTAAAGCCAGGAAGACGATGAGGGCAAGGCCGATGAGCCTGACCATTTTGGTGAGGGTGAAGAGTTGTTCGATGATTTCCTGGCCGAAGCGGGCGTTTTCGACGCCTTTGAGCTGGGCGACGGCCTCGGCTACGGGTTTGACCTTCTCGGGCTTGTCCACTTTGACTTCGAAGGCGTTGGGCAGGGGGTTGGTGTCGCCGAGGACGGCGAGGAGGCCCTGCTGTTCGCCGAGGCGTTGTTTGAAGCGGGTTAGGGCTTCGTCTTTGTGGACGAAGGTGACCTGGACGACGCCGGGGAGTTTGGTGATGCGGGTGCCGACTTCGCGGATTTCCTGGTCTTTGAGGCTGTCCTGGAGGTAGACGGAGATCTGGACCTGGGATTCGAGGGTGGAGGCCATGTGGTTGAGGTTGAGGACCATGATGAGGAACATGCCGAGGATGAGGAGGGACAGGGCGACGGTGCTGACGGAGGCGATG
>JALHDI010000262.1 GCA_022839045.1 Sporomusaceae bacterium
GGCGGTGTCGATGATGGTGAGGCTGAGGCCGATGGCTTCGGAGAGTTTGTTGAGGATGCCGCGGATGACGTCGAGGTCGAGGAGGGCGCGGATGTCGGCCTCGCCGGCCGTCCGGCTGACGGACGGGGGCTGGGCGAGAAGGCGCTGGAATTTGGAGGGGGTGTAGACGATGATGAGTTTGAGTTCGTCGTCGGCGTCGTTGATGACTGTGTGGCGGGTGTAGGGGGGGATGTGCTTGATGTCGCCGGGCTGAAGGCGGTAGGCCTGGTCGTCGATGATCTGGGTGCCGGTGCCGGAGACGACGTAGATGACCTGTTCGTCGCCGGAGTGGAGGTGTTCGCCCTGGGTGGTGCGGGGGTAGAAGGTGATGAGGCCGACGCTCATCCTTTCGATGTCGAGGTTGCTGGGCTCGACGAACCAGAGGATGTTGCCCCATTCAAAGTGTTGGCTTTGGCCTAGCTGGCTGATTTCCGCCATCGATTTCGCCTCCCTCCTGCCGCCCGCTTGCGGGACGGGTTTGTATCAATAATAATACGAATCGGCCGGCGAGTAAATGTTTATGTGCGCGACGGGGGCGCAGGCAGGCGGCGAGGCTGCCCGGAATGGTCCATGCGGTGTTTGCCGCGTCGGACTATCCGGACAGCCTCGGGGTTACAGGCCGATGAATTGCTGGGTGAACATGTAGCCGTAGGGGCCGCCTTTGACGATGCCGATGCCGATGCGGGTGTAGGCGGGGTCGAGGATGTTGGCCCGATGGCCGGCCGAGTTCATGAGGCCGGTGTGGGCCTGGGCGACGGTGCCTGCGCCGGCGATATTTTCGCCGGCCTTGCGGTAGGTGATGCCTTCGGCTTTCATCATGTCGTAGGGGGAGCCGTAGACGGGCGAGGTGTGGCCGAAGTAGTTGTTTTTGATCATGTCGACGCTTTTCATCTTGGCCAGCTTGACGAGGCGAGCGTCTACCTGCAGGGGCTGGAGGCCGCGGCTGGCGCGCTCGTTGTTGACCAGGGCGACCATCTGCCGTTCTTCGGCGGTTAGCTGCGCGTTCAGGTCAGGCGCGGGCGACGGGGCCGGCGCAGGGGCCGGCGGTGTCGTCGGTGCGGGCGCTGGGGCCGGCGTAGGAGCCGGCGCTGGGGCCGGCGCGGGCCTGTAGCGGAAGAACTGGGTATAGGGCGCTCAGCCGGTTAGGCGAGTAGGCTGACGGGGCCCGATAGGCGGCGGCGGCCGGAACAATCGAACCGGTAAGGAAAACGAGCACGAGTGCGGAGACGACGATGATCCGAAGTCGCATGTTTTTTTCCTCCCTTGCTTGCATTCGTTCCGGGGATAGCTATCATTATAGCGTCCGCCGCCGGCCGTTTCATCCCCGTTCGCGGCGCTGACGGGCCGAGGGGGCGAAATGCCGTCGCGCTCCGGACTCTATCGACGTCGGAGGGCTGTTTTTCGGCCTGCTGGGGCGGCCTGCCAGGGCAAAAAAACTTCCCGGGTAAATGCCTTACCCGCGGAAGTTTTTTTGTGGCAGGGCGATATGTTCCCTGGTTGGCGCCTAGGTCACTTGATCATCATTTTGGGCATGTAGAGGACGATTTCGGGGTAGACGGTGATGAGGGCGGTCATGGCGAGCATGATGAGGAAGGAGGGCATGGCGTAGCGGGCGACGTTGAAGAGGTCGTC
>JALHDI010000105.1:0-21666 GCA_022839045.1 Sporomusaceae bacterium
CCTTTTCGTCCGGCCCGACAATTTCGTCGGCGGCGTCGATGCGGTCCGCCAGCGCCTCGACGGCCTCGGTCTGGAGCGCGGGGCGGCCGTGTTCCGGGCCGACGGCTTCGACGGCGCGAGGCAGAAGCGCGCGATGCGGCTGTGGGACACCGCGGCGCTGATCGAGTCCTACCGGCGGGAGACCGCGCGGCTCGAGGCATGGGCGGGCAGGGCCGATGGCCTGCCGCTCGACGTCGCGGCCCGCGACAGCTTCGTTCTCGGCGGCAGCGGCATCCGCAGGATCGTCTTCGACCCGATGCTGCCCGCGCCGCTGGTGGCCGAGGCGGAGCGCCGCGCCTTCATCGACGCCGTGATTCGCTTCGACGACCTCGGCCGCCGGATATGGACGCGATTCCTCGGAACGGTCCAGAACGGCTCGTAGCGGGAGCTGCCCGGCCGGAGATATGCCCCTGCGGGCCGTTCACTCGGCAGCCGTCGCCCCGATCAGCTCGCCCACCGCCGCATTGTAGGGACCGTACATGAAGTTGACCTTGTCGTGCTCGCGGCGGATGTCCTCCGGCCAGGTCGACTTGATGTAGGAGAGGATCGCCACGAGCTGCGTATCGGAGACCGTGTCGCGGAAGCTCGGCATCCGCTCCGGGTCGACGGGCGTGCAGTTCGCCACCGCCACGCCGTCCTCCGCGGCGGCGAGTGGCTGCCCCTCCACGCCGCGGGCGACGTCTACGGCTATATCCGCCGCATCGGCCGCGGCCGCGACGTCTTCGGCCGCCCGGAAAAACCCAACACCGCGGTCGTGCTCCTTAACCGTTCGCACCACCAGCCCGTCCGCCTCGACCTCGACATCGGCGACTACGCCGACGGCGAACTCTACAACGCCCTCGCCGGCTACCAGCCCGTCGGCGTGCGCGACGGCAAACTCAGCCTCGCCCTCGGGCCGCTGTCCGGCGCCCTCCTCCTCAAACGCCGCGAAGACCCGCCCGCGTTCGCGCGGGCCGCCGGCGTCCTCCTCCATCCCACCTCGCTGCCGGGCGGCGACCTCGGGCCGTCCGCCTACCGCTTCGTCGACTGGCTGGCCGCCGCCGGCCAGAAATGGTGGCAAATACTGCCCTTGAACCCGCCCGGCTGGGGCGGCTCCCCCTACCAGAGCGCCTCGGCCTTCGCCGGCAACCCCGGCCTCATCTCGCCGGCGATAGCCGTCGACGAGGCGGGCTACCCCGCCTTCCTGGCCGAAAACGCCCTGTGGCTCGACAACTACGCCCTCTACGCCGCCCTCAAGGGCCGCTTCGGCGGCCTGCCCTGGACGGAGTGGGAGGCGGGCGCGGCCGAGCGCTACGGTCCGCTGCTTACAGGCGACATCGAACGCATCCGCCGCGAACAGTACGCCTTCTTCGCCCAGTGGCGCGCCCTCAAGGACTACGCCAACGCCAAAGGCGTCAGGATCATCGGCGACCTGCCCATCTTCGTCGCCGCCGACTCGGCCGACGTGTGGGCCAACCGGCACATCTTCCGCCTCGACGCCGCCGGCCGGCCGCTGGCCGTCGCCGGCGTCCCCCCCGACTACTTCAGCGCCACCGGCCAGCTGTGGGGCAACCCCCTCTACGACTGGGACGCCATGGCCGCCGACGGCTATCGCTGGTGGCGGGAGCGGCTCGCCCAGGCCTTCAGGCTGGCCGACGCCGTCCGCATCGACCACTTCCGCGGCTTCGAGGCCTTCTGGGCCGTGCCGTACGGCGAGGCGACCGCCGAGCGGGGCGAATGGGTCAAGGGCCCTGGCGCGCCCTTCTTCGCCGCCATGGAAAAGCACTTCGGCCGCCTGCCGGTCATCGCCGAAGACCTCGGCGTCATCACCCCGGCCGTCGAGAGCCTGCGCGACCGGTTCGCCCTCGCCGGCATGAAGATCCTCCAGTTCGCCCTGGAAGGCGGCGACTGGCCGGACGGCGAGGACAACGCCGTCGTCTACACCGGCACCCACGACAACGACACCATCCTCGGCTGGCACCGCAAGCGGACGGGCGACGGCGCCGCGGGCGGCGCCGTCTGCTGGCGGTACATCGAAACAGCCTACGAAGCGGCCGCCTGCCTGGCGATCATCCCCCTCCAGGATATTCTCGGCCTCGGCGGCGAGGCGCGGATGAACACCCCCGGCACGGTCGGCGGCGGCAACTGGGCGTGGCGCTGCCAAGAAGGCGACATAACGCCGGAAATCGCCGCCAAACTGGCCGCCCTGGCGGCAAAATATGGCCGGTAGCAATCGGCCGGCGATGGGCATACTAAATGTCAGAAGCCTGCAAGAGAGAAATGCCAGGGAAAATGTACGCTAGTGCCAGACAATGCCAGAAGGGGAGGAAGACCGCCATGACCCGCCATATCAACAGGAAATACGCCGCCAGCGGCCTTTTAGTGCGCCCCGCCTTCCCATCCAAAGGCGAAACCGTCCACGTCGTCTACAACGGCCTTCTCGCCAATAGCGGCGCGGATCGGCTGTATGTCCGCTTCGGTTTCGGCGACGCCTGGGAAGGAGCGCTCGATTACAAAATGGTGCGCACCGAAAATGGCTTTGCCGCCGCCGTTCCTGTGGCGGCGGCCGATTCGCTCAACCTCTGCTTTCACGACAGCGCCGGCCACTGGGACAACAACTCCGGCGCGAACTATGCGATCGAGGTTTCCCGGTGACGCAGCTTTACCGGGACAAGGCGAAAAAGCTTCCGGATACTATCCGGAAGCTTTTTTATGGCTGGGGTGGGGGCCGGCGGGTTGGGGGGCTGATGCCTGGTGGCGGTCAGGCGGGGGCGAGCAGGAGGGTGAAGCGCTCGACGAGGTCGGGGTCGAACTGGCTGCCGGCGCCGCGTTTGATCTCGGCCAGCGCCTCGCCCGGCGAGACGGCTTTGCGGTAGGGCCGGTCGTTGGTCATGGCGTCGTAGGCGTCGGCGATGGCGAGCATCCGGCATTCGAGAGGAATTTTCGTGCCTTTGAGGCCGAGGGGATAGCCGTTACCGTTCCACCATTCATGGTGTTTGAGGATCCAGTCGGCGATCGGTTCGAGGTCGGAGGTGGAGACGGCGATGCGGTGGCCGATTTCGGCGTGGCTGCGCATGACTTTGAGTTCCCCGGGGGTAAGATGGTCGGGTTTGAAGAGGATATGATCGGGGATGCCGACTTTGCCGATGTCGTGGAATTCGGCGAACAGACAGAGGTCGGTGTGCTTGTAGTCTGGAAAGCCGCAGGCTTTCGCCAGCCGGAGGGTGAGGTCGCGGAGGCGGGTGGCGTGGCCTTCGGTTACGAAGTCGCGCACTTCGAGCGCTTTTTTGAGGGCCTGGACGACCGAGCTGCGGCTGGAGTGCTGGCTCAAAAGTTTTTCCCGGTACATGGAGTTGTCGGCTTCCTTGAAGAGGCCGTGGATGTTGAGGGTGGGGCCGGTGACGGCCGTGCCGACCGAGACGCAGAGGGGGATGGTCGGGTTTTTGCTGTTGTAGGCTTCGATGGTGGCGGTGATGCGCGCGCGGGCGGCGGCCAGCGAGGCTTCGTCGGCTTTGGGGAGGATGACGGCGAATTCGTCGCCGCCGATGCGGGCGACGACCTCGTTGTCGCTGAAGGGGTCGCGGATGAGGTCGGCGAGGTTGGCCAGGAGCTGGTCGCCGGCGTCGTGGCCGAGGGTGTCGTTGATGTATTTGAGGCCATCGAGGTCGCAGATGATGAGACCGACGGGGTGGAGGGCCGGATCGGTGAGGCGGGCCATCTCGATTTCGAAGTAGGTGCGGTTATGAAGGCCGGTGACGGGATCGCGGATGGCCTGGTATTTGAGCTGTTGCTCGATGCGCTTGCGGCTGGTAATGTCGCGGCAGCAGGTGACCGTCCCCAGGATATTGCCCTGCTCATCGGATATGCTTTTGGCGATGCTCTCCGCCCAAACCCAATGGCCGGCGGCATGGCGCATCCGGTACTGGGCGCCGACCGGGGCGCCGGTGGTCAGTATCTGCCGGAAATCGGCGCTGACTACTTCGACATCGTCGGGGTGGATGAAGTCGAGCAGGGGCTTTCCGAGAACGGAGGAGGGCTGGTGGCCGAGCATGGTGTGGCAGGAGGGGCTGACGAACTTGATTATGCCGGCGGTGTCGACCTGGACGACGATGTCGAGCATGTTGTCGGTGATGAGGCGGAGTTGCCGCTCTTTTTCCGCCAGCGCTTCCTCGGCGCCGGCCCGCTCGAGGATTTCCGCCTGGAGCTGGCGGTTGAGGTCCATCAGTTCGGCGGTGCGCTGGGTCATTTCGGTTTCGAGGCCTTTCAGAAGGCCGCGCCAGGCGCCTTCCAGGCTATGCTGGTCGGTAACGTCGCGGCAGATGCCCAGTATGACTCTCTTGCCCCGATAGTGGATGAGGTCGGCGTTGAGCTCGGTCGGCATCGTCACGCCGTTTTTCGCGACAAGGATCAGTTCTTCCCGCACTGTTTCCCCCTCAAGGAGCCTGGCCCGGACCGAAGGCAGCTTGGCCAGCGTATCCAGGGTCATTACGCCGTCGGGGTAGAGGTCCGCCAGTTCCCGGCGCGTGTAGCCGAGTTTCTCGCAGGCGATATCGTTGACTTCCAGGAGGGCGGCCGGTTTGTCGGGACCACGGTATTCGACGACGAAGAGGAGGTCCCGGCTGGTGCGGAAGAGGAATTGGAGCAACTGGGTTTGGAAGCCTGCCCGGAGTCCGGCGGGTGCGTGCTTGTCGGGGAGCGGATGCGGCATATGAACCCCCTGCGTGCGGGATTAGCGTTTATGTAAATTTCCTTCGACATAAATCTACATTCTCCTGTTGCCGGCCCGGAAAACAGAACGGAGCGGCTTGGGCCGCCCCGTGGAGAGATCATTTGTCCTGGGGGGATTCTTTTTTCTGGGGGGATATTTCGCCGGCGAGTTCGGCGCGGCTGTTTTTGGCCTTGGCGTTCTGGCCGCCCGGCAGGTCTTTGAAGCCCATACTCTCACCTCCGGCAATATAGTCTGTCCAAAATGCGCCCGGCAACACGTTCTAGGAGCGTTTTTTGCCGTTTTTGCCCACCCCGTCTTTAAACTGGGCCGGTTCGGGGTTGCCGGCGCCGTAGCCTTCCTGCGCGTCGGCCCTGACGGCCGCGGGGTCCTTTACCGGGTTGCGGGGTTTCACCATTTCGCCACCTCCTCGGTTTTCCTGCCGGCGTTTTTTGGCGGGAAGCGTCTTGACAAACACGCGGTCGCGGGTTATTATTCCCCTATTACATATTTTTTTACTGGATGGACGGGGGTTGCACGATGAAGATTCGCGAGCTATTTACCGGCAAGCCGGTTATTTCGTTCGAGATTTTCCCGCCGAAGCCCGATTTCCCGCTCGATACCGTTTTCGCCACGCTGGAGGAGCTGAAGGGGCTGAATCCCGCCTATATCAGCGTGACCTACGGGGCGGGAGGGTCGAGCTCGGCGCGGTCGATCGAGATCGTCGACAAGGTCAAGAACCATTACGGCATGGAGACGGTGGCGCACCTGACGTGCGTGGGGGCGACCCCGGCGACGATCGACGCCGTCCTCGACCGCCTGCAGACGCTGGGGGTGGAGAACATCCTCGCGCTGCGCGGCGACCCGCCGGCGGGGGACGGCGCGTTCGTGCCGCCCGCGGCCGGCTTTCCGTACGCCAAGGACCTCGTCAGGCACGTGCGGGGGCGCGGCTTTTTCAGCGTGGCGGCGGCGGCTTACCCCGAAGGGCACCTGGAGTGCCGCGATATCGACCGGGATGTCGAGTATCTGCGGCTGAAGGTAGAACAGGGGGTTGACTTGCTCATCACCCAGCTGTTTTTCGATAATGCGACTTTTTACGGTTTCCTGGACAGGATCAGGGGGCGGGGGATCGCCTGCCCGGTGGCCGCGGGCATCATGCCGGTGCTGAGCGCGTCGCAGATAAAAAGGATAACGTCGCTGTGCGGCTCCGCCATCCCGGCGAAGCTGCAGGCGCTGATGGACAAATACGGCGGCGTGCCGGCCGATATGGAGAAGGCGGGCATCGAGTACGCGTCGGAGCAGATCGTCGACCTGCTGGCGAACAAGGTGGACGGCATCCATCTGTATACGATGAATAAGGCGAAGCAGACGAAGCAGATCATGGCGAATATCGGCAGAGCATAGTATTTGATGCGCCGAAACTAAAAAAGCTCCCGGAGCAATCCGGGAGCTTTTCGCTTTGTTATATGTGGTAAGATAGACAGCATCAATAGTACTATCACGCACATGTCATTGTGCCATGTTCATAAAGGTAACATTTAAACCAGGAAGAGATTATCATCTTCAAAAACATGGCGGGACGAACAGCCTACAACCTGAATAGATTGTGGGCTGCTGTTGTTTCTAAAGGTTTTTAGCATTTCAAGAAGAAAATATCAATATATAGTAATAAATTACAAAAGATTGGTTTTGAAATCTAAGGGACGTGACTGTGTGTTTAAATTAGGTTCTTACAAAAACGACGAATTGCAGAAGTTTCAATACTCTGGCCTATATGATGTGGAGCAAAATAGTAACTATGAAAGGATTATAATTGGATTAGCGCAAGGACAATATTAACACAGTTTTAGAATTGGCGACGGTGCTTGACGATCCATTCTATATTCTATATGTTCTACATACTCCACGTACTGGTAATGAACCGGGTAGATACCAGAGTGGGGCACTTACCTATGATCAAACCAGTTCGAATCTGTTATTATTCCTGTTCCTCACGTACATAACTATAACGCTGAGTATGATATTTTTGAGGCTCAGCTCATCAATGAATTTGAATGGGAAATAACACCTTTACGGGATGAGGATAAGCAATAGTCGAATCGTCTCCGTGGCGGTTGTTGTTTCGCATAGACATCGTTTGTTGTTATTTGCGGAGAGTTTAATTGTGGTTAAAACAGGTGCTTCGTAATAGTAGATATCTGCGGAAGGGAGATATGAATCATGTTTGTAATAGAAGTTGTCTTTAAACAGGCCCAAGTTCATGATACTGACCAAGTACAGGAAATAATTCAGTTTTTATTGGGTGCATTACGCATGAATGGACAGGTTTTGGGGCGAGAATTCCCTGTGGCAATTGATGCGGACAGCTACCGTTCATATCTTCTCATACCTGAAGAGGATTCTCTGGATAAGAGCAGAGCAAACGTCTATGTATTGAAGTGGCTTACCAAATTGGACGATTTAAAAATTGAATACTCGTGGAAAGTATTGGGGATCGAGTCAGATGGTGATTCAGTGTGCAAATGTGTAAGACCGAAGTTTTATATGTTGTATACGACGTATATATCACTTGAGCCGCCTATTCGATGTGGGGACTGCTTTGAGAGTATTCCATTGTATCGATTACCTGTAACTTCGAGCGGTGAATACGTGGATATCATCACATGGGAAAGTGATTATAAAGCATGTGATACCCTTCAAATGAACTGCGCAACAGGAGAACATTTTGGAACTCTTCAGATATCCAGACACAATAGCAGCTTATCGAAAAGAGGAATAGATATTTGCAATCATATAACCGTGTCCACAGGAATACCGACATACTATTATTTGCTGAAATCCTCTGGGCGGGGAATGAAAGCAGAGCAAACTCGGAAATGTCCATCTTGTGGCGGTGAATGGTTACTTCAAGAACCACTTCACGGATTGTTCGATTTCCGGTGTGACCAATGTAGGCTTTTGTCAAACGTTGCATGGTCGGTTCGTTCAAAAGGATTAAAATGAGTTATGGAGGATAAGTACATTAAACTATTATTCATATGTAGGAACAAATGGCGAAGTTTAACCGCAGAGAAAATATTTTACGGTGTTAATGGCTATGAGGTGAGGTCAGGCACTGAAGATAAGGCACGTATTAAAGTAACAAATGGAGGCATATCGGTTGGGCGGTTATAATTTTTGTAAACTCCAGAAAGTTGCTGACCTATTATTATCTTAAGAAGTTCTATTTCCTGCTCTTCCAATAGGGTTTCGTATTAGTCATTATTAGACCTACTTTCTTATGATAAGAGCAACCTCCTTATGATAAGAGCAACCTCCTTTGCTCATACCATGTGGTAGTTAGGTGTCCAGTGTCATTTCTGTTTCTCAAAACTTGAAAGAACATCAGTAAATTCGGACTTAAGACTTTCTGTAAAGTCCACAAATTCAGAAAGAGTAACGGGAAATCTAAAACCCGTATCATAGCCTGATTGGTTAAGGTATGCCATGTTAATCCATAATTCGATTTCTAATAAATCAACATCCGCATCTGAAATTTTTAAATGAAAAAATACCTCATAACTTGTATGCTCAAAGGGTTTGTACCTCTCCTCGAAAATACTCCTTTTGGTGTTATTCTTCATTGTGTTAATTATATGCTGAAAACCATCAATAATCTTTTTTATTTCCCACACAGTCAAACAAGTCCCGTTCTCTTGAAACCTATACCTATTTCCATTAACATCTAATAAAAAATCAAAAGGTATCCATCATTGGCTATCAGGTCTTTTGTCGGAAATATCTACATAGTCATTAAAAACCAAATCTAATTGCCAGAATATATTTCGTTCGCGGTTATAAATTGTAGGAATAATTTACACCTCCAGAGTTAGGCTTAATACTAGTATTAACCAGATGGCGAAATAATCCCTCTATTCAAAAAAATGAGCAGAGAAGCAGTTTATTTCTGATATCGTCAAAAAAACCACCCTGCGGCGGTCTTCTTGACGATATCATCATATCACGCTTTTTTGTCAAACAGTCCACTAAAAGTCCACAGCGGCGTTTTTGTGAAAAAATATTTTCGAGGGTGCGGCATAGGTGGCGGAGAACGCAGGCGTACTGCGCCGTTGCGGAGGCCGTTACGGAGGCCGTTACCGCGCCGTTGGGCTCGAAGGCCGGTAACACGAACGTACGCCCGGCCATGGACGGCCGGGCGAGGAGCCATCAGTCACGGAGACTGTAGTCACGGAGACTGTTGGCGACGGTACGGCTGTGTCGGCCCGAGCCTTATGGCGCGTTTGGCCGGAGCTTCGGCGCGAAGCCTGCGTTCTTCGCGGGCAGTAGACTATTTTTTGCGCGGATCGATTTTCCTGTTCCCGGCGTTTTTAACCATAGTCGAGGCGCGGCCGAAGAAAAGGGCGGGCGTATGGCATGGCGGGCAAAATAAGAATCTCCCGGACGAAAGTTCGGGAGATTTATGGTAATTCACTCGCTTAGCGTGGTAGATGATGCTACGTTTTTGCCGGCGAGCTCTTCTATAAGCTCGGGCAAGAGTACGAAGCCTTGCGGGAAGTAAAGGGTCCTGCCGTCTTTGGCCGTCACCTTCACCTGGAAGATGCCCTGCTCGATGGCGGCGATATCGCCGAAATTCAGGCGGTGTTCGACCAGGTTTTCGTCTTTCAGCAAGATAGTGTCGCCACAGACAGACAATTCGTTGTTACGGTATATAATTGGGAAGCGAAAGAATAATAAGAAACTAAGCCCCGCGACCAGGAATACCGTTGCCAGACCTAATTTGAAAAACATCTCGATAGGCAGCAGCGTACATAATACAAACAATATAATCGATTGCTGCTTGCCCAGCCGATATGTGCAGTACTTTCCGCGCGGCTTGTAACTGATTCGCAGTGTCTGCCCCGGCTCTCCCGCGGTGACGGTAACCTTTTCGGCCTTAACGGCCCATTGATTTAGATTCGTTCGGGCGAGTTTGGCAAATTCTCCGTCGACTATATGCAAATTAAGTTCGCCGTTTTCTGTGAACACCGTCGAAGGGAACCCGTCGCCTTCGCAAACGATCCGGTCTATGCACTCGTAAGGGATTAAAGACCCGTTTTCCAATCCAATACCGGAAACTGCTATCGTTCCTCTGCGGGCTTTTCGCAATGACCAATATACCCAACCGAGAATTATCAATGTGACCGTCGATAAACCTAATAACCATTCCAACTCTGAAATCGGAAATAAAGAATTGAAATCTTTATATGACGTCCGTGATTGTAAGAAGGTAAAGTAGGTCATTCCAATTAAAGGACACATCCACAACCACCGTTCGCGCGGCATTTCGCACTACCTCCCGCTTGTTATGCGCACTTACCAAACATATATTCGACGGGATGCCGTTATTTTCCTTTTTTGAATATAAACAGAATATGGGGGAGCGGGCGCTCCCCCATAAGGTTCCTCTCCGGTAATCAACCGGGACTTAGCGGCGTAGTGCCGGGGAAAAGAGGCTCATCAAATCCCTTGTTATAATCAGCGTCGGTTTTGCCCATCACCTGTTTTTTTATTTCTTCTTTAACTTTGTCATTGAGTCCTAAAGTGTTGGCTGCTGCTACACCGAGTGTCCCCAATCCGCCGCCAGCCGCATAGCCGGCCCCGCTCAAGACCGCCTGGTAAGAGCCGTACAGCACCGCCGCTTCAAGGCCTTTTTTTCTGGCGAGTTCAGGGTTGTCAGGGTGTTGCCGCAACGCTTCCGCTTCGACCTCTCTGGAAAAGTCGCGCGCGCCATTGTAAACATTCATTCCCGTTCCGACAATTCCTAAAGGTCTGTCATACTTTGGCGGCAGCAGTCCTCTGCCTGAATCAGATTTGTCCGCCAGGTACTCAACCGGTTGAGGCCCTGTAAAAAAATTCTTGCCACTGTTCTGGCTTTTTAGCAGTACCGTGTCGAACACGTTTAATTGCTCATTCGGCCGTTTTGGCCCGCCTTGCGGCACCGCAGGCACCATCCCTTCTTCATCATCCTCCCCGTTGTCCCAGCCGTTGAGATAGAATTCCTGCCCCTTGGGTATCGCGCTCTCGTCGTACGGCTGGCCGAATTGGCGCAGTATCCTGGCCTTCAGGCCGGGGTCCACGGGCCGATAAATGGTCCGCAACGGCTGTTGCTGCTGCAACTGTGCCTCCCGCCTCCGGTCGGCTTCCTCCATTTTGGACAGTTCCCATTCGATGTCGTCGTCGTCCATCCCCCTCAAATCCGGCTCATACCCCAGCGTCTTCATCCTCCTAAGGTACTCTTCCTCTCTCGTTCTCATGGCCTCTCCTCCTCAATACTCGCCGGTTTTCCGGCACAAAAATAAGAAGGCCGCCCTTGGCGGTCTTCTTGACGATATCATCATATCACGCTTTTTTGTCAAACAGTCCACTAAAAGTCCACTTTTCGTCCAAAGCGGCGTTTTTGAGAAAAATATTTTCGAGGGCGCGGCATAGGCGCCGGAGAACGCAGGCGCAAAGCCTGCGTTCTCCGCGAGCGCTTCCTACTTCATTTTTTGCGCCGTTCGGGCTGCCTGGCCCTGCTTTTCGTCACCAGGGCGGAGGCGCGGCCGGGTTCCTGGCCGTCTTTGTCGTGCTGTTCGCCGCTGTTTTTCATGCGTTATCCCTCGTCGCTTTCGGTGGTATTTTCCTTGGGCACGGCGGTCACTTTTTCGGTGGGCGGGAAGACGGCGGTGGCCTTGGGGTTGGAGAGCAGGTCGGCCTGCTTGCCGCCCCAGGGGGCGTGCTGCGGCTGCGAGCCGTCGCGGCGGTGTTTGTCGGTGATGTTGACGTCGACCATTTCGTCACCTCCGTGGTTTTGTGGGGTTAAGGCTCTGTTCTGTTTACGAAGTCTACGGTAGGATACACGGTCGGGGTGGAGTTCTGCGTTTTGCGGTCGGTGGTGGTGACGGCCAGCGGGTCGTCCTGGGCTGGGGTGGCCGGATTCCTGTCGTCCATTGTCGTTCCTCCCGGCGATATTGTCGGAGGCGGTTCGGCCGCCTTCCGGTGTTAGTTTCTCCAGAATGCGGCGAGAAATGAAAAAAACCGGCGCGATTGGCGCCGGTTTTTGTTATTATCAATGGCCTCTGAAAATGCTTTTGACGTATTGTGCGGCGAAAGTAAACCCGTACAGGAAGGCGAGCATGAGGATGGCGGGGAGAATGCCTTCGCGCAGGAGGACGGGGACGGCGCCGATGGCGTAGCCGGCGACGCGGAAGGCGGTGGCGTGGCGCTCGGTCTTGCAGGCGGGGGTGAGGGCGGCGAGGTGGAAGAGGGCGCCGTAGATGAAGTAGCGCCACCAGTAGTCGGAGGAGGGGATGAAGTCCTGCATGGGGCAGCCTCCTTTGCGGGCGTGAATGACACCATAATTGTACTACGGGAGCCGCCGGCCGGGCAAGGGGACAATTACCCCGGCGGCGGACAAGGAAGAAGGCGGGCCGGGGGCGAAATAACCGCCTAGGAAAAGAAAACTAGGATACATACGATTGTTTTAAAAAGCTCCAGATGCACGTCCTGATTACACTGGCTTTTTCAGCGCGTCAAGCTTCTGGCGATTGTAGATACGAACAGTGTGCGTGGCGCACCGAGGAGCAAGTGCGCCCCTCTTAGCGTTTTAGCGGTTAGAGGGGCGGCCTACCCCTTGCGGGTACGCCGCAGATGGACTTTTTAAGACAATCCATTGAATTGGAGGAAATACTTATGAGAGTGTTGGCGCTTATCGGTTCGCCCCGCAAACTGGGCAATTCGGAGATCCTGGCTAGGGAGATGTTGGCGGCGCTGCCGGCGGAGACGGAGCGGGAGATGATCCGCCTGACGGAGTTTGACATCAGGCCGTGCCGGGCGTGCTACGCGTGCCTGCCGGCGGAAAAGGGCTGCGTGATAGAGGACGATCTGGCGTTTTTGCTTGACAGGATAAAGGCGGCGGACGCGGTGATCATCGCGGCGCCGGTGTATTTCCTCGGGGCGCATACGAGCGTGAAGGCGGTGGGTGACCGGCTGATTTCGGTTATCGCCAACAACGCCGATTATGCGGGCAAGCGGTGCGTGACGGCGGTGACTTACGGCATCCCGGGCTGGGAGGGGTACGGCCGGGAGATGGTGCTGAATTTCGCCCGGTTTCTCCACCTGGAGGTGGCGGGGAGCATGCTGGTGCAGGCCGCCAGCCCGGGCGAGGCGGCGCGGCCGGAGGTGCTGGCCGAGGCGCGGGCTTTGGCCGGACGGCTGACGGGCGGCGGGGCCGACCTGTCGTTGCCGGGGGTGCATACCTGCCGGGACTGCGGCGGCAGCCTGCTGCAGATCGCTCCTTCGGGGGCGGTGCGGTGCGTGATGTGCGACGCCCGGGGGGAGCTGAAGGCGGCGGACGGCGAGGTGGCGATCGAGTTCGCGGCCGGCGACCACGAGCGCTTTTCGCCGGCGGGCAAGGGTGAGCACGCCGCGCTGCTGGAGGAGATAAAACGGCACTATATCGCGGAGCGGGAAGAACTTTTCCGACGCCGCAAGCCGTACGGGACCCCGGACTGGTGGGTGAAGCGATGAAGGGGCGCAAGGGCGCGGAGGTGGCAGGATGAGGTTTTTGCATACGGCGGACTGGCATCTGGGCCGCATTTTCTATAATCTCCACCTGACGGACGACCAGGCGTACGTGCTGGAGCAGTTCGTGACGCTGGCGCGGGAGGCGAGGCTGGACGCGATCGTGATCGCGGGCGACGTGTACGACCGGGCGGTGCCGCCGCCGGAGGCGGTGAGCCTGCTGGGCGAGACGCTGTCGCGGCTGGCGCTCGATTGCCGGGTGCCGGTGATCGTGATCGCGGGCAACCACGACAGCCCCGAGCGACTGGGCTTCGGCGAGCGGGTGCTGGCGAGGCAGAAGCTGCATGTGGCGGGCCAGGTGGCGGCCGAGGCGGCGCCGGTGGCGGTGGCCGACGAGCACGGCCCGGTGTATTTCTGCCCCATCCCTTACGCCGAGCCGGCGGTGGTGCGCGAGCGGCTGGGAGTGGAGGCGGCGGGCCACGAGGCGGCGCTGGCGGCGCTGACGGCGCAGGCCTGCGCCGCGGTGCCGGCCGGCGCCCGCAAGGTGGCGGTGGCGCATGCGTTCGTGGCCGGCGGGTTGGCGAGCGAGTCGGAGCGGCCGCTGGCGGTGGGCGCGGTGCCGACGGTGGGTGCGGCGGTGTTCGCCGGGTTCGATTATGTGGCGCTGGGGCATCTCCACCAGGCGCAGCAGGCGGGCGGGGCGCATATCCGCTACGCCGGGTCGCTGCTGAAGTATTCGTTCGCCGAGGCCGGGCACCGCAAGTCGGTGGCGCTGGTGGAGCTGGACGCGGCCGGGAATGTGGCGGTGGAGGAGGTGGCCCTGACGCCGCGGCGGGATGTGCGCTGCGTGGAAGGGTTTTTGGAGGAGATCATCGCCGCCGGGGCGCTTGACCCCAGGGCGGATGATTATATTGCGGTGAAGCTGAAGGACGCCGGGGCGCTGCTCGACCCGATGGGCAAGCTGCGCCGGGTGTATCCCAACGTGCTGCACCGCATTTTCGAGGAGACGGCGGGGGCGACGGCGGCCGCGACGCGGACCGACCACCGCCGCCAGAGCGAGGCGGAGCTGTTCGCGGCCTTTTTCGCCCAGGTGACGGGCCGGGGGCTGAGCGAGGCGGAGGCGGCCGCGGCCGCCGGTCTGATCGAGGCGTTCGGCCGCCGGGAACGGGAGGTGGGGGCATGAGGCCGCTGGCGATCGCGATGACGGCGTTCGGCTCTTACGCCGGGACGGAGCGGGTCGATTTCGGCCGCCTGGGGGACAGGGCGCTGTTCCTCATCCACGGCCCGACGGGGGCGGGGAAGACGACGATCCTGGACGCGATGTGTTTCGCGCTGTTCGGCAGGACGAGCGGGGCGGAGCGGGACGGCCGCCAGATGCGGAGCGATTATGTGGAGCCGTCGGTGGCGACGGAGGTGACGTTCGATTTCGCGCTGGGGACGGAGGTGTACCGCGTCCGCCGCGCGCCCGAGCAGGAGGTGCTGAAGAAGCGCGGCACGGGGACGACGAAGATGCCGCCGGCGGCGACGCTGTGGCGGCGGACGGGGCTGACTGACGTCGAGGCCGAGGGCGCGGTGGTGGCGAGCGACTGGCGGCGGGTGACGGAAGCGCTGGAGGGGCTGCTGGGCTTTAGGTACGAACAGTTCCGCCAGGTGGTGGTGCTGCCCCAGGGCGAGTTCCGCCGCTTGCTGCTGGCCAAGTCGGCCGAACGTGAGGAGATTTTGGCGACGCTGTTCCAGACCGAGCTGTACCGCCGCATCGAGGAGTTTTTCAAGCAGGCGGCGAGGACGGTGGAGGACGCGGCGAAGGAGCTGGGCCGCAGGCGGGATTGGCTGCTGCAGGAGGCGGCGGCGGAGTCGGCGGAGGAGCTGACGGTGAGGCTGGCGGGCGATACGGCGCGGCTGCTGGCGCTGACGGCCGAGGCGCTGGCGGCGCGGCAGGCGCTGAATGACGCTCAGGAGAAGCTGGCGGCGGCCAGGCGGCTGGAGGAGCTGTTCACCGGCCGGGAGAAGGCGGCGCAGGCGCTGGCCGGGCTCGAAGCGCAGGAGGCGGCGGTGGCCGGGACGCGCCGCGAGCTGGCGCGGGCCAGGCAGGCGGCGCTGCTGGCCGAGCTGGCGGCGCTGGTGGCGACGAGACGGCGGGAGGAGGAGCAGGCGGCCGCGGCGCTAGCGGAAGCGGAGGCAACGCTGGCGACGGCGTGTGCGGATAAGGAACGGGCTGATGCCGCGCTGGCGGCCGAGCGGCAGCGGGAGGACGAGCGTCGGGCGGCCGCAGAGGCGGTGAACGCGCTGGCGGGCCTGGGTGGCAAGCTGGACGAGCTTGCAAAGGCCCGGGAAAGCCTCGCAGCCGCGGAGGAGAAGGCGGGGGTGGCCGCGGCGGCGTGCGGGGAGCTGCGGACGGACCGCGACGGGACCGCCGCCAGGCTGGCTGCGGCCAGGGAGCAGCGGGAAAAGTTGCTGGCCGGGGCTTTTAGGGTGCCGCTCCTGGAGAACGCCGCAAAGGAGGCCGCCGAGCTGGTGGCCAACTGCGAACGGTTGGCGGCGTTGCGCGGCGAGTGGCAGGCCGTTTCCCGCCGGCACGCGACCCTGGCCGAGCAGGTGGCGGGACTCGAGCGGGAGCTGGCCGCGGCCCGCGAGCGCTGCGCGGCGACCGACCGGCGCTGGCGGCAGGGCCAGGCGGCGCTGCTGGCGCGGGAGCTGGCGCCTGGGGAGGCGTGCCCGGTATGCGGGTCGCCTGACCATCCGGCTCCCGCCCGTTTTGCCGAGGAGGTGCCGGAAACCGCCGTTCTGGAGGCCGAGCAGGCCACGGTCCGCGGCCTTGAGGAGGCGGCGGCCGCGAAGCGCGCCGAGCTTACGGAGGCGGCCATGGCGCTGGGCGAGGTGACGGCAAGGGGCAACAATCTCCGGCAGCTTGTGGGCGAAAGGGCAAAGGACGGTATCGACGGCCTGCGCCAGGCGGCCGGGGCGGTAGCCGCCGAGCTGGCGCAGGCCAGGCGGGCGGCTGAAGAGTTGGCACGGTGCGAGCAGCAGATTGCGGTTTACGAACAGGAGGCCGCCGACCGGGAGAAGGGGCTGGCCGAGGCCGAACGGGAGGCCAGGGATGCCCAGGCGGCCGCCGGGGAAACGCGGGCGGTGCTGACCGAGCGCAAGAAGGCGGTGCCGGAGGAACTCAGGGCGCCGGGCCGCCTGGAGGAGGAGCAGGCGCGGGCGGCGGCCCGCCGGGACGCTTTGGAGCGGGCTTGGGAGCAGGCGCAGACGGCGGCGGCCGACGCGGCGGCGCGGGTGAGCGGATTGGCCGCGGGCCTGGCGGCGGCGCGGCAGGGGCGGGAGACGGCCGGCAGGCAGGCGGCGGTGGAGCGGGAGCGTTTCGCGAGGCGCCTGGCCGAGGCGGGGTTCGCGGATGAGGCGGATTTCGCGGCCGCGGACCGGACGGCCGCGGCGGTGCAGGAGCTGGAGCGGGCGGTGGCCGATTACGACGCCGCGCTGGCGGTGGCCCGCGACCGTGTGCGGCAGGCGGAGCTGGCGACGGCGGGCCTGGAGCGGCCGGATATCGCCGCGGCCGAGGCAATGGCTGTGGCGGCTCTGGCGGCGAGCGAGGGGCTGGTGGCCGAGCAGGCCAGGCTACAGGAGGCCGTGAGCAAGCAGCAGGGATGGCTCGACCAGGTGAAGGCCATCGAAACGGAGAAGGCGGCCCGCGAAACGGAGTACGCGGTGCTTGGCCGCCTGGCCCAGGTGGCGAACGGGCAGAATCCGCAGCGGGTGAGTTTCCACCGCTTCGTGCTGCAGGCGCTGCTGGACGAGGTGACGGGGGTGGCGAACGCCCGGCTGAAAAAGATGAGCCGCGGGCGCTATGCGCTGCGGCGGATGGACGACCCTATCCACAAGGGGATGGCCGGCGGTCTGGATATCGAGATCGAGGACGCGTGGACGGGCGTGGCCCGCCATGCGGCGACACTGAGCGGCGGGGAGACTTTCCTGGCGTCGTTGGCGCTGGCCCTCGGCCTGGCGGATGTGGTGCAGGGTTATTCGGGGGGCGTGTACCTTGACACGATTTTCGTGGACGAGGGGTTCGGGATGCTTGACCCGGAGGCCCTGGATATGGCGATGCAGGCGCTGGTGGAGCTGCAGACGGGCGGACGGCTGGTGGGGATAATTTCCCATGTGCCGGAGCTGAAGGAGCGGATCGAGGCGCGGCTGGAGATCGTGCCGACCGACCGCGGCAGCACTACCCGCTGGCGCGTTTAGCCCGGGCGGAGCAGGACGTATAAGAGGGGCCGCGGCGGGCCATAATTTTACGGACAACCTGAAGAGAGGTGGGGCCGGGATGAGCATGAAGATGAGCCGGGTGCCGGTGAGCGGGGTTTTCCTCGACAGCCGCGCGCCGGGTGTTACGGGCGAGTACGAGTTCACGGTGGACTGCGGCGCAGTGTATTTCGGGGCTGTGTACGACGGGGACGGCAGCCTGCTGGCGGTGGACCAGTATTTTTACAGCGAGGATTTTTCCCGCGACGATATGGAGGAGGCGCTGGATACCGCCGAGTTGATGTTCGTCGACGACCGGGATTTCCCGGTGAAGACGTACCTGCTGTCGAAGGAGGAGGGCGGCAGCGAGTGGCTGCGGTTCCACGCCGTGGTGCCGGACGGGATCGATCCGGGATATTTCCGGCAGAAGTATATCGGGGGATGATGAAGAAAAAGTTGCAAGTTGCTGAGAAAGCTCCAGATGCAAGGCGCACCGTATAAGCAGACACACAACGCTTTAGCGTTGATGTGCTTGCTTATACCCGAGAGGGTGCAAGCGCTTTGAGGAGCAAGTGCGCAAGTTCTTGGCGCGGCAGCGCCTAGAACTGCGGCCTGCCCCTTGCGGGTACGCAGCAGATGGGGCTTTATCGGCAACTTGGGGGGCTCGGCGATGGCCGGGCGGACGATGTTGTGTTGAAGAACGTCGAATGATGGCGAATGATATACGCGTTATGTCGAATCAGGCTGGCAGGTTTTTGGAATTTAAGCCTTGATGTAGAAGCTTTGGAGCGTTTTTTCGGCTGGTTTGCCGCGGGAGAAGGCAAATTTTATGTCGTATTTTTACGAAAACTATTTGCTTGTCGGCGGCAGGAAATACAAATACTTACAAGAATGATATTTAAGAACCTGGACAAGCAGGCGTTGCAAGGGGGTTGCTGGTCGGTGCATTCGGCAGAGGCTTGGGACAACAAGGTCGTTTATTTGGGAAGGGAAGAGGATTTTCGCGATTTTTTCGAGACCGGCAAAGCGGGAATTATGTATCTTGATGCGATGCTGCAGGTGAAGAACCTCAACCGTGAGGCGGAGCGTATTTTCAGCCTGGAGCGTTCTCAGGTATTGGGGAAGCGGGCCGACGAGGCTTTCCGGCATTGTGGCGAGATGTTCCTGAAGACGTTCGCCGTGTCCGAATATGAGGATTTCTATGCCGCCAACGTGAAGCTGGCTATGCACGAGCAGGCCGCGTTCGTCCATGTGGACAGCCTCAAGCTGCGCGACAGCGGCGGCGGAGTGAACGGGGTCATCGTCATCGTGCAGGATATCTCGGCGCTGAAGGCGACGCTCAAGCAGATTCAGACGACGCAGATGCTGATGTCGCTGGGGGAGCTGGCGGCGGGGATCGCTCATCATGTGCGCGCGCCGCTGACGACGCTGAGCGGTTATCTCCAGATTATGATGAACAGGGTGGAGGACGACCGCTGTAGCGTGCGCCGCGAGGTGCTGGAGATGCTGCTGGGGGAAGTGTCGTACATCAATAGTGTGGTGAAGGAGCTCGTGCTGTTCGCCAAACCGCCGGTGAGCAAGGCGCCGGGGGTGAATGTGAACAGGCTGCTGGAGGAGGCGCTGCTGCTGGTCTTCAAGCAGATGGGCGGGGAGAACGTGGCGATCGACAAGCGGCTCGCCGAGGGCTTGCCGACGTTGACCGCCGACGGCAATCTGCTGAAGCAGGCGATGGTGAATATTTTGCAGAACGCGCTGGAGGCGATGCCGGAGGAGGGGACGCTGACGGTCCGGACGTGGCTGAACGCGGAGCTGAGTATGCTGGTGGTGGCGATCGCCGATACGGGCGTCGGGGTGGGGCCACAGTTGTTGTCGCGGGTGTTCGAGCCTTTTTACAGCACGAAGCTCGACCGGATGGGGCTGGGATTGCCGACTGCCCACCGGATCGTGACCGAGCACGGCGGTTTCATCAATATCGGTTCGGACGAGAGGGCGGGTACGAAGGTGCATGTGTATCTGCCGATTTTCGACAGCCGGGACAGGCGTCTGGCCGGCGCGCACCAGCAGATCCTGAATCTGCAGTGACGGATAGAAATACTGGATAAAAACCGAGGCCGTTAGGATGACCGTAACGCAGAGAGCTTATCAACGACCGACGGTGGGTAATAATTACAGGAATAACAGCCAAGGGAACCTTCATATAAAGTTAGTGGTCGCTGTTGTTGGTCACTAACTCTTGGGAAGGGATGTCCTTGGCTTTGTTGCGTGTGGCGGCGCTGGCCGCGCTGATGGTTTTCGCCGCCCTGGCGTCCGCGGACGCCAAGCTGAACCCCGATCTGGTTTCGCCGGGCATCGTGCTTAATCTGCCCAGCCGGACGCTGGAGTTTTTCGCGGGCGGCACGCTGGTGAAGACGTACCCGGTCGCTATCGGCAAACCGTCGACGCCGTCGCCGCTCGGCAATTTCGCGATTTTCGAGAAGGAGGTGGATCCGTGGTGGTTTCCTCCCCGCACGGGGGAGGTGGTTCCTTCGGGACCGCATAATCCGCTGGGTTACCGCTGGATGGGTTTCGCGCCTATGTATGGCATCCACGGCACCAACGCCCCTTGGGCGATCGGCCTGGCCGTGTCGAACGGGTGCATCCGGATGCACGAGGCGGATGTGGAGGAACTCTACGAGGTGGTGCCCTACGGGACGCCGGTGAGAGTGACTTACGACCGGGCGAAGATTCGGGTGGAAAGTAACGGGGAGGTTTCGCTGGGGATTTATCCCGATGTTTACGGCTGGCATGCGCTGACGGCGGGCGAGGTGCGGGACGCCCTCGCCGCCCGCGGCCTGGGCGGGCTGCTGACGGACGGCGAGATAGCGGCGATGATCGCCGAGGAGGCCGACCGGCAGGTGGTGTTCGCCCGCGTACACAACGTGAGGGTGAACGGCAAGACGCTGGTAGAGCGGGCGGTGACGCTGAAGGGAGTTACGTATGTGCCGCTGCGGCCGGTGGCCGCGGCTCTCGGCGCGAGTGTGGCCTGGGACGAGGGCACCAAGCTGGCGCGGGGGGCGAAACGGGCCGTGCCGGGAACGGTGATCGGCGACCGGGTTTATCTGGCGGCCGCCGACGCCCATGCGCTGTTCGGCGGGCAGCAGGTTTTCCGCGAGGGGGAGAATGTGCTGGCGGTCGATGTGGTGGCGCTGTTCCTGAACGGCCGGCCGCTGGCGGGCGACGTGCAGGTGGTGGAGGGCGTGCTGGCGGTGCCGGTGGCGGCGGTGGCGGAGGCTCTCGGCCAGAAGGTGGCGCGGGATGCGGACGGGACGCTGAGCGTACAGGGCACGAAGGTGCCGGCGGCGATAGTCGGCGGGACGCCGTACATCCAGCTGACGAAGGTTTACGACGTGTTCCGGGCGTACGTATACTGGAACCAGGAGGCGCGGAGCGTAGAATTGACTTATCCGTTTATCGAGAAGGGCGGGAACGATTAGTTCCCGCTTTTTGGTTTTATTGCGTGCTTTGTGGCGGTGAAAGCAGGCTGTGCGCCGGAGCTACGGCCGAACGCGCCGTAGGCTTGCGACGCGCGCCCGCGACCACCGTCGTCCACTGCCGTCCATGGCAGAGGACTCCTCGCTCGGCCATCCATGGCCTCGCGTGTGGCGGCGCTGCTCTGCTTCGCTGACGGCGCGGTAACGACCTCCGCAACGGCGCAGTACGCCTGCATTTACCGCAGCCTTCGGCACACCACGGTTTTGTGTGAATAAGATTAGTTTTGGTCAGGGTCGGAAGCGTAAATGGCCAGAATACATAAGTGAATCCACAAAATTCGCGAGCCCATTTTTTACCTGGTTTTTATAGTTAGAAGCATAAAGTGGACGTTATATAACTCAGGTTTTATTACGCTTTACTTAAGTATTCATCCGCGATTCTGGTCAAATACGAGTGTCGCTTATCATCGTCTATCAGGAAGTTTATAAAAAACTGCTCGATATCATCTCCCGGGATGGTTGCAAGATATTTAAAGGCCACATCCCACAGCTCTTTTAGTCCCTCATTACGGCCAATAGTGAGTGCGAGCTTCTTAGCTCGAGCGTCCTTTAACGCAATTAAGGCCCGTAGCATTATATCCAGCTCATCCTCCCATTGCTTTTCTTCGCCGTGGAGTAAGCGTTCAATACGTT
>JALHDI010000105.1:21724-27973 GCA_022839045.1 Sporomusaceae bacterium
GGTAATTTTTCGCTATTTCAGTAACTTCAATAGGCCAGACCGGTTTATCCCAACAATCGGCTTCCATGGCAAGTAACCTTTCGGTCTCCGCAGTCGATATAGATTTGGACTGGAGATGTTTTTTTTGGTCTAATTTCTTGTCCAGATCTTCTATGCAAAGCTCAACGCCACCAAACCAAACTTTCTTTTCGTTTGCTGACGGCGAATAAGAGTACCCTGTCACCGGTAATATTGTCAAGCACCTAAACTCACATCCTTCCTGCGCGGCAGCAATCGCCTTATGGTGTCCATCTAAAAGCGCGCATAAATAAGCGTCCATATGGAAGGCGACGCCGCGAAGCCTGTCGCCGCAGCCGCTGCGATACTGCTCTCGATAGGAATCAACAGTGATTTTATCATATCGGTTCGGAAGCTGGGTAGGTAGCAAGTACGACGGCCAGCTACGTACCCACCTAAAACGATGCCCGATAGCACCACTCGCTTTGTTCACACGTGGGGTATTACTTTGGTTCCAGAAGAAACGCCCTCCGTCAGTCGGGAACAGGGCCGAATCAGCCAATACATAGTATCCTTCCGGTAACAGCTTGAAAAGAGGGTTAAATTCTACTAATGCTTTTTCGATACCCTCATAAGGCTGATTTGTGTGATTTCTTATCGTCTGGATAGTATCTTGGTCAACATGTTCTAGACCATACCCGGCCGATATAAGCTTTTCGCAGGTCGGGCAGTCATTCTCGTCTTGAGAATGCCACTTAACTAGCGGTACACCGTTTAGCAGCAAAAAAGATTTCCATGTCCTATCCTTCGCAACACCATAGGCCGTTCTCAGTCTCCCAAGTCCATTTTTCACGAAAAATAGAACGGCTTCTTCTTCCCATGGGGAAGAACTCTTCTCGTAGTATTTTACGGCTGTTATTCCGCTCGATTTCTTCCCCCACAGCAACTCTAACAAGAATGATCCCTCCAGGCAGATACTCATATTATGAGTTAATTTCGCTAATATTTTCCTATATCCTATGCTGTGTCTAAAATGGAAGCAATGGAAGCGTAAAATAGAAAAGCAAACAGAAGAATAACGTGACCAATTGACCATTTGCAATATGAGTACGGTTGGCCGGCGTTCCCGGCTTTGGATGATGCCCCCTTCAAGCGAGGCGGCGGCCGCTACTTGGCGAGAGAGCCGGTAACGGCGGCCGGCGCGAGCCAAGAACGGCGAGCGAGCCGCTATCTGTCAGGAGACAGTTAGCGGCGTACGGCCAGCCGTCGGCGACGAGCCTAGTAAGACCGCCGACGCAGCGGGGGGCGAACCCAAACGCCGGGATAAGCCGCCTACTAGAAAGATTAAGCTGGCGTAAGCGGGAAATTAGAGAGGGATTTGTGGTAGACTAGCCAATAATATAACAGTTAAAGAAATATAAAGACTAAAGGTTGGCGCGAAGGTCTCCGAGTGGCCTTATCGGCAACCGTGAATTCAAGGGTGGTGGCGATATGCCCGGTAAGTTTGTGATAATCGACGGCAGCAGCCTGGTGCACCGGGCGTTTTACGCGCTGCCGCTGCTGGCGACGGCGGCCGGACAGTACACGAACGCGGCGTACGGCTTCACGACGATGCTGGTGAAGCTGCTGGCGGATGTGAAGCCGGACACGGTGGCGGTGGCTTTCGACAAGGGACGGGTGACGTTCCGCAACGAGCAGTACGCCGGGTACAAGGCCCAGCGCAAGGCGACGCCGACCGAGCTGGCCGAGCAGTTCCCGCTGGTGCGCGAGCTGCTGGCGGCGATGGGGATCGCGGTGCTGGAGGAGGCGGGTTTCGAGGCGGACGATATCATCGGCACGCTGGCCTGCCGGGCGGCGAAGGCCGGCCACGAGGTCATCATCGTGACCGGCGACCGCGACGCGCTGCAGCTGATCGGCCCGGCGACGAAGGTGATGCTGACCCGCAAGGGGATTTCGGAGATGGCGCTGTTCGACCACGAGGCGCTGTACGCCCAGTACGGGGTGACGCCGGAGCAGGTCGTCGATCTGAAGGGCCTGATGGGCGACACGTCGGACAACATCCCCGGGGTGCCGGGGGTGGGCGAGAAGACGGCCACGAAGCTGATCGCCGAGTTCGGGTCGGTGGAGAACGTGCTGGCGAATATCGACAAGGTGCCGGGGGCGAAGCTGCAGGAGAAGCTGCGCGAGAACGCCGCGCTGGCGGTGTTGTCGAAGAAGCTGGCGACGATCGAGTGCAACATGCCGCTGCCGGACGCGCCCGAGGATTACGCGCCGGCGCCGGATGCGGCCAGGGTGCGGGAGTTGTTCGCGAAGTACGAGTTCAAGAGCCTGCTGGCGAAGCTGGACACGATATTCCCGGGGGCCGGAACGGCTCCGGCCCCGGAACCTGCCGCGCCACCGCCCGCACAGGTTGCGGACAAGCCGGCGGCGGTGGCGGAGTTGGTAGCCGCCGCCCGCCGCGAGGGGTTGCTGCGCTGCCATGCGGTGACGAGCGGCCAGGTGCCGGCGGTGACGTTCACGGGTCTGGGCGTGGCCGCGGGGGGCCGCGCGGCCTTCGTCCCGGCCGGGACGGAGGGCTGGGGCGAGGTGCTCGCGCTGTTGGCCGACGGGAAAGTGGGCAAGCTAACATATGACGGCAAGACGCTGACGAGCGCCTGCCTGGCGGCCGGGAAGCCGCTGGCGGGGTTGGCGTTCGACGTGTTCCTGGCCCGATTATGCGGCGTGGGCGGCGGCGGCGGCGGGCGAGCTGAAGCCGGTGCTGGACGGCCTGCTCAAGGAGACGGCCGCGGACAGGCTGTATTACGAGATCGAGCTGCCGCTGGTCGAGGTGCTGGCGGTGATGGAGCAGACCGGCATCAAGGTGGATACCGGAGAGCTGGCGACGATGGCGGGCGAGATCGGCCGCAAGGTGGACAGCCTGCTGGCCGATATCTACCGGATCGCCGGCGAGGAGTTCAACGTGAATTCCACCAAGCAGCTGGGCGTGATTTTGTTCGAGAAGCTGCGGCTGCCGGTGCTGAAGAAGACCAAGACGGGGTATTCGACCGACGCCGAGGTGCTGGAGAAGCTGGCCGGCGAACACCCGCTGATCGACAAGCTGCTGGAATACCGGATGCTTACAAAATTGAAGTCGACTTATCTGGACGGGATGGCGGCGCTGGTGAACCCGGCGAGCGGCCGGGTGCACACGAGCTTCAACCAGACGGTTACGGCCACGGGGCGGCTGTCGAGTTCGGACCCCAACCTGCAGAACATCCCGGTGCGCACCGACGCGGGCCGCAAGATCCGCGAACTGTTCGTGCCGGACGCCGGTTACGACGCGCTGCTGTCGGCCGATTATTCGCAGATCGAGCTGAGGATTCTCGCCCATATGTCGGGCGATGCCGGGCTGATCGAGGCTTTCAGGGTCGGCAAGGACATCCATACGGCGACGGCGGCCGAGGTGTTCGGGGTGGGCGAGGCGGCGGTGACGCCGCTGATGCGCTCGCGGGCCAAGGCGGTCAATTTCGGGATCGTGTACGGCATCAGCGATTACGGCCTGTCGCAGGGGCTGGGCGTGAGCCGCAAGGAGGCGGGCGAGTATATCGACAGTTATTTCGCCCGCTATCCGGGGGTGAAGCGCTATATCGACGCGATGATCGCGGGCGCCCGCGAGCAGGGCTATGTAACGACGATGTTCGGCCGGCGGCGCTATCTGCCTGAGATCCACAGCACGAATTTCAATCAGCGGTCGTTCGCGGAGCGGACGGCGATGAATACGCCCATCCAGGGGACGGCGGCGGATGTTATCAAGAAGGCGATGGTGGAGGTCTACCGCCGTCTGAAGGAGGCCGGGCTGAAGAGCCGCGTGCTGCTGCAGGTCCACGACGAGCTGGTGCTGGAGGTGGCCGCGGCCGAGCGGGACAGGGCGGCGGCGATCGTCCGCGAGGCCATGGAGGGCACGGTCAGCCTGTCGGTGCCGCTGACGACCGATATCAAGGACGGGAAAAATTGGGCGGAAGCCAAGTAGACGGGGGATAGCTATGCCTGAGATGCCGGAAGTCGAGACGATACGCCGCACGCTGACCGACAAGGTGACGGGCCGGCGGATCACGGATGTGAATATGCTGCTGCCGCGGCTGGTGAAGTGGCCTTCCCCGGAGGAGTTCCGGGCGGTGGTGACGGATTCGGTCATCACGCGGCTGGACCGTCGCGGCAAGTATCTGCTGTTTTATCTGGATAACGATAAGGTGATGGTGGTGCATCTCAGGATGACGGGGCGGCTTTACCATGTGGCCCCGGGGGCTCCTCCCGACCGCTTCACGCGGGTGGTTTTCACGCTGGACGGCGGCGACGCGCTGCTTTACGCCGACAGCCGCACGCTGGGGACGCTGTATGTCCTGCCGACGGACGAGCTGTGGCGCATTTCCGGTCTTGCGACCATGGGACCGGAGCCGCTGTCGCCGGAGTTCACGCCGGAGTATTTCCGGGAAAGCCTGGCCGGACGGCGGGTGACGATCAAGGGGCTGCTGCTCAACCAGAAGCTGATCGGCGGCCTGGGCAATATCTACGTGGACGAGGCGCTGGCGCTGGCAGGCATCCGCCCGGAGCGGCCGGCGGCCGGCCTGACGGACGAGGAGGCGGCGCGGCTGTATAACGCGGTGAACGCCGTCATCGCCCAGGGCATCGAGTACGGGGGCACGACTTTCCGCGATTACCGCGACGGGGCGGGGCAGAAGGGCAGCAACCAGCATCACCTGAGGGTTTACGGGCGGAAGAACGAGGCGTGCAGCGTGTGCGGCACGCCGATAGCCCGCTCCGAGGTGGCCGGGCGCGGCACGCATTACTGCCCGCATTGCCAGCACTGAGGGGGAAGCGGAGTGCGCGTGATCGGACTGACCGGCGGCATCGCGAGCGGCAAGAGCACGGTGAGCGGGATGCTGCGGGAGCTGGGGGCGCGGGTGATCGACGCGGACGCCATCGCCCGCGAGGTGGTGGAGCCCGGCCGGCCTGCCCTGGCGGAGATTGTCGCCTGGCTGGGGCGGGATATCCTGCTGGCCGACGGCTCGTTGGACCGCAGGAAGCTGGGCGAGCTGGTGTTCGGCGACAGCGCGGCGCGGGCCGCTCTGGAGGGCATCACCCATCCGCGGATCACGGCGGCGGCGAAAGAGGCGCTGGCGGCGGCGGAGCGGGAAGGCTGCGCGGTGGCGGTGCTGGATGTGCCGCTTTTATACGAGGCCGGCTGGGACGAAGGGGTGGACGAGGTGTGGGTGGTGTACGTGGACGCGGCCACCCAGCTGAGCCGCCTGATGGCGCGGGACTCGCTGACGGCGGCGCAGGCCGCGGCCCGCGTCGCCGCCCAGATGAGCCTGGAGGAGAAGGCCCGCAGGGCCGATATCGTTATCGACAACAGCGGCGATCCGGGCGGCACCGCCGCGCAGGTGGCCGCGGCGTGGCGCCGGGCGGCCGGCGGCAGATAGGCGACATTAATCAGTACTACCGCACATAGTTTATAAGGAGCATAAATGACGGAGTGATAGTGTTGCGCAAGACCACCCTGGCCGTGCTGGCGCTGTTCGCCGTGCTGGCGGCGGCAGCCGGCTTTATGGTGTACCAGAGCGACTGGTTCCAGCGGGAGTATATTTATCCTTTCCCTTACCGGGAGAAGGTGTTTTTCTATGCGACCGAGAACGAGGTCGATCCTTTCCTGATCGCGGCCGTTATCCGCACGGAGAGCAAGTTCATCCCCACCGCCCGCTCGCCCAAGGGGGCGATGGGGCTTATGCAGATGATGCCCGAGACGGGGCAGTGGGTGGCGAGCCAGGTGGAGCAGGAAGGGTTTTATCCCGGGATGCTGAACGACCCGGATACGAGCATTCGTTTCGGGGCGTGGTACCTGGCGTCGCTGAAGAATGAGTTCAAGGAGAACGAGATCCTGGTGCTGGCGGCGTATAACGGCGGCCGCGGCAACGTGAACCAGTGGATGCGCCAGTTCGGCTGGGAGCGGGGGTTCCGGGATATCGACAGGATACCGTACCAGGAGACGAAGGAGTATGTGAAGAAGGTGCTGGCGGCCCGAGAGCGGTATAGAGATCTTTATGGCAGGTAGTTACTGCTTCGACTAGGGAAGCGGCTTATTAGGTCCAGCTGCTGTGTTGGCCCTGCGGGCGCTTGCTAGCGTACGTTCGAGTACGCGTCGCTTCGCGTCCTCGGTCCGCCTTGCAGCTGGAGCCTACTAAACCGCTTCCGGCAGTACAATTTAAGGGAAGACGA
>JALHDI010000263.1 GCA_022839045.1 Sporomusaceae bacterium
AATCGCACCCATTATTTTCACCTCAGAGGCTGGTCATGAGCGGAGCGCCGGATGACTTGAATGACGGGCAATCGCGCAAAGAACGCGAACGAAGCCAACACCGCCGTGACATCCTGACGGCCGGTGAAAAAATTTTCGCTCAGAAGGGCTATTTCAACGCCACCATCGAGGAAATCGCCCGGGAAGCCGAATTCTCCGTCGGCACCATTTACAATTTTTTCAGCAACAAGGAGACGCTGTACCAGGAGATCATCCGTTCGATTGTCGAAACCAGCTATGAGGACTTCCGGCAAGAAATCGTTCCGGTGCCGGATCCCGTCCAGGCGATCCGGCTGCTGGTCAGACTGCGGATCCGGCAATTCGAACAACACCAGGGCCTGTTTCACGTCATTGTGGAGAACATGCCGACTGGCCGTTTCAATCCGGCGTTGATGATGCCCCCGGAATGCCTCCATTACCACGAACGCTACTTCGAGGAACTCTGCGCGATTTGCGCCCGCGGCCGCGCCCTGGGCATTTTCAGCGACGAGGAGCCGCTGACATTGGCCCTGGCCCTGGAAGGTCTGCTCAACACCTTCGCCGCCTACTGGTTCAAACAACGTCCAGAACACGTCACTTCCCAAAAAATCACGACTTTGGACCGAATGGTTTTCCGAGCCTTGGGCTGCGAAAACCACAAAATATGAAACACGCTCCATCCATGCAAACGACAAAAGGATCATCCATGACACGCCGGGACAAACTGCTGCAATGGCCATGCCTGCTCTGCCTTCCTCTCCTCACCCTCGCCTTGCTGGCCAGCGGGTGCCGCAAGCCAACCCAGGCCGGCCCGCCGCCACCGCCGCCAGAGGTCGCCTTCATGGAAGGCAGCGACGTGAAAGCCGGCGACGTGCTGTATGAAATCGATCCCGAGACCTACATCGCCGCTCGCGACAACGCCGAAGCCGCCGTCCAGGCCGCCAAGGCCGAGCACGCCACCGCCATCGCCGCCTGCAAACAGTCGGAAGCCGCCCTGGTCGCCGCCCAGGCCGCCAAAAACCGGGCCGAAGCCAATGCCGAACCCTTGCGCCTGCGCGCCCGGCGCTACTACGAGCTGCTCGCCAGCAAGGCCGTCAGCCAACAGGATTACGACGACATCGCCTCAGCCCTCAAACAGTCGGAAGCCGGCATCGAGAGCGCCAAGGCCGCCGTCGTGAGCGCGGAAGCCGACATCCTGCGGGCCCAGGCTGCCATCCTGGCGGCGGAAGCCGGCATCGCCTATGCCGAAGCCGGCCTGAAGTCCGCCGTCATCAACTTGTCCTACGCCAAGATCACGGCGCCGATCTCCGGCCGCATCGGCCGCTCGGCCGTCACCACCGGCGCCCTGGTCACCGCCCATCAGCCCGTCCCCCTGGCCACCATCCAGCAGCTCGACCCAATCTATGTCGATGTGCCCCAGGCCACCGCCGAACTCCTGCAGCTGCAACGCCGGCTGACCGACGGCCGCCTGACCCACAATGGCAGCTCGACGGGAGCGGCGGCGCTTCTCCTGGAAGACAACACCGCCTATCCCGAGCCCGGAACATTGCAGTTCCGCGACGTCACCGTCGACCAGCACATCAACAAGGTCCTCGAGCTGTCGAACGTCTCGGCCGTCGTCATGACCAACGATCCGCTGGATCCCATCGA
>JALHDI010000006.1 GCA_022839045.1 Sporomusaceae bacterium
GGCGCGGATCGAGTGTTTCGATATTTCCCACATCCAGGGGGCGGAGACGGTGGCGTCGATGGTGGTGTTCGAGGACGGCGCGGCCAACAAGGACGAGTACCGCCGCTACAAGCTGAAGACGGTGGAGGGCAAGCCGGACGATTTCGCCTCGATGGCGGAGGTGGTCGGCCGCCGTTTCCGGGGGGCGGAGGGACCGCTGCCCGGACTGGTGATCATCGACGGCGGCAAGGGGCAGCTGAACGCCGCCCTGGCCGTCGCCCGCGAGCTCGGTGTCGATGTGCCGATGGTGGGGCTGGCGAAGGAGTTCGAGCATATTTTCCGCGAGGGGGAGAGCGAGCCGCTGATCCTGCCGAAGAGTTCCCAGGCCCTCTTCCTGGTGCAGCGCATCCGCGACGAGGCCCACCGTTTCGCGATAACCTATCACCGCAAGCTGAGGGCCCGCCGCAACCTGGTGTCGGTGCTCGACCACGTGCCGGGCATAGGGCCGGCGCGCCGCAAGGCGCTGTGGGAGCATTTCGGCAGCCTGGCGAAGATCAAGGCGGCGACGACGGAGGACCTGGCGGCGGTGCCGGGGATGACGCGGCCGGCGGCCGAGGCGGTCCACGCATTCTTCCAGCGCCGGGAGGGGAAAGATGGCTGACATCGCTATGCCGCTGACCGGCATCGTGCTGGCCGGCGGCCGGAGCACCCGCATGGGCCGGGATAAGGCCAGCCTGCCGTGGGGGGACGGCGATCTTCTTAATATGGTGCTGACGGCGCTGGCGCCCGCCTGCCGGCGACTGATCGTGGTGAGCAATGTGCCGCGGGCCATCAGCCTGGCGGAGGTGGCGGTGGTGGCCGACCGGTACCGGGGCTGCGGGCCGCTGGCCGGCATCCACGCCGGACTGCTGGCGGCGGGGGCGGGCTACAGCTTCGTGGCGGCCTGCGACATGCCGTACCTGCGCGCCGACGCGGTCGCTTACATGGCGGAAGCGGCCGAGGGCTACGACGCGGCGGTGCCTTATGTGGACGGGCATTACAACCCGCTGCACGCCGTGTACCATTACCGCTGCCTGCCGGCGGTCGAGGCGCTGCTCGCGGGCGGCCGCTACCGGGTGATCGATTTTTACGGCCAGGTAAGCCTGCGTCGCGTCGGCAGGGAGGAACTGGCCGTGTTCGACCCGGAGCTGGCGATGCTGAGGAATATGAATAAACCGGAGGATTTACCGCCCAATTTCGGCCGCTGATAAGAAGTAGGTAATTTGTAGACTGCGTAGAAAGCTCCAGATGCGGCGTTCTCCTCGGCTTGCATCTGGGGCGACCTCTAGAACAAAAAGGCACTTTGCGCCTTTTTTTCTTTCCTTTTCCATGCATGGCGCCGCTATTTCCGGCCATAATAGTAACGCAGAGGTTCGTAATGGTCGAGCCAAGACTGGTATCGGATCTCATCAGGGGTCCGGTATTAGTCGGCCAAAGATTGGCGTCGGATCTCACCCTGGTTCGGCGTCAGTCGGCGGGCAGATCGTCATATGTCTTGTAAGGCTGTACGGCAGCCCAACTGTTGTCGTGTGGTCAAAAGGGATGTATGGCGGTCGAGCTAAGACTGTCAGGGGTGCCGGAGAGGTTTCCCGGAAAACCGTACTTTGGGTCTGTCGTTGTCGGGAGACTGCGGCAGGTTCGGCAGGTATTCCTGGCAGTCGAGCAAAGGTCTGCGCCGGTTGTGTAATGCTTGTGCGTAGCCGAAAGGTTGCGTATAGGTATGTAATGATCGGTGTAGGCTGTAGCGTAGATCATTACGGGCCTTTGCCCTGTTTGTGTTCGATCGTTGATAAGCCCCCAACTGCTGCGTTGTTCCTGCGGTCGCTTGCTTGCGTACATCCGAGTACGCGGCGCGGCGCGACCTTGGAGCCGCCTTGCATCTGGGGGCTTCTGAACGATCTCACGTCGTCTATACTCGTCCGGGGCAGGACAGACTTTTTACCCTAATATTAATAAAAACAATTAAAAAATAATTATTATCTATTGCCTTTTGGTGCTTGCCTTGGTAAAATTTAATTACGATATTTACATAAAGGAGGATGGCTCATGGCGAAGTGGGAATGCGGCGTATGCGGGTATGTGTACGACGAGGCGGCGGGCGATCCGGAGCACGGGATCGCGCCAGGAACGAAGTTCGAGGATATCCCCGACGACTGGGTGTGCCCGGTGTGCGGGGTGGGCAAGGACCAGTTCACGAAGCAGTAGGATGCAAGAAAAGGCCCTTTGAAAAGAGGGCCTTTTTGTATATGTATTATTCGCTACCGTTCCCGGCATTGGGTTCGCCCCCCGCTGCGGCGGCGGACTTACTAGGGTCAGAGAGGGTGACTGACTGCAGAATTAGGATTCTGCGGTCAGTTGTCATGCCTTTTGTTTGTCAGGAAGCTATGCGACACCAGCATTTCTTTGTTGGAGTGGTGCGCGTCCTTCGTTTTGCAGTTAGATCTCTTGTCAGGGGAGACATTATCTACCTTGCTAAAAAATTGTCATATATGCTGACACCGGAAGCGTACACGAACGTACGCTGAGGATGGCAGCCGACGACGGCCCTGGATGGGCCTAGTCCCGGGCGCGCCATGGACGGCATAGCGCCCGGGGGACTTTTTAGCCAGTCCCCCTGTTACAGCTTGAATCTCATCACGGAGCGTTGGAGTTCGTCGGCCACTTGGCTCAGCGCCTGGGCGCTGGCGGCGATTTCCTCGATGGAGGCGTTGACTTGCTCGGCGCTGGCGGCGGTGGTTTCGGTGGCGGCGGCGGATTCTTCGGCGACGGCGGCGACGTTCTGGATGGCGTCTTTGATGCTGGCCGCGGCCAGCGCCTGGCGGTCGGCCATGCCAACGGCCTCGGCGACCTTGGCGGCGGTGATGTCGACGTTGGTGGTGATTTCGCTGAAGCTGGCGTTGGCGCGGGTGATGGTTTCGACCCCGCCGGCGACGGCCGAACTGGTGCCGGCGAAGGCCTGGACGACGCCGTCGATGTCGCCGAGCATGTCGCCGATGATGGCGCCGATCTGTTCGGCGGCCTGCCCGGATTGTTCGGCGAGTTTGCGGACTTCTTCGGCTACGACGGCGAAGCCGCGGCCGTGCTCGCCGGCCCGGGCGGCCTCGATGGCGGCGTTGAGGGCCAGGAGGTTGGTCTGCCCGGCGATGCTGTTGATCATTTCGACGATTTCCCGCACATGCTGTGATTTGGTGCTGAGTTCGCCGGCCAGCCGGGTGTTGGCGGCGGTGGTGTCGGCGATGCCGCGGATGACGGCGGTCGCTTCGTCGATGGCGGCCTGGCCTTTCCGGGCGGCGTCGCTGATGGCTTTGGCGTTGCCGGTCAGCGCCTGCATTTCGCCGGCGACGGTCGCGGCGAGGTCGTTGAGTTCGACGGTGCGCTCGGCGGCACCGTCGACCACCCGTCCGGTCTCGTCGGCGCCCTTGGCGATTTCGCCCGCGGTGCGGGCTACCTGGCCGACGGCCCGGCCGGCTTCGTCGGTGGTGGCGGCCAATTGTTCGCTGGAGGCGGACAGGGATTCGGCGTTGCCCTGGACGGTGGCGACGATGGAGCGCAGGCTCCTGACGGTATCGTTGACGGCCGTGGCCAGCCGGCCGAGTTCGTCTTGGGAACGGTGGTCGACGGATAAGGTGAGGTCGCCGGCGCCGAGTTTGGCCACTTCGCCGGTGACGAGGGTGAGGGGGCGGAACATCCGGCCGATCAGCCACCAGACGGCGAGGGTGATGAGGACGAGGGCGGCGAGGAGGAGGATGGCGCTGCTTTTTATCCCGCCATAGAAGCTTTTCATGAGCTCGGCTTTGGGGATGGAGGTGGCCACATGCCAGCCCGGCCCTGTCACCGCGTGGACGGAGGCGAAGCTGGGTTCGCCGAGGAGGGAGACGTAAGGCCGCGCGGTGCCGGAGTTATCGGTGAACAGCGCCGTTATTTCCTGGGGGGCCGTTTTGCCGTCCTTTACCAGTTGTTCGGCGGTATGGGCGATGAAGCGCCCGTCGGCGGTCATTATCGCTGCCAGGCCGTTGTAGCCGGATTTGAGGTCGTTGAGGAGGAGCTGGAGGAAGGTGAGGTCGAGGCTGACGGTCATGACGCCCGCCGTTTCCAGTTGGCTGTTCAGGAGGGGATAGGCGATGACGACGGTTTGTTTGCCGGTCGACCGGCTGACGATGACATCGCTGACGGCGATCAGGTTGTTGCTTACGGCCGTTTTCCAGTGGGCCCGGTCGGCGAGGCTGGTGCCGATGATCTTGGGGTCGAAGGGATAGCCGTTGACGATTTTGCCGGCCCGGTCGGTGAGGTTGATGGTCATTATGCCGGGCATGTTGCCCTGCGTCAATCGCAATTGCTGCTGGGCGACCTGTAAGTCGCCGGAGAGCAGGGCGGGCTGCTTGGCGAGAATCTGGCCGGCCTGCCAGAAGGTCATAAACCAGGTGTTTACTTCGTGGCTGAGTATGGCGCTCTGGCCTTCCATGGCGGCCAGGGCGTCGCGCTCGACAGCCGTATAGATGGAGTAGAGCTGCAGGCCGCTGACCATAATGGTGACGGACAATAGGGCAACAATCATCACTGACAGGAATTTGTTTTTGATGCTCAAGCGATTCCGCCTCCCGAAAGGAATGTCAATATTGGAAAAATTCGCCGCGAAGGGAATAAATCCTGTATCTACAGGCAAGAATGTAGCGACTTTTATCGGAATTTCGGGCAAGGACTCCTGCCGGCGGACAAAGGAAGAACCGGGAGGCTAGTCCCGGTTCGCGCTCAGTGCTGGATTTTATGGAGGTGGGGCAGCCAGCCTTTGGTGAGGGTGAGCTGCATGAGACGGAAGTTGTAGTCGGTGGCTTTGTCGAGGACGTCCTGGTACATTTTGGCGAGGTAGGGCTGGTAGCAGTTGTGCATGGCGCCGAGGACGGCTATCTGGGAGGCCTTGGCCATGTTGCCGAGGAGGAGAACGATCTCCTGGTCGCTGAAGCGGGCTTCTTCGGGGATGTCGAGCGGACGGTCGATGAGGTCGCGCCGCATGAAGTGGAGGGCGGGCAGGTCGGCGCCGGCGGCCGCGAGGGTTTTTTCGGCGGCGCTGGTGAGCCACTCGGTCTGTTCGTCGATGGAGCGCTTGATGATGTCCTTTAGGTCGGTGTCGCAGGCCTGGTTGTAAAGAACGGCGAGGGTGGCGACGTTCTGGCGCCCGGCCATGATGCTGGCGTAGAGCGCGGCGGTTTCGATGTAGTTGGGGGGTTCTTTGTCGAACATCATGTTGAGGGTGCTGTCGGCTTGGGCCATAATCTTGTCGGCGATGGTCATGGCGATGCCTCCTGTGCATATTTTGGCGGTGCGCTAATAGCTTGGGCATTATGGCGCTTTTTCATGCACAAGGGGGAGGAGTCGGCCGCCGGTGGCGCGAAACTATAGGGGCTGGGTAAAAAAAACTTTATGGTTCCGGGAAAATTTGTCAGCGGTATGGAGGTTGAAACGATGGATTGGAAGACTTTGAAGCAGACCGCACGGGAAAAGTTCAACGGCGCGTGCCGGGTGTGCCCGGTGTGCAACGGCGTGGCCTGTGCCGGGGAGATGCCCGGCATGGGCGGGATCGGCACCGGGGCTTCGTTTCAGAATAATGTGGCGGCGCTGGCCGGCTACCGCTTGAATTTGAAGGTGGTGCACGATGTCAGCGAGCCGGTGTTGGCCTGCAAGATTCTCGGCATGGATCTGTCGATGCCGGTGATCGGCGCGGCGATCGCGGGCGGCAAACTGAATATGGGCGGTGCGGTGACCGAGCCGGAGTACGCGGCGGCGGTCGTGAGCGGCTGCCATCAGGCGGGCACGGTGGGCATGACGGGCGACGGGCCGATAGCCGACGTGTTCGAGGCCGGGCTGAAGGCGATCAGCGCGGTGGGCGGCCGGGGCATTCCGGTCATCAAGCCGCGGGAGAACGACAAGATCGTCGAGAAGGCCAACCAGGCGGCAGCCGCCGGGGCGCTGGCCTTCGGGATGGATATCGACGCGGCGGCGATCATCAATATGACGAATGCCGGCCAGCCGGTGGGGCCGAAGACGGCGGCCGAGCTGGCGTATATCAAGAAGAATACGAAAATCCCCTTCATCGTGAAGGGGATAATGGTGCCCGAGGATGCGCGGGCCTGCGTGGAGGCCGGGGTGGACGCGATCGTGGTTTCGAATCACGGCGGTCGGGTGCTCGACCATACGCCGGGCACGGCCGAGGTGCTGCCGTATATCGCCGAGGCGGTGAAGGGCAAGATCACCATCCTGGTGGACGGCGGTATCCGCAGCGGGACCGATGTGCTGAAGATGCTGGCCCTGGGCGCCGATGCGGTGCTGGTGGGGCGGCCGGTGACGATCGGCGGCGTGGGCGCCGGGGCCGAAGGGGTGGCGATGGTGCTGAACAAGCTGGCCGCCGAGCTTCGCGCCGCGATGGTGCTGACCGGGACGGCGAACGTCGCCGATGTGCCGGAGGATATCCTCTGGTAAGGAAACTAAGCCGCCGGGCGAAAACCCGGCGGCTTTTGTGTATGTGCGTCGCGGCGTCCTCTTGGGAATGCCGGGAACGTTCAGAACCCCCAGATGCTAGGAAGGGCGAGGACGCGAACGACGGCGTACTCGGAACGTACGCCGAGGAGCGCCCGGAGGCCTGAGTGCGCCCCTCTTAACGCTTCAGCGATTAGAGGGGCGGTCTACCCCTTGCGGGTGCAACGCAGATGGGGGTTTATCAACGGTTCTCTTGTATTGTGCTAATATTTTAATTGTTTAAAGTGTTAGCAGGATATCTATACATCATATAGAATAATATACTCATTCTGTTTGGGAGGGGATTTTTCATGAGCAAAAGGTATTTGGCGCTGGCGCTGGCGGTGGTGTTCGCCCTGACGGCCGTGCTCGCCGGCTGTGGTTCGAACCAGCCCGCGCAGCAGGCCAAACCCGCGGCGCAGAAGATCATCATCGCTTACACCCCGTGGACGGGTTACGGTGCGCTGTTCGTCGCCCAGGCGAAGGGTATGTTCAAGGCCCGCGGCCTCGACGTCGAGGTGCAGGCTATCGAAGGCGTCGGCGACCGCAAGCAGGCGCTGGCCGCCGGCAAGATCCAGGGAATGGCCGCGTCGATCGACGTTTCCATTTCCGCCGCTGAAACTCTGCCGCTGAAGTATGTGTGGGCGTTCGATTCCTCGGCCGGCGCCGACGGGCTGCTGGCCAAGCCGGAAATCAAGAGCTACGCCGACCTCAAGGGCAAGCAGGTGGCTTACCACAAGGGCTCGGCTTCCCACCTGATGCTGACCGAGCTGCTCGCCAAGAACAACATGAAGGAAAGCGACCTCGTTCCCGTCGATATGAAGGCTTCGGAGGCCGCCGCCGCGTTCATGGCCGGCAAGGTCGACGCCGCCGTCACCTGGGAGCCGCACCTGAGCAAGGCCGTGAAGGCCGGCGGCAAGCTCCTGGGCACCACCAAGGACACCCCCGGACTGATCGCCGATGTGCTGGTATTTAAGGAAGACTATGTGAAGGCCAACCAGGAAACGGTGCAGAAGATCGTCGAGGCGATGGCCGAGGCGACCGATTTCCTGATCAAGAACCCGGCCGAGGCCAGCAAGATGGTGGCCGAAGGTATGAAGATGAAGCCGGAGGACGTAACTTCCGATTTCGCGACGCTGAAGTTCTATAACCTCAAGGAAAGCCTCGAGTTTTACGGCACGGCCGACAAACCCGGCCCGATGTACGCGGTGACCAAGAAGGCCGCCCAGTTCTACGTCGATCAGAAGGTACTCAAGGCGGTGCCCGACGTGAGCAAGATCATCGACAGCAGCTTCATCCAGAAGATCAAGAAGTAAACGCAAGAGACAGCGGAGAGGTTGCGTCGGAGGCAGGGGCCTCGGGGCAGCCTCTCTTTTTTCTCCGCAGGCTGGGGAAGGCTGTGGTATAATTATTGATGGACTTCCCCGGAAAGGAAATGTGGTAATTTTGTCCAGGAGTAAAATCTTCGTTCCGAAAGCCGCCATCCCGTCCCACCTGTACGCGCTATGCAGCGTGGTGGCTTTCGCCGTGTTGCTGCTGGTGTGGTCGGTGCTGACGTACGGCGCGTTCGTGCCGCCGCTCTTCCTGCCGACGCCGGACGCGATCGTGACGAGCGCGGTGACGCTGTTCAGCGAGTTCGATCTGATGAGCGACGTGCTGGCGAGCGTGCTGCGCGTGTCGGCCGGGTTTCTGCTGGCGGCGCTGATCGGCGTGCCGCTTGGGGTGCTGATGGGCAGCCTGAAGACGTTCGAGGCCTTTTTCGAGCCGTTGCTGGGCTTTATCCGCTATATGCCGGCTTCGGCGTTCATCCCGCTGTTCATCCTCTGGCTGGGGATCGGCGAGAGCGAGAAGATCGCGGTGATCTTTTTCGGCACTTTTTTTCAGATGACACTGATGGTCATGGACGTGACCAAGAACGTGTCCATGGACCTTATCAATACGGCGTACACGCTGGGCGTGTCGCAGGGCGGCGTCTTCCGGCGGGTTATCCTGCCGGCCAGCCTGCCGGGGATCGTCGATACGCTGCGGATAACCTTCGGCTGGGCCTGGACTTACCTGGTGGTGGCCGAGATCGTGGCCGCCAGTTCGGGGCTGGGGTATATGATCATGCAGTCGCAGCGCTTCCTGAAGACTTCGAATATCATCGTCGGCATCGTGGTGATCGGCATCATCGGCATTATCATCGACGTGTTGTTCAAGTGGCTGTATGCGCGGCTCTTCCCGTGGATGGGCAAAGGGGGTGCCGCATGATGGGCGCCAAGCTGATTGTCGAGAACGTTTCCAAGGTTTTCATCGGCCATGGCCGTGAGGTGACGGCGCTGCAGCACACCGATTTTACGGTGGCCGAGAGCGAGTTCATCACCATCCTCGGGCCGTCGGGCTGCGGCAAGTCGACCATCCTGAAGATCATCGCCGGCCTGGAGGAGACTTCGAGCGGCCGGGTGACGCTGGACGGCCGGGAGGGACGGCCGGGAGATCAACAGGCCGGGCGCCGACCGCGGCATGGTGTTCCAGAGCTATACCCTCTTTCCGTGGCTGACGGTGGCGGAGAATATCGAGTTCGGCCTGGATGTGGCCGGACGCCCGAAGGCCGAGCGCCGGGATATCGCCGCCCATTATATCGCCAAGATCGGCCTGAAGGGGTTCGAGAAGGCGTACCCCGCCCATCTTTCCGGGGGGATGAAGCAGCGGGTGGCGATCGCCCGCGCGCTGGCCAACGACCCGCAGGTGCTGCTGATGGATGAGCCGTTCGGGGCGCTCGACGCCCAGACGCGGGCGGTGATGCAGGAGCTGCTGCTGAGCGTGTGGGAGGAGTCGCACAAGACCATTCTGTTCGTCACCCACGACGTCGACGAGGCGGTGTTCATGGGCGACACGGTGTACGTGATGACGGCCCGCCCGGGGCGGATCAAGGCCCGCATCGCCGTGCCGCTGCCGCGGCCGCGCAGCTACGATATCAAGGTGGCGGACGTGTTCCTCGGCATCAAAAAGGAGATCCTCGGCCTGATCCGCGAGGAGAGCTGGAAGGCGGCCAACAGTCTGGAGCTTATGGAGGGTGGGCGCGATGAGGAAGTATAGCATCTTCGAGACCGGCTGGGGCCGGGTCGCCGCGGTATGGTCGGCGGACGGCCTGTGGGCGCTGTCCTTTCCCCGCGCGTCGGCGGCGGAGGCGCTGGCTTCGCTGAAGACCGACGTGTCCGGGGCGGTGGAGGCGTACCCCGCGTGGGCGGACGGCCTGGACCGCGAGCTGAAAGGGTATTTCGCCGGGGAGCGGCTGGATTTTACGGCGCCGGTGGACTGGAGCGGCTATACGCCTTTCCAGGCGGCGGTGCTGCGCCATACGGCGGCCATCCCTTACGGCGTCGTCGAGGGCTACGGCCAGGTGGCCAGGGCGATCGGCCACCCCGGGGCGGCCCGCGCCGTGGGCGGGGCGCTGCATATCAACCGCACGCCGGTCGTCGTGCCCTGCCACCGCGTGGTGGGGGCGGACGGCAGGCTGGTGGGCTTCGGCGGGGGATTGGACCGGAAGAAGGCGCTGCTGGATCTGGAACAGAGCTGCCGATAGCCGTTTCCTGACGAGAAAATCAGGCCGTTCGGGGCCGTCATCTGCGGCCTGCAAAATTTTTGCCGCAGAATAAAAATGTTGCCAGATATTTGTCCCTGAGGATATAATATCTGTATTGGCAAAACGCACCGGGAGGGCGCGCGTAAGTGTCGGGCTTTCTGCTGAGAATTTTCATTAACGCGATCATCATCTGCACCATCGTCGCCGAACTGCCGGGCATCTTCGTCGATACCCTGGGCGGAACGCTGCTGGGTGCGGCCATCATCGGCATCGCCAACGCGGCGATCAGGCCGCTCATTACGCTGGCGGCGATGCCTTTGAACGCGGTGACGGTGGGGTCGTGCGCCTTTTTCACCAACCTCGTGGCGCCGCTGGCGGTGGTCAAGGCGCTGCCGGGGTTCCAGGTGTCGAGTTTTCTGGCGCCGTTGGCGGGGATTGTGCTGATGACGCTGTGCAGCTATACCGTGACGAGGGTAATTCAAGACCGGTAGGAGATAATAATCGGCAAGGAAAAGGCGCCTCGGTCGAGGCGCCTTTTTGTCTAGAACTTGTAGGTGAGGCCGAGGCCGAACCCCTTGGTGGTGGTGTCGAGTTCGTAGTCGTTGACCTTCAGGTCATCGATGCGCTTGTAGCGGTAGAAGAGGTTGACGTCGAGGTCTTTGGCGAGGGCGTAGGCGAAGCCCGCCTCGGCGTTGAGGAGGCTGCTGCCGGCGCCGACGATGCCGTAGAGGGTGGTCTTCTTGCCGAGTTCGGTGGTGCCGATCAGGCCGACCTGCCAGGTGCTCTTGTTGTCAAGGGAGAGGCCCGGGTAGTTGGTGGTCAGCTTGGCCTGGTGCCAGCCGGCGAAGGCGGACAGGTTCTTGTCGAGCTTGTAGAGGATGTTGACTTCCTGGCTCCTGACGCCGGCGTGGTAGCCGTCGTAGTCCTTGCTGACGGGGTTGAAGTAGCGGTACTGGATGGCCCAGTTGTTGCCGAGGCCGGCGGTGAGGCCGAAGTCGTAGTTGCCGTTCTTGCCGTCGATGGTCTCGCCTTCGGCTTCCAGGTCGAGGCTGGGCGTCCAGTTGACGTCGAGGGCCACCTTGCCGGCCGAGTAGTCGGTAAGCGGGCTGGCCGTCGTTACGCCCGCCGTCATGAAGGTGCAAAGCAGCACCGCGAGGATTACCGCGAGTTTTTTCATTCCGTTACACCTCCTTTCTTCTGGAATCTATAGCTAGACTATGCAGTCAGCGCCAAAAATGATTCATGGAAAATTTATCCAAACTCGGAGGAACCGCGATGCCTATCAAACTGATCGCCGTTGATCTCGACGACACGCTTCTCGATCATAGCCGCACGATTTCGCCCCGGGCCCGCGCCGCGATCGCGGCGGCGGTGGCGCAGGGCGTGACGGTGACGGTGGCTACCGGCCGCATGTTCCGCTCGGCGCTGCCGTACGCGCGGCAGCTCGGGCTGGACGTGCCGCTGATAACGTATAACGGGGCGCTGGTAAAGTGCGGCCTTTCGGGGGAGACGCTCCGCCATCTGCCGCTCGATATGGCGACGGCCCGCGAGCTGCTCGCGCTGTTCCGGGAGCGCGGCTGGTACGTGCAGGTGTACCTCGACGACGTCCTTTATGTGCGGGAGCGCGACGCGAACGCCCGATTGTACGAGACGATCGCCGGCGTTACGGCGGTGCCGGTGGGGGACGGGCTGTGGTCGCCGGCGGGGCCGCCGACCAAGATGCTGGCGATGGGCGACCCGGCGGATATCCCGGCGATCGAGGCGGCCGTCCTCGCCGTCGGCGGCGACAGGGTGTACACGGCGGCTTCGAAGACCAATTACCTGGAGATGACCGACCCGGCCGCCAACAAGGGGGCGGCTCTCGCCTTCCTGGCCGGTCGGCTGGGAATTGACCGGTCCGAGGTGATGGCGATCGGCGATTCGAGCAACGACCTGGATATGATCGAGTACGCCGGCTGGGGGGTGGCGATGGGCAACGCCAGCGAACGGGTGAAGGCGGCGGCCCAAGCGGTGACGGACGCCAACGACGCCGACGGCGTGGCGACGGCGATCGAGAAGTATGTGCTGAAATAGGCAAGATAAAGAGGCTGCTGCAGCAGCCTCTTTTTTCGTGGGCGGGAAGTGCCCGCCCGCTACTGCCCGAAGTGTCAATACGCCTGACAGGCGAGGTGGTCGAGCACCGCGCGGACGAGGACGCCGACGCCGGCGGCGATGGCTTCCTCGCAGGCGTCGCCGACGGGCTGGCGGCCGGGCGGCCAGCGGCGGGAGGGCCCCGAGCCGAGCGCGCAGCAGGCGCCGGGCACGGTCCGGGTGTAGTGGGCGAAGTCGTCGCCGGCCGGGCTGGGCGGCAGGCGCAGGATGTTTTCCCGGCCGACGACGCTGGCGGCGCTTTCTTCGAGACGGGCGGTGAGGCGGGCGTCGTTGACGAGCGGCGGGCAGCCCTGGCTGTAGACGAACCGGTAGCTGGCGCCGTGGGCGGCGGTGATGCCGGCTACCAGGCGTTCGATTTTTTCCGGCAGCCCGGTGCGGGCGCTTTCGGTTAGCGACGCGGCCGTGCCGGCGAGTTCGACCCGGTCGGCGATGCGGCCGGCGTGGCTGCCGCCTTTGATGGTGCCGACGGTGATGGTTGCGGCCCCCAGGGGGCCGGGCTGGCGGCTGACGACGGCCTGCAGGCCGCTCACCACCTGGGCGGCGACGACGATGGCGTCGACTGCGGGGCCGGGCTGGGATCCGTGGCCGAGTACGGTTATTCTGATGTCGTCGGTGGCGGCCGCGGCCTGGCCGTAGGTCAGGCCGACCTGGCCGGCGCCGAGCGCGCCGGCGGGCCGGAAGCCGAATACCGCCGTTACCGGCGGGTCGCCCAGCACGCCCTGTTCGATCATCCGCCGCGCGTTGCCTTCCCCGGCGGGCTGGAAGATGAATTTGACCGCACCGGGCAGCGCGGGCAGGTCGGCGAGGACCATCGCGGCGCCGAGGGCGACAGCGACGCCGGCGCCATCGTCGCGGCCGGCGTCGGGTTCGCAGCCCGGGGGCTGGTCGCCGTCTCCGCGGCCGGGCGAAGGCCCGAGGCCGGCCAGGACGGCCACGGCCGGGCCGGGACCGGGCAGGAGGCCGGTGACGCCGCCTTCGATGCCGGAGACGGTTTTGAGGCCGAGGGTGGCCAGGGTGGCGGCGACGAGCGGGGCGACGTTCCTTTCCCTGAGGGCCGTTCCCGGCTGGCGGCGCAGCTGGCGGCAGAGCACGGCCAGGGTGGGCAGGTATTCGGCGACGAGCGGATGCCAGGACATCGTAAAACCTCCCCGCGGGTTTATGGGTTCAGAAACAGTATATGCGCCGCGGCGGCGAAAAGACGCCGGGCGACGCCTGCCCGGGCGTGCGGCGCAGTGAAGGCCGGCAGGGCATGCGGGGATGGCATTTACAAATGACACAATATGGTGTATATTTATATCGGTTAACCTAAAAGCAATAAAAGGTTAACCGATATATTTGCCAACATGGTAAACTTTATTCAACAACAAGGTTAACAATGGGAGGCGGCGGTATGCGTATCCGCTGGTTGAGCGAGACCGGCCTGTTGGCGGCGCTGATTTTCCTTACCGGGGCGTTCAAGCTGCCGGGGCTTTTGCCGGGGACGGAGTTTCAACTGTCGGCGCCGCTGGCGGTGGCGGTCTGCGCCGTCTTCGGGTTCCGCCAATACATAACGGCCGGGGTTATCGCCAGCATCATCGGCCTGGCGCTCGGGACGCAGAATTTCCTCAATGTTTTCATCGCCATGGTTTTCCGGCTGACGGTCGGCGGCGTGCTGGCCCTGGGCGGCACGTCGTGGCCGGTGGTGGCGCTGGCCGGCCCGGTCGGGTCGGTCGTGGCCAGGCTGTCGCTGGCCGTGGTCGTGGGCAAGGCGGCGACGGCGCTGGTCGTGGCCGCCTTGCCGGGGATGGCGTACACCGCCCTGGCGGCGTGGCCGCTGACGGTTTTGCTGCGGAAGGTGAAAACGGCTACGGGGAGGATGGTGGACGATGCTTTACAGCGTTAGGATGCGGGCGGCCCAGGGTGGAGACCATGCCGCCGGGGGGCGCCATATCTCCGGGGCGGAACGGCTGGTGCCCCCGGGCGAAGCGGCGGCGTTGGCCGGGGAGCTGGTGGAGCGGGCCTTGGGCCACAGCCGCGGCCGGGCGGATTTCATCAATGTCACGGTGGAGGCGGTGGCGGCGCAGGCGGTGCGGCTGGTGCCGCTGCCCGCCGTCAGGACGGTGGCGGTGGCCGACGCGACGGCCGGCAGGACCGCGGCCCTGGAGGAACTGGTGAGGGCCGGGGTGAGCGAGCAGGCGGCGTTGGCGGGCATCGGGGCGCTGACGGCTCTGCCCGACAGCATGCGGGGCGCGATGATCTTGTGCGCCGCCAGCGGGCGCCGGCTCGACGGAAGCGGCGAACGGGGCATAAGGGTGTCGCGGATGGACGCGGCGGATGGGGCGGCCCTGCTGGCGGCCCTTCGCAGGCGGGGCTTGGCCAACGACCATGTGCGCGAGGCGCTGGTGCTGGCGGCCAAGGTGGCGGCCGGCCCCGGGATGGCGGCCGAGCTGTGCTGGTCAGACGACCCGGAGTATACCGCGGGGTATGTGGCTTCCCGGCGGGGCTATTGCCGGTTTGCCCATCTCAAGGAGTACGGGCATCCGGTGGGTGGCCGGGTATTTTTTGCCGCTGCGGGCTGCGACGTCGCCGCGCTGGTCGATTATCTGGAGCGCCAGCCGGTGCTGGCGACGCTGGCGAACTGGGAGGAATGACGGATGGACGCGCTTTTGACGGCCAGGCTGGATATGCTGAAGGAGGCGGGTTTGCACCGCCGGACGGTGACTTACGAGGCGGTGGACGCCGTCCATGTCCGCTGCGACGATGCGCAGTTTTTGATGCTGGCGGCCAACGATTATCTCGGGCTGACCCGGCATCCGGCGGTGCGCCGGGCGGCGGCCGACGCGGCCATGCGCTACGGCGGCGGCGCGGGCGGGTCGCGGCTTACCACCGGCAGTCATGTTTTATATACCGCTCTGGAGGAGGAGCTGGCGGCTTTCAAGGGCACCGAGGCGGCGTTGGTGTTCGGCAGCGGCTATATGGCCAACATCGGGACAATCGGCGCGTTGGCGGGCCGGGACGACGTCATTTTCAGCGATGAGCTGAACCACGCGAGCATTGTCGACGGCTGCCGCCTGGCGAAGGCGCGCACGGTCGTCTACCGGCACGGCGACCCGGCCGACCTGGCGGCCAAGCTGGCGGCCGCCCCCTGCCGGGGCCAGCGGTTCATCGTCACCGACGGGGTGTTCAGCATGGACGGCGATGTCGCGCCGCTGGACGAGATCGTCGCTGTGGCCGAACGGCACGAGGCGGCGGTGATGGTGGACGACGCCCACGCGACCGGGGTGATGGGGCCCGGCGGCCGGGGCACCGCGGCGCTCTTCGGCGTCGGCGGCCGGGTGGCGGTGCAGATGGGCACCCTCAGCAAGGCGCTGGCGGCCGAAGGCGGCTATATCGCCGGCAGCGCCTTGCTGATCGAGTATCTTGTCAACAGGGCCCGCAGTTTCATTTTTTCGACCGCGCTGGCGCCGGCCACGGTGGCGGCGGCCCGCGCGGCCCTCGCGCGGCTGGCGGGCGAGCCGGAGCTGACGGCCAGGCTGCGGGACAACGCCGTTTTTCTGCGGCGGGCGCTGGCGGCGGCGGGACTGGCCGTGGGGGCGGGAGAGACGCCGATCATCCCGGTGATGGTCGGGGAGGCGGCCACGACGGTGGCTTTGGCCGCCGAACTCCGCCGGAGGGGCATTATCGTGTCCGCCATCCGGCCGCCGACCGTGCCGGACGGCTCGAGCCGCCTGCGGGTGACGGTGTCGGCGGCTCACGAACGGAGCGAGCTGGCCCGGGTGGCGGCGGAGATCGCCGCGGCGGCCGGGCGTATCGGCCTGCGGAGGGAGGGGTAGCGATGGCCGGGTTGTTCGTTACCGCCACCGATACCGAGGCGGGCAAGACGGTAGTGGCCGGGGCGATAGCCGCCGGCCTCAGGGCGCGCGGCTTGGCCGTGGGGGTGATGAAGCCGCTGGCCTCCGGCGGCGTCGTGGATGCGGCCGGCGAGCTGGCGGCCGAGGACGCCGTTTTTCTGATGCGGGCCGCCGGCGTGCCGGACAGCGAGCGGCCGCTGGTCAATCCGGTGTGCCTGGCGCCGGCGCTGACGCCGGCGGTGGCGGCCGCGGAAAGCGGCGTGACCATAAATATGGCGGCAGTGACGGCGGCTTACCGCCGCCTGGCGGCCAGATACCGGCCGCTGGTGGTGGAGGGGGTGGGCGGCATCGCCGCCCCGCTGCAGGAGGATTATCTGGTGGCCGACCTGGCCGGGGAGCTCGGGCTGCCGCTGCTGGTGGTGGCGCGGCCCAACCTGGGGACGATCAATCATACCGTGCTGACGGTCGACTACGCCCGGCGCCGGGGACTGACGGTGGCCGGCGTGGTGCTGAACGGCTGGGACGAGGCGCGGGCCGGGGTGCTGGAGCGGTCGAACGCCGCGTATATCGAGAGGCTGGCGGCGGCGCCGATCCTGGGCCGGTTTCCGTTGAGCGAGGCCGTGAGCGTGCCGGCGGGCCGGACGGAGGGCCTGGCGGCGTTGGCGGAAAAGCATCTCGATCTCGACGCGATAATCAAGGCAATGGAGGATAACGCTCATGAACGCTGCTGAACGGCTGGACAAAGACTACATATGGCATCCTTTCACCCAGATGCGGGACTGGCTGGCCGAGCCCCAACTGGTCATCGTCGCCGGCGAAGGCGTCAGGCTGATCGACGCCGACGGCAACAGGTATTACGACGGCGTGTCGTCGCTGTGGCTCAATGTGCACGGCCACCGCAAGGCGGCGATCGACCGGGCGATCATCGACCAGCTGGGCCGGATCGCCCACACGACCATGCTGGGGCTGATAAGCCAGCCGGCGGCTGAGCTGGCGGCTGAGCTGGCGGCCATCGCCCCGGCCGGGCTGGCGAAGGTTTTCTATTCCGACAGCGGGTCGACGGCGGTGGAGATCGCCGTCAAGATGGCGTACCAGTACTGGCAGCTGAAGGGCGTGACGGCGAAACGCAAGTTCGTGACGCTGGCGAACGCTTACCACGGCGACACCATCGGGTCGGTGAGCGTGGGAGGCATCGATCTCTTCCACCGTATCTTCGCGCCGCTGCTGTTTCCGACAATCCAGGCGCCGTCCCCCAGCTGCCGGCACTGCCGCCTATCAGGCAACCCCGGGCGGTGCGGCATGGCTTGCCTGGCGGCGATGGAGGATATCCTCGCCAAGGGCCACGACGAGATCGCCGCGGTGGTGATGGAGCCGCTGGTGCAGGGGGCGGCCGGCATGCTTACCCATCCGCCCGGGTACCTCAAGGGTGTCCGCGAGTTGACGGCCAGATACGGCGTGCTGCTGATCGCGGACGAGGTGGCCACCGGCTTCGGCCGCACCGGCAGGATGTTCGCCTGCGAGCACGAGGGGGTGAGCCCCGACATCATGACGGTGGCCAAGGGCATCACCGCCGGCTATTTGCCGCTGGCGGCGACGCTGACCACGGCGGAGGTTTTCGACACTTTCCTGGGCAGCCACGCCGAGCAGAAGACTTTTTTCCACGGCCACTCCTACACCGGCAATCCGCTGGCCTGCGCCGCCGCGCTCGCCAATCTCCGGGTTTTCCGCGAGGAAAAGGTGCTTGAGGGCCTGCCGGCGAAGATAGCGGCCGCCGGCGAGCAGCTGGCCGCCTTGCGGCGGCTGGCCCATGTGGGCGACGTCCGCCAGTGCGGGCTGATGATCGGCATCGAACTGGTGCAGGACCGTCCGAGCGGCGCTCCCTACCCGGCGGAGACGGCCATGGGCGCCAGGGTGTGCCGCCGCGCCCGGCGGTACGGCCTCATCATCCGGCCTCTCGGGGACGTGGTTGTCCTGATGCCGCCGCTGGCGAGCACGGCGGCGGAGCTCGGCGAGATGCTGGCGATCGTCCGCCGGGCGATCGGTGAAGTGACGGGGGAATGATTGCAGGGGTTCGGGGCGCGGCGGGAGAAGTATAGAGTATCGCCTGTCGAGGCGATATGACCTTTATCCCCGAGGTGATCGACTTTGAACCGCGAAGGTGTGAAAAAGCTGCTCCTCGAACAGGACTGGGAGGAGGTCGTCCGGCTGGCGCTCGTCGACCGGCGCGTGCTGCGCGTCCTCCTCGGCCTGCTCTACGACGCCGACGACTACGCGCACTGGCTGGCGATCGACGCCATCGGCCGCTACGGGGGCAGGACGGCCGCCGACAACCCGGAGAAGACGCGGGACCTGATCCGTCGCCTGCTGTGGACGCTGAACGACGAAAGCGGCGGCAATCCCTGGGGAGCGACCGGGGCGATCGGCGCGGTGATCGCCGCCCGGCCCGATCTGTTCGCCGGCTACCTGTCGATGATCTGCCCGTTCCACGACGACGTGAACATTTACCCGGAGTTTATCTGGTCGGTGGCCGCGGTGGGCCGCACCCGCCCCGACCTGGCGGGCGAGTACGTCCCCTTCCTGCTGGCGGCCCTCGACCACGCCGCGGCCGGCATCCGCGGGTACGCCGCGTGGTGCCTGGGCGTGCTGCGGGCCCCGGAGGCGGCGGCCGCCCTTGAGGCCCGCCGGGGGGACGTCGCCGAGGCGGCGGTGTACGAGGGCGACGGGGTGTACCGCCGGCGCGCGGTCGGCGCGATCGCCGCCGAGAGCCTGGCGGCGATAGGGGCGCGGGTTTGACCGCTCAGAAGTCCCCGGATGCAAGGCGCACCGCAAGACGCGCCGCGACGCGTACTCGGACGTACGCTAGCAAGCGGCTGAGGAGCAACGCCGCAGACGGGGGCTTCTGAGCGGTCTGCCTTTTGCATTTTGGGGAATAATGACCTATAATTGGATATATATAAGGGGGGATACGATGCGGTTCGTAGCCGACCTGCACGTTCATACCGTCGCCAGCGGGCATGCTTACAGCACGGTGCTGGAGGTCGCCCGCGCCGCCGCCGACAGGGGACTGGCGATGATCGCCGTCACCGACCACGGGCCGGCGATGCCGGGAGGGCCGCATGCCTACCATTTCAGCAACCAGTTCTGCATGCCCGAGAGCATTTTCGGCGTAAGGGTGCTGAAGGGCGTCGAGGCGAACGTGATGGACCGCGACGGCGCCCTCGACCTGGACGAAGGCCGCCTGGCGAAGATGGAGATCGTGCTGGCCGGGCTGCACACTCTCTGCGCCCCGTACGGCACGGTGGACGAGAACACGGCGATGATGATCAATACGATCAGGAACCCCTGGGTGGACGTTATCGTGCATCCGGGGAACCCGGAATACCTCATCGACGAGGAGGCGGTGGTCCGGGCGGCGGCGGAGCAGGGCGTGGCCCTGGAGATCAACAACAGCTCGCTGACCGTCTCCCGCAAGGGCAGCCTGCCCCACTGCGACCACATCGCCTGCCTGGCGAAGGAGTACGGCTGCAAGATTCTCATGGGTTCGGACAGCCATTTCGCCTATTCCGTAGGCGACTTCGGCGCGGCCGCCGCGATCGTCGCCAGGAACGGCATCGACCCGGAAAACGTGCTCAATACGTCGGTGGAGGCAATCACGCGCTATCTAAAGGAGCGCCGGGATAAAAGACCGAAATGATTTTGGGCTTAGACCGTTCAGAAAGCCCTAGATGCACGTCCTGATTACCCTGACCTTATCAGCGTTCTATGCTGTAGGCGATTATTACGCGTGCAGTGTGCGGGGCGCGTCGAGGCTGGCGCAAGCGCCCGGCCGCGTACTCGGACGTACGCTAGCAAGCAAACGAAGACGCAAGAGCGCAGATAGGGCTTTATCAACGGTCGTAGGGGGTATTATGGAGAACTTTCGCCTTGTTATCATAACCGGCATGTCGGGGGCCGGCAAAACCCAGGTCGTCCGCGCGATGGAGGATCTGGGCTATTTCTGCGTGGATAATCTGCCGCCGATGCTCATCCCCAAGTTCGCCGAGCTGTGCGTGCAGTCGGCCGGCCGGGTGAGTAAGATCGCCCTGGTGGTGGATATCCGCGGCGGCGAGTTTTTCGATACCCTCGTGCAGGTGCTCGAGGATCTGGAGACTCAGGGCTTTATGTACGAGATCCTCTTCCTGGAGGCGTCGGACGAGACGCTCATCCGCCGTTACAAGGAATCGCGGCGCCGCCACCCCATGGCCCCCTTCGGCCGGGTGAGCGAGGGTATCAGCCGCGAGCGCGAGCGCCTGGAGCATATCCGCGGCCGGGCCACCCATATCATCGATACTTCCGATCTGGCCACGTCCCAGCTCAAGGAGAAGATCACCGCCCTGTTCGCCGGCGAGCGCGAGAGCGACCGGATGACGGTCACGGTGGTGTCGTTCGGCTTCAAGTACGGCATCCCGCTGGACGCCGACATGGTGTTCGATGTGCGGTTCCTGCCCAACCCGTTCTACGTGGAGTCGCTGCGGCGCAAGAGCGGCAAGGAGACCGACGTCAGCGATTATATCGGCAAGTGGCCGATTACCCACCAGTTCCTCGACAAGCTCGGCAGCCTGATCGATTTCCTGGTGCCCAACTACGTCAAGGAGGGCAAGGGCCAGCTGATAATCGCCGTGGGCTGCACCGGCGGGCTCCACCGCTCGGTGTTCGTGGCCGAGAAGATTTACGAGGGGCTGAAGAAGAAGGGCTACCGGGTGGGCGTGGAGCACCGGGATATCAAGCATAACGTATTAGAGGTCTAGCTCTGATACATCTGCGGCTGTTGATAAGCGTCGCCTCGCTTCTGAACAGCCGCTAGCCTAAAACGTATTCCGGGAGTGTGCGAACCGGCTAGAAGCGAGTAGCGCAAGGCGCCGAGCCGGCGGCACCGGAGGCGTACACGGACGTACGCCGAGGATGCCGGCGGTGAAGGCAAGTGCGCGGTTCTTAGCGCTTCAGCGCTTAGAACTGCGGCCTGCCCCTCGCGGGCGCGCCGCGATACGACGCTTATCGCCGGTTCCCAGGAGCAAAAAGCATGAACTATCTGAAGTGGCTGTACCCCGGCATGAAGCTTAAGAGATGGCTGCTGCTTTTTTCGGTGGGCGTCATCGCCGCCAGCCTCGGGTTGGCTATTGTCTTCAACTATAAATACATCGGCGTGGTCGAGGAGAACATCTTCAAGATGTTTTACCGCGCCACGGGCAAGTATTATTACGCCGCGACGACGGTGGCCGGCACGGCCATTTTCGTCCTCGGCCTGGCGGTGATGACTTTTTCCACCCGCCAGATCATCCGCTCGGTCGTCAGCGTGCTGCTGCCGGACGGGTCCGACAAGCTTGTGGAGATTATTTTCCAGAAACGCAAGCTCAACCGGGGACCGGCGGTGGCGGTCCTGGGCGGCGGCACCGGCCTGTCGGTGCTCCTGAGGGGCATCAAGAGCGTGACGAGCAACATCACGGCGATCGTGACGGTGGCCGATGACGGCGGCTCTTCGGGGCGCATCCGCAACGACCTCGGCATCATCCCGCCGGGCGACCTGAGGAGTTGCCTGGTGGCGCTGGCCGATACCGAGCCGCTGATGGAGAAGCTGTTCCAGCACCGGTTCGGCGGCGCGGGCGACCTGGCGGGGCACAGTTTCGGCAATCTGTTCATCGCCGCGATGACCGAGGTGCTGGGCGATGTCGAGCTGGCGCTGAAGGAGTCGAGCAAGGTTCTGGCGGTGAGGGGCCAGGTGCTGCCGTCGTCGACCCAGACCATCCGCCTGGCGGCGGAGATGGCCGACGGCAGCGTGGTGGAGGGCGAGTCGCGCATCCCGCTCGCGGGCAAGGCCATCCGTCGCGTGTTCATCAGGCCGGAGGACGCCCCGCCGGTGGCGAGCGCCATCGAGGCGATCGAGAACGCCGACGCCTGCATCCTGGGACCGGGCAGCCTTTATACCAGCGTCATTCCCAACCTGCTGGTCGGCGGTATCGCCGACGCGCTGCGCCGCACCCAGGCGGTGAAGATTTATATCTGCAACGTCATGACCCAGCCGGGGGAGACGGACGGCTACACGGCGTCCCGCCACGTCCAGGCGATCATCGACCATGTCGGACCCGGGCTGATAGATTATGTCGTCGTGAACGACCAAGAGGTAGCCACCCACCTGCGGGCGGTTTACGCCCGCCAGGCCGCGTACCCGGTGACGGTGGACGCGGAGGCTTTGGAGGCGCTCGGCGTCAAGGTGGTGAAGGCCAACCTCATCAGCGAGACGGTGCTGGTGCGCCACGATCCCGTGAAGCTGTCGCAGACGATCATGGAGATGGTGTTCCGGCTCAAGGCGAGTTCGGAGCGGATGAAGCTGCTGGATTATTACCTGATCGCCGATAATATCAAGGAACTTAAAAACGGCGACGACCGGCGTTAATAAGTAGCTGTTTTTTATGGAGTGAGCTTGGGTGTCCTTTTCCGCGGATGTGAAAAACGAGCTGGCCCGGGTGACGGACGAGCAGGACTGCTGCCATGTCGCCGAACTTGCCGCCCTCATGCGGATGGGCGGCACGATGCTTATCAGCGGCCACAATACCGTCGGCGTCAATTTCACGACCGAGAACGCGGCGGTGGCCCGCAAGGCGCTGACGCTCATCAAGCGCGGTTTCGGCCTCGCGACCGAGGTGGTGGTTACCCGCGCCCGCCGGCTGAAGAAGGCCAATTCGTATCATGTGAGGGTGGCGCCTTCGCCGGTGGTGGCCAAGCTGCTGGCCGAGCTCGGCATCATGCGCGGCGAGGTCATCAACGCCGGCCGGGACATGGGCCTGCTGCGCAAGGCCTGTTGCCGCCGGGCATACCTCAGGGGCGCTTTCCTCGGCGGCGGGTCGGTGAGCAGGCCGGAGGGGGAGTATCACCTCGAGCTGGTGACCGGCAACCACGATTTCGCCAAGACGCTGGTGCGGCTGTTGAAGTCGTTCGGCCTGCCGGCCCGCATGACCGACCGCAAGCAGGATTTCGTCGTCTATCTCAAGGACGGCGACGCGATAACCTCCCTGCTGCGCATTATCGGCGCCCACAACGCCCTGTTCGCGTTCGAGAACGTGCGGGTGGTCAAGGATATGCGCAATCAGGTGAACCGGCTGGTGAACTGCGAGACGGCCAACCTGCAAAAGACGGTGAACGCCGCGGTGCGGCAGGTGGAGAGCATCAAGCTGATCGCCGCGCGCCTGGGCTTCGACAAGCTGCCGCCCAGCCTGCGGGAGGCGGCCGAGCTGCGCCTCGCCCACCAGGAGGCTACGCTGCAGGAACTGGTGGATCTGGCGGACGGGCAGGTGGGCAAGTCGGGCATGAATCACCGCTTGCGCAAGCTAGAGCAGATCGCCCGCGACCTGGAAGGGAAGGAATAGATGAAGCTACTGGCGAGAGGCGCCGCGGTCGGCGCCGCGATTATCATCCTGGCCGCCGTGTGGGCGGCCTGGCCCGCCGCCGGGGTGCCCATCCTGTCCTACCACAAGGTGGGTGACACCGAGGAAGCGTACAGCGTGGCGCCGGGCGATTTCGAGCGGCAGATGGCCTATCTGGCGGACAAGGGCTACACAGCGGTCACCATGGCCGACCTCGTGAACCACATGACGGCGGGAAAACCGCTGCCGCCGCGGCCGGTTGTCATAACCTTCGACGACGGCTACGCCGACAATTATTACACGGCGCTGCCGATCATGGCCAAATACGGCATGAGGGCGACGGTGTTCGTCGTAACGGATTTCCTCGACGAGCGGCCGTATCTGACCTGGGACGAGGTGAAGGCGCTGCGGGCGGCGGGCACCGAGATCGGCTCCCATACCCTGCACCATCGGGCGCTGCCGGACCTGCCGGCGGGAGAGCGGGTGCGGGACCTGATGATGTCCAAGGAGGGGCTGGAATGGCGGCTCGATGCGCCGGTCCGGTTCCTCGCCTACCCGTTCGGCCGCTACGACGCCGACACAATCGCGGCGGTGAAGACGGCCGGGTACCGGGCGGCGGTGAGCACCAGGCTGGGGCTTAACAACCCCGGCGACGACCTGTACGCCCTGAAAAGGATAAACATCCCGCGCAGCCGCTGGGCGATGCTGGAATTCCGGCTGCGGCTGCTGCGGGCGAACGTATACGAGAAACTGGGGTTATGAGAGGGCGGTCCGGACGGGCTGCCCTTTTGGCATTGCCTGGGGCGGCGGGGATTTTTTCCTGTGGCGGCTTTATTTACATAACATAGAGACATTGTTATAATGATAATGATTCCGCCAGAGGGAGGTACATATGAAATACATAAGCAAGCGATTCAAGGCAGCCGCGCTGGCGGCCGCGCTGGGGTTCGCCCTCGGGGGCGCCGTCGCGGCCGCCGGACCGGCGAACCTCGATGTCCTGAAGCTGCCGGAGTGGCAGGTGACTTCGAGTTCGTACGGCGGCAAGCTGCTGCTGTCCGACAGCCCCGAGATGGTTACGGCCGACGGCATCCTGTACCAGGACAAGGTGGCGGGCAACGTGCGCCTGTTCTTCCATCACGTGAACGCGACGGCCGTCCCCAAGCGGCTGGTGGTGCTGCTGGAAAACGTCGGTCCGGCGGCGGCGACGGTGACCGTGCACCAGCACGGCGTCGGCGGCCCCGGCTACGACTGGATGGCGGTGGGCAAGGCGGCTCAGGAAGCCTACCTGGCCGGCGGCGAGATTTACCTGGCGGACGTGCCGGCCGGCGGGGCGGCGACGCTTTCGACGACGCTGCAGGACGCGACGGTCAAGCCCGATATGCTGGTCAACGGCATCTTCGACTTTATCGTCGATAGGCCGGTGACGGTGAAGGTGATGCTGCTGCCGCTGGACGCGGATATAAAGAAGTTCGCCCGCGAGGCGAAGGTGCTGCCGCCCGACGAGCAGAAGCTGCGCGGCACGTTCGAGGGCAAAGACCGGATGCTGGTGCCGGTGAGGGTGTATAACCCGCAGACCGACGGTCCGGTGGCGCTGACGCTGGCCGACAACGCCCTCGATCAGTACGTGACGGGGATCGACGCGACGACCGGGGAGAAGGTGCTCAACTACGGCAATTACGGTGTGGTGTACAAGCTGTTCCTGCCGGCCGACGGCCAGGGGAAGACTTCGTATTACCTGAATCCGCGGGGCGGCGACTACGCCGGCGCACTGGGGATCAAGTACAAGTACGTGGTGGCGCCGCCGGTGCCGACGCCGACCGGCAGCACGGCCTTCGGCCACAACAAGCTGACCGACTTCGCCCATGTGGGCACGTTCGACGGCGGCGAGTCGCTGTGGCTGACGTTCAGCCCGCCGGGGGCGTCGAATCTGCCTGTTAAGCTGGTAATTATTCCTGAGAAATAGGGGATGCCGCATTAAAAGTTCATCTGCGGCGTTGCTCCTCAGAGCGCCTTGCATCTGAAGCTTTTACTGCGGCATCGCACAGCCCGTTTCAAATTGTTTAATGCCGCCTTCCCTGTTGTCCGGCTTGCCAAAGTGTGGTATCATAGTCTAAGCGACAGCATACATATCGGCAAGGAGGGAATTTTCGATGGCTAAGCATATCGTCACCGTGAATAAAGGTTCGCTGCAGAGTACGGTCAAGACGGGCGGCTGCGGCGAGTGCCAGGCTTCGTGCCAGTCGGCCTGCAAGACTTCGTGCACCGTAGGCAACCAGGTCTGCCAGAAATAGTCTTAGAGGCTGCCCTCGCAAACGCGGGGGCGTTTTACTTGAGGGTAGTTTGGAGGGAATAATGGATATTCATAAATTTCACCTGCACGGTATGTACATCGTGCTCGATGTGAACAGCGGGGCGGTGCATGTCGTGGATAAGTTGACTTACGACGCGCTGGAGGTGTTCGACGGCGGCAACGACGCGGCGGTGCTGGCGGCGCTGGCAGGCGAATACGGCGCGGCGGCGGTGGCCGAGGCGCTGGGAGAGTTGCACGCCCTGACGGACGCGGGGCTGCTGTTTTCGCCGGCGGTGGAGGTGCCGGCCGTCATCGGCGACGCGCCGTTGGTCAAGTCACTGTGCCTTCACGTGGCCCACGACTGCAACCTGCGCTGCGGCTACTGCTTCGCCGGCACCGGCGATTTCGGCCACGACCGGAGCCTGATGCCGAAGGAGGTGGCCGAGCGGGCGGTGGATTTCATCATCGCCGGCAGCGGCCGGCGAAAGCACTGCGAGATCGATTTCTTCGGCGGCGAGCCGCTGCTGAATATGGAGACGGTCCGCCACGCGGTGGCGCACGTGCGGCGGCGGGAGGCCGAGACCGGCAAGGTTTTCAAGCTGACGCTGACGACCAACGCCGTGCTGCTGGACGAGGCGACGCTGGCGTTCCTGAACGCCGAGAACATCAGCCTGGTGCTCAGCCTCGACGGCCGGCGCGAGGTGCACGACGCCATGCGGCCGTACGCCGACGGCCGGGGAAGCTGGCAGGAGGCGCTGGCCGGGGCGAAGCTGGCGGTCGATTCGCGCGGGGGGAAGAATTATTATCTGCGCGGCACGTATACCGCTCACAACCTCGACTTCGCCGCCGACGTGCTGGCGATGGCCGACCTCGGCTTCACCGAGCTGTCGGTCGAGCCGGTGATCGGCAAGGACGCCGACTATGCCCTGCGGGAGGAGCACCTGCCGGCGCTGTTCGCCCAGTACGAGGCGCTGGCCGCCGAGTACCTGGCCCGCCGCCGGGCCGGCCGCCCGTTCGAGTTTTTCCACTTCAACCTCAACCTCGACAACGGGCCGTGCGTGGCCAAGCGCCTCGCCGGCTGCGGCGCCGGGCACGAGTACTTCGCCGTCACCCCGGACGGCGACCTCTACCCCTGCCATCAGTTCGTCGGCCGCGACGAGTATCTTATCGGCAATCTCGCTGACGGTATAAAGAAGCCCGATCTGGTCCGGCAGTTCCGCCAGACCCACGCGCTGGCCAAGCCGGCCTGCCGCGAATGCTGGGCCCGCTTCTACTGCAGCGGCGGCTGCCACGCCAACGCCCAGCTGTTCGGCGGCGACATCGCCGAGCCGTACGCCCTGGGCTGCGAGCTGCAGAAGAAGAGGCTGGAGTGCGCGATTATGATTCAGGCCAGCCTGGCCGTGGATAAGGGAGCATAACACCGCCGCGCCGGCTTTTCCCGGGTTGCGAAAAATCTGAATACATGGTAATCTCGGATTATGAACGTAATTAGGAGTTGTTATGGAACGCCTACGGATTATAATCACGGGAATCGTGCAAGGGGTGGGATTCCGCCCCTTTGTTCATAACCTCGCTCGCCGCTATAACATCGGCGGCTGGGTGGCCAACGACGGCCGCGGGGTCGTCATCGAAGCCGAGGGCGAGCCGCCCGCCGTCGCCGCGTTCCTCGCCGCCCTCCGGGCCGAGGCGCCGCCGCTGGCGGTCATCGACGCGCTCATGGCCGAGGCGCGGCCGCCGGCGGACGTCAAGGGGTTCGCCATCCTGGCGAGCGGCCCGGCCGAGGCGCGGTTGGCGCTGATCTCCCCCGACGTCGCCACCTGCCCGGACTGCCAGGCGGAGATCGCCGACCCGGCCGACCGGCGGTACCGCTACCCGTTCACCAACTGCACCAACTGCGGACCGCGCTACACCATCATCGAGGACGTGCCCTACGACCGGGTGCGCACGACGATGTCGTCCTTCGAAATGTGCCCCGCCTGCCGCGCCGAGTACGAGGACCCGGCCGACCGGCGGTTCCACGCCCAGCCCAACGCCTGCCCGGTGTGCGGGCCGGCGTACCGCCTGCTGGACAAGAACGGCCGCCCGCTGCCGGGCGACCCGCTCGCGGAGGCCCGCCGGCTGGTGGCGGCCGGCAGGGTGGCGGCGGTCAAGGGCATCGGCGGCTACCACCTGATCTGTAATGCCTTGGATGCCGAGGCGGTGGCTGCCCTCAGGGCCCGCAAGGTCCGCGAGGACAAGCCGTTCGCCGTCATGGCCGGCAGCCTGGAGGCCATCCGGGCGCGCTGCCTGGCGGACGCGGCCGAGGAAGAGCTGCTGGCCGGGACCGCCCGGCCGATCGTGCTGCTCGCCAAAGGGCCGGACTACGACCTGGCGGCGGCGGTGGCCCCCGGCAACCCGTACGTGGGGATGATGCTGCCGTACGCCCCCGTCCACTGGCTGCTGCTGGCGCCGGACGACGTATGGGTGATGACGAGCGGCAACACCAGCGACGAGCCGATCGCCTTCGAGGACGACGACGCCCTTGCCAGGCTGGCCGGCATCGCCGATTTCTTCCTCATCCACAACCGGCCGATCCGCTGCCGGGCCGACGATTCGGTGGCCCGCGTCTTCGCCGGCCGGCCGTATATCCTCCGCCGCAGCCGCGGGTTCGCGCCCGCGCCCGTCAGGCTGAAGGCCCCCGGGCCGGCGGTGCTGGCGTGCGGCGGCGAGCTGAAGAACGCCTTCTGCCTGACGAGGGGCGACCTGGCTTTTATGAGCGCCCATGTGGGCGACCTCGAGAATATGGCCACCTATAACGCTTATACGGACGCCATCGACCATTACCGGCGGCTGTTCGCCGTCGCTCCCGAGGTGGCGGCCCACGACCTCCACCCAGAGTGCTTGGCGACCAAGTATGCGATGGAGTGCGGCCTGCCCCGCGTGGGGGTGCAGCACCACCACGCCCATATCGCGGCGGTGCTGGCCGAGCACGGCGAAAGCGGCCCGGTAATCGGCGTCGCCTTCGACGGCACGGGCTACGGCGACGACGGACGGCTGTGGGGCGGCGAGTTCCTGCTCGCCGATCTCAAGGGCTACACCCGCCTCGCCCATCTGGCCTACCTGCCCCTGCCGGGCGGCGCCAAGGCGATCCGCGAGCCGTGGCGGCTGGCGGCCTGGGTGCTGTACGACCTGTACGGCGCCGATTTCATCAATAAGGATATCCCCTTCGCCCGTCAATTGCCGGCCGGCTGGGAGCTGCTGCTCGACGCGGCCGCCAAGGGACTCAACGCCCCGCTCTCGTCGGGGGCGGGACGCCTTTTCGACGCGGCCGCCGCCCTCCTGGGTGTCCGCGGGGCGATAAACTACGAGGGGCAGGCGGCGGTGGAGCTGGAGCTGGCCGCCGCCGGCCTGCGCGGCCGGGTGCTGCCGTACGACGTGACCGCCGGCGAGCCGGCCGCGGTCGACTTCCGGCCGGCGTTCGCCGCGCTGGCGGCCGCTCTCGGGCGGGGGACGCCCGTCGCCGAACTGGCGGCCGATTTCCACGCGACGCTGGCCGACGCCGTTGCGTCCGTGGTCCGCCGCCTGGCCGCCGCCAGCGGCGTGCGCAAGGTGGCGTTGAGCGGCGGCGTGTTCCAGAACGTTACCCTGCTGGGGCAGGTCGTCGGCCTGCTGGCGAAAGATTTCACCGTGCTGCTGCACCGCCGCGTCCCCGCCAACGACGGCGGCCTGGCGCTGGGGCAGGCCGCGGTGGCCATCGAAAGGAGCAGATGATTATGTGTCTTGCCGTGCCGGCCAAAATTGTCGACAGGAAGGATCTGATGGCTACCGTGGAGGTCAGCGGCGTCACCCGCCAGGTGAGCCTGATGCTGCTGCCCGACGCCAAGGTGGGCGAATACGTCCTCGTCCACGCCGGGTTCGCCATCCAGACGGTGGACGAGGAGGAAGCGAAACGGACGCTGGAGCTTTTCGAGGAGATGGCCGCCCATGAAGAGTAGAAGCAGGGAGGAAGAGCAGCGCCTGGCCGCCTTTTTCCGCGGCGAGATCGCCCGGCTGGCAACCCGACCGGTGAGGCTGATGGAGGTGTGCGGCACCCATACGGTGGCGATTTTCAAGGCCGGCATCCGCCAACTGCTGCCGCCCGCGGTGGAGCTTGTCAGCGGGCCGGGCTGCCCGGTGTGCGTCACCCCCAACGAATATCTCGACACGGCGGTGGCTTATAGCCGCCAGGCCGATGTCATCATCACCACCTTCGGCGACATGCTGCGGGTGCCGGGGTCTTCGTCGAGCCTGGCGGCCGAGCAGGCGACGGGGGCGGATATCCGCATCGTCTATTCGCCGCTCGACAGCCTGGCGATCGCCGCCGCCAACCCGGCGAAAAAGGTGATCTTCCTGGCGGTGGGCTTCGAGACGACCGCCCCGACGGCCGCCGCGACGGTACTGGCCGCCGAGCAGGCCGGCCTGGCGAATTTCTACGTGCTTTCGGCCCACAAGCTGGTGCCGCCGGCGCTCCGCGCCTTGCTGACGGCCGGCGAGGTCCAGGTGGACGGGCTGCTGCTGCCGGGGCACGTGAGCGCGATCATCGGCGAGGAGCCGTACCGCTTTTTGGCGCGGGAGTACGGCGTGCCGGCGGTCATCACCGGTTTCGAGCCGCTCGATATCCTCGGCGCGGTGTATTTGCTGGTGAAGCGGATCGCGGCCGGCGAGGCGGCGCTCGACAACGAGTACCGCCGCGTGGTGCCGCCGGCGGGCAACCCCGCCGCCCTCGCGGTGTTGGACAAGGTTTACGGCGAAGCCGACGCCGCCTGGCGGGGCATCGGCGTCATCCCGGCCTCGGGCCTTGGCGTGCGGGCCGCCTACCGCCGCTTCGACGCCCTCGCTTCCCTGCCGGTGGCGGTCGAGGAGACCAGGGACCATCCCGGCTGTCGCTGCGGCGAGGTGCTGCGCGGCGTGGCCCGGCCGGCCGACTGCCCGCTGTTCGGGGCGGCCTGCACGCCGGAGAAGCCGGTGGGATCGTGCATGGTGTCGGTGGAAGGCACGTGCGCGGCCTGGTACAAATACGGCGCGGGAAGGTGGCAGGTATGAAGGACGAACGCATTCTTCTCGCCCACGGCAGCGGCGGCAAGCTCAGCCACGACCTGGTGGCGCGGGTGATGCAGCCCGCGTTCGCCAACCCGGCCCTCGACCTGATGCACGACGGGGCGAGGGTGGAGGCGGCGGGCGCCAAGCTGGCGTTCACCACCGACTCTTATGTGGTCAAGCCGCTGTTCTTCGCCGGTGGCGACATCGGCAAGCTGGCGGTGTGCGGCACGGTCAACGATCTGGCGGTCAGCGGCGCGGCGCCTCTTTACCTCAGCGCCGGCTTTATCATCGAGGAGGGCTTCCCGGTCGCCGACCTGAGGAAGATCGTCGCCTCGATGCGGGCGGCGGCCGCGGAGGCCGGGGTTTCGATCGTTACCGGCGACACCAAGGTGGTGGAGAAAGGGGCGGTCGACGGCATATATATAAATACGGCCGGTATCGGCGCCGTCATCGCCGGCACGGATATTTCGCCCCTAAACGCGCGGCCGGGGCAGGACATCATCCTGAACGGCCCGGTGGGCGACCACGCGGTGGCCGTCATGGCCGGCCGTCACGGCCTGAGCCTGCCGGCGACGGTGGTCAGCGACTGCGCGCCTCTGGCCGGAATGATCAAGGCGGTGCTCGCCGCCGTTCCCTCGGTGGCGGTGCTGCGCGACCCGACCCGCGGCGGGCTGGCGACGACGCTGAACGAAATCGCCGCCCAGGCAAAGGTGGGGATCATGGTGGATGAGGCCGCCATTCCCGTGCGTCCCGAGGTGCAGGCGGTTTGCGATATCCTGGGATTCGACCCTTTATACCTCGCCAATGAAGGGAAAGTCATAATTTTTGTCGAATCTGCTTATAACGAAGAGGTTATTGCCGTAATGCGCGCCCACCCTTACGGGCGCGAGGCCCGCGTCATCGGCCGGGTGACCGCCGCCCCCGCCGGCCAGGTCGGCCTCAGGACGGGCATCGGCGGCGTCCGCCTGCTCGATATGCTGGTCGGCGACCAACTGCCGCGGATTTGTTAACATATCCAGAGCACGTCCGTCATAATATGTAGCGGGAGGAGGAGAGCTGAAGATGCGCATGGATTACAGTCTCAAACTCGAACTGACCCAGAAGCTCGTCATGACCCCCCAACTGCGCCAGGCCATCGCCATCCTGCAGCTTTCCTCGCTGGAACTTTCCGAGATGGTCGAGCAGGAGTTGCTGGAGAACCCCGTTCTCGAAGCGGAGGAGAAGGCGACCGCCGAACCCGTCGAGGAGGAGACGAACGACCGGATCCGCGAGTATTTCGACTGGGCCGAGTATTTCGACGACGGCACCGACACCGGGTACGCTCCGCCGTGCGAGGAAAAGCCGTCGTTCACGACCTTCGTGTCGGCGGCGTCGACTTTGCACGAGCACCTCGAATTCCAGCTCCATCTCACCCTGCTGGACGAGAAGGCCCGCGCCGTGGGCCAGTACCTCATCGGCTGCATCGACGAGAACGGCTACCTGTGCGGCACGGTGGCGGAGGCGGCGGAGAACCTGGGTGTCGACGAGGAAACGGCGGTCACCGTCCTCAAGGTCATCCAGACCTTCGATCCCCCGGGGGTGGGCGCCAGGGACCTGCGGGAATGCCTGCTCATCCAGGCCGAGCAACGGGGAGTCGACGAGCCGCTTGCGCTGGCGATCATCGACAAGTACCTCGACGAGGTGGCGGCCGGGCATTTCAAGAATATCGCCGACAAGCTGGGCTGCACCCCCCACGACGTGCAGCGGGCGGTCGATTACATCCGTACCCTCGATCCCAAACCGGGACGGGCGTTCGACGCCGGCGACCAGCCGTGCTATATCATCCCCGACGTCACCATCGAACGGGTGGCGGGCAATTATATCATCATTATCAACGACCACAACATCCCCCATCTGACGATCAACCCTTACTACCGCCGCGTGGTGCGCGACGCCGACAGCGAGGCCAGGAAGTTCGTGGAAGGGCGGATCAACGCCGCCGTGTGGCTCATCAGGAGCATCGAGCAGCGCCGCCGCACCCTCTACAACGTCGTGGAGACGATCATCGAACTGCAGCGCGATTTCTTCGATCACGGCCCCAAGTACCTGCGGCCGCTGACGATGAAGAAGGTGGCCGACAAGGTGGGCATCCACGAGTCGACCGTCAGCCGGGCGATCGCCAACAAGTACGCCGACACCCCCCATGGGCTGTTCAGCCTGCGGGCCTTTTTCTCGGCCGGGCTGCAGGGGGCGGACGGCGAGACGCTCTCGGCCGCGACGGTCAAGCGGCAGATCAAGGAATTGGTCGCCGCCGAGGACCCCGCCCAGCCGCTCAGCGACCAGGCTATTACCGAGATCCTCATCGGCCGGGGCGTGGCGGTGTCGCGCCGCACGGTCGCCAAATACCGCGAGGAGCTGAATATCCAGAGTTCGAGCAAGCGGCGGCGGTATTGACAGCGAGAATAAAAACCAGGCGTAAAGCCTGGTTTTTTGTTATGTTGAGAACTGGGCCGCCTGTTAGCCGGCATTTGGGTTCGCCCCCCGGCCGCGGCGCGTTCCCCCCGACTCCGGGCAAATTTTGGGCGGGCGAAAACAGAAAAAAACCGCTGGCGGAAAATTCGCAGTTAGTGTATAATTTAACTAATTAATACCCCTCCCCCGGGGGAGGTCCCCCGACCGGGGGCGATGGGTAAATTGACGGATATGTCACGATGAGGAGGTTCTTTATGAACCAGCTGAAGGCGATATTGACGCTGTTTGTCGCCGTTGCCGTCGCCGCCGTGTTCGCAGGCTGCGGCGGCGCTCCCAAGGCGGCCGGGACGGTGCAGCAGGCCGCGGCCACCGTCGGCGATCCCTTCGCCGTGCTGCAGGTGGAGACGGATAAGTATCTGAAACAGAACCGGACGCCGTACGTCGAGCCGCAGGAGGTGCTGGCCAAGGCGGTGGCGGCCGCCGACCAGGGCTATTACCTTGTCGATATCCGCAACGACGAGCATTACGCCGCCGCCCATATCCCCGGCGCGGTACATATCGCTTACGCGGACGCCTGGCGGGAGCAGAAGACGGCGTATCTCCCCAAGGACAAGAAGATTATCGTCATCGATTATTCGGGCCATAGCGCCAGCCAGGTGGCCGCTTTCTGGAGCATGCTCGGCTTTGACGCCACCGCGATGAAGAACGGCATGGCCGGCTGGTCGAAGGACAAGGAGGTCGTCGGCGGTTCGCCGCTGGCCTGCGAGGCCCTGAACTACCCGGTGACGACCGCCGTAACCGCGGCCGCCGACCACGAGTTGCCCAAGCTCGACACCAAGGCCGCGTCGCTGGCCGAGCTGCTCGCCGCGAGGTCCCGCGAGGCGACCGAGACGGCGCCGGTCATCCAGCCGAAGGATTTCCTCGCCAAGCGGGGCGACTATTTCGTGGCCGACCTCCGCCAGAGCGAGCACTACGGGGCCGGCCACATCGAAGGCGCGGTGAACATCCCCTTCCGGAGCCTGGCGGCGACGGATAACCTCCGCAAGCTGCCGGCCGACAAGACGATCGTGCTGGTGGACTACGACGGCCACGCGGCCAGCCAGGCGGCGCGGCTCCTCAATCAGCTCGGCTATCACGCCACCGTCCTCAAGGACGGCATGAGCGTGTGGACGGCCGACGAGAAAGTGATCGGCGCCAAGAGCATCGCCTGCAACGTCGGCGAGCACCCGACGGCGAAGCTGAACGCCCCCCTGAAACCCGGCCCGTCTACGGCCGCGACGTGAGGGTAGAAGTTTCGTAGCCAGTTTGGCTGCATAAAGATTTGGCACCCCAAGGATATAACGGAGGGTGAAAAAATGCCCAATATCAGTAGAAGGACTTTTCTAAAAGCAAGCGCCCTCGCCGGGGCGGCGTGCGCCGCGCCGGCGGTCTTCGATTTCCCGTCGTTCGTGCGCGGAGCGGCCGAGCAGCCGGTTACCAAGATACCTTCTACCTGCAACGGCTGTTCGACGAACTGCGCGCTGTGGGTGTACGTCAAGAACGGCCGGCTGTGGAAGCTGGAGGGCGTCCCCCGGGCGATGAAGAACGAGGGCAAGCTGTGCGCCCGCGCGTACGGCGTGGCCGCCGACGTCTACAATCCCGACCGGGTGACCCAGCCGATGAAGCGGACGGGCGACAACCAGTTCGCGCCGATTACCTGGGAGCAGGCGTTCAAGGAGATCGCCGAGCAACTGACCAAGATCATCGACAAGGATACCGCCAGCACCGTCGTCTGGCTGACCCACGGCGGCAAGGAAACTTACGCCCAGATGCTGCTGGACGAGATCGGCTCGGCCAACTACATAACCCACTATTCGACCTGCTTCACCTCCAAGACCAACGCCTGGGACAAGATGGTCGGCAACCAGCTGACGTCGGACTTGAGCCGGGCGAAGTACATGCTGTTCTGCGGGCGCAATTACGCCGGCGGCATCATGCCGGGGGCGATGCGCAAGATCATGCGGGCCAAGGAACGGGGGGCGAAGATCGTGGTCGTCGACCCCAGGCTGTGCGAGCTGGCGAAGGTGGCCGACGAGTGGCTGCCCATCCGGCCCGGTACCGACCTGGCCTTTTTCCTCGGCCTCGCCCACACGCTGGTCAGCGAGAGGCTCTACGACGAGAAGTTCGTCAGGGAGTACGTTTTCGGTTTCGAGGAGTTCTGGAACGCCAACCGCCATTTCACCGCCGAGAAGGCGGCCGAGATCTGCGACATTCCGGCGGCCAAGATCCGCGCCATCGCCCGCGAGTTGGCGAAGAACGCCCCGGCGGCCTTTCTGGAGCCGGGCTACCACGGGCTGCACAACCACTACGCGTCGAGCACCAGGATCGCCCAGGCCAACGTGATCGTTAACGCCCTGCTGGGCAATTTCTACAAACACGGCGGCCTGATGCCCGCGGCCAGCCCCAAGTTCGGCAAGCTGACGCTGCCCAAGCGCCTGCAGCCGGAGAAGGGGCCGCGGGCCGACGGCGCGGGGGTGGGGAGCGAGTACCCGACGGTGGAGACCAGCCGCGGCATCGCCCAGCATATGCCCGACCTGATCGCCGCCGGCAAGCTCAAGGCGCTGTTCGTCTACCATTTCAACCCGCTGCGGACGGCGCCCGACCCCGAGTATCAGAAGAAGATGGTCAAGGCCGACCTGGTGGTGTCCATTCCGGTGGACTGGAACGAAACGTCGGTCTATACCGCCCATTATATCCTGCCGGAGCATTACTACCTCGAGCGCATGGACGCGCCCAAGTCGAACGGCGGCAACATCGCCCACGATTACCCGCAGGCGGTGATGCGCTTCCCGGCCCTCAAGCCGCTCCACAACACCAAGCACCTGCTCGATATTCTCAAGGGCATCGCTCAGGCGATGAAGATCGACGACCTTTACCCCTTCACCGTCGAGGAGGAGGCGGCGACGATGCTGAGGCCGCTGGGGGCGACTTTGGACACGATGAAAGAGAACGGCTGCCTGGAGGTGCCCGAGGCCGTCAAGCCGGAGTTCCCGGTGAAAGACGGCAAGCCGGCGCTCGGCACGACGACCGGCAGGGTGGAGTTCACCGTGGGGGCTTTCAAGCTCCACGGGCGGATGGGGGTGCCGGTGTGGACGCCGCCGCTGGTCAGCCCCAAGGCGGAGAACGAGTTCCGTCTCATCCACGGCAAGCAGCCGTGGCACTCGCACTCGGTGACGAGCAACAGCCCCTATCTGATGGCCGTATCGAAAAGCTACGACGGCAGCCGGATGTGGATGAACCGCAGCCGGGCCGACGAGCTCGGCATCCGCGACGGCGACACGGTGACGGTCGAGGCGAGGGTCGGGTACAAAGGCGAGGCCAGGCTGGTGAGTAGGCAGGTGGCCGTGAAGGTGACCGAGATGCTGCATCCCGACTGCGTGTGGGTGCCCTCAGGCTACGGCAATTTTTCGCCGCGGCAGAAGGTGGGCTACCAGCAGGGGGTCAACTACAACGATTTCGCGCCGGCCAGGGTGGAGCCGCTGTCGGGCGGCTGCATGGTCCAGGAAGTCGTCGTCACGGTGAAGAAGGGGGGCTGACGCGGTGGCTCATTATGCAATGCTGATCGATGCGGCGCGCTGCACCGGCTGCGCCGCCTGCCGGGTCGCCTGCCAGATGCAGTGGCAGCTGCCCCCGGAGGTGTTTTTCAACCGCCTGGAGTTCCGCGAGCACGGCAAGTACCCCGACGTCCGCCAGGAGATCGTGCCGGTGCAGTGCATGCACTGCGACAATCCGCCCTGCGCGGCCGTCTGCCCCACCAAGGCTACCTATAAGCGCGCCGACGGGCTTGTCCTCATCGACCACGACAAGTGCATCGGCTGCAAATACTGCGTCGTGGCCTGCCCGTACGACGTGCGGCAGGTGAACGACCGCGGCATTCCCGAGAAGTGCCGCTTCTGCGCCGGGTTCATCGAGAAGGGCGAACAGCCGCCGTGCGTGAGCACGTGCATGAACGACGTGCGGGTGTTCGGCGACCTCGACGACCCGAACAGCGAGATCAGCAAGAAGATGAAGACGGTGCAGGTTTACCAGTTGGCGGCCGAAAAAGGGACAAAACCACGCGTTTTCTACGTGAAGAGGGGTGGCTGACGTGATGCTGAAAGCGGAACGCTGGATGGCGCTGCCCGGCGTGCTGGTGTTGGCCGGGCTGGCGGGCGCCGTCAATAAGCTCGTCTACGGCGAGCACGCGCTGGGGACGACGGCCGTCGTGCCCTGGGGCAGCCTCATCGCCGGCTATGTATTCTTCGCCGCCGCCGCCACCGGCGTCGGCCTGCTCGGCGCGGCCGGGCATTACAGCGGCCGCCCGGCGCTGGCGGCCATCGAGAAGCCCAGCCTGTTCCTGGCCCTGTCGCTGCTGCTGGCCGGCTTCGGTCTGATCGGCATCGAGTTGGGCAATCCTTTCAACCTCATCTACATCGTATTTTCGCCCAACCTCCAGTCGGGCATCTGGTGGATGGGTTTCCTGTACAGCATCTACATGGCGCTGCTGATGGTGGAGTGTTACTTCAGCCAGGTGGATCCCGCCAATAAGAACCTGAAGTTCGTTTCCGCGCTGGCGGTCGTCAACAAGATTGTCGCCGTCTGCAACCTCGGGGCGATCTTCGCTCTGGTTGCCACCCGGCCGTTCTGGCACGGCTTCTATTTCCCGCTTTACATCCTGCTGACCGCGATCCTGTCGGGCGCGGCCGCGCTGGCGGCGGCCATGTGGCTGAGCGCCAGGCGACAGGGGCGGGAGGCGGACGGCGAGGTGATGGCGGCTCTGGGCAGGATCATGCTGGCGACGGCGGTGGTGACGCTGCTGGCGAATGCCGGCAAGGTGTTCCTCGGCCTGTCGGGCGGCGATCCGGCCCTGCGGGCGGCCACGACGGCGCTGGTGAGCGGCCCGCTCGCCCTGCGCTTCTGGGTGCTGGAGATCGGCCTCGGCCTGCTGGTGCCGCTGGCGCTGCTGGCAAAGGCCGGCAGCGGGCAGCGCGTCTTCCGGGCCGCGGTCATGGTGCTGATCGGCGTGTTCTTCATGCGCCTCGATTTCGTCATGGCCGGGCAGATGGTGCCTCAGGTGGTGGTGGAAGGCGTCCAGCACGTCCTGATGCACGGCTATACGCCGTCCTGGACGGAGTGGGCGCTGACCGGCGGGGCGGCGGGAGCGGCGACGCTGCTGTTCGCCTTCAGCGAAACGCGTTTCGATCTCGGCACCGGCGCCGCCGCGGCCCGCGGTTAGGGACCCCGAGCGGTTAGCCGCTTGCGGATAAATATTTCTCAAATATAAGTTAAGGAGAGGGGATTAAAAACGTGCTTAACAATCGTTTCCTGACCAACCGGTTCCTGTCCGTCGTAACCCTGCTCATCCTGATCGCCTTCGTAGTCGCCGGCTGCGGCGGCCAGCAGGCCAAGGCGCCGGAGAAACCCGCCTCCGCGCCGGCGGCGTTCGACGCCGTCCAGGCGACCAAGGACACCGCCTGGGACGCCTACAAGAAAGTCGTCGCCGACGTCCAGGGCAAGACCTTTCCGGTCGATGCCGCCAAGGCCAAGGAATTGCTGACCGGCAACGAGAGCAAGTACCTCGTCATCGACATGCGCGCCCCCGCAGACTATGCCAAGGGCCATATCAAGGGCGCGGTCAACCTGACCATCGTCCAGCTGGCCGAGAACCTCGACAAGCTGCCGACCGACAAGACGCTGCTGCTGTATTGCTATTCCGGCCAGAACAGCGGCACGGCGATGGTGCCCCTGAAGGCTTACGGTTATAAGGCTCTCTCGATCTCCAAGGGCTTCCCGATGGTCCAGCAGGCCGGCTTCGCGCTGGATACCGCCGCGACCGCCTTCACCCCGGCCGCCGCCAAGCAGGCCGCCGATCCCAAGGCCGCCGCCGCGCTGGCCGGCATCAAGGACAACTACCTAGCGACCGCCAAACAGATGGCCGCCAAAACCCTCGTCATCGGCGGCGCCGATGTCAAGAAGCTGGTCGAGGGTGCGGCCGACAAGTACGTGTTCGTCGACCTTCGCTCCGCCGAGGATTTCGGCAAGGCCCACGTGAAGGGCGCCGTCAACGCCCCGCTGGCCGCTCTCCAGGATAAGGCCAAGAGCTTCCCCAAGGATAAGACCCTTGTGCTGTACTGCTACAGCGGCCAGACGGCCGCCATGGCCACCGCGCCCCTGAAGGCCGAAGGCTTCAAACTTATCTCCATCAGCACCGGGTTCCCGCAGGCCGAGGCCGGCGGATTGCCGATCGAAAAGAAATAAGCGCGGGAAGACGCTCGAGGCTCGCCATACGGCGGGCCTTCTTTCGTTTGTGCATATAAAACCAGCCGGTGGGAAAATTACCTATTGTGGCGCGTTACAGCGCCCCGCGGCATCGTGTCCGGGGGAGGCGGCGACGGAGCGCCGAAACCTTTTTCGAGGAGGATTCTACCATATGGTAACACTGACAACAACCCACTGGGTATTCCTGTTCTGGGTGGCGGTCGTCATCGTCGTCATGGGGCTTAGGAAAGACCCGCTCATTCCCTGTATTCTCGGGCTGCTCTCCGTCGGCTGGCTGGTCAAGGGCAGCGTTGTCGGCGCCTTTTCCACCGTTTTCAATGCGCTGATCGTGGCCGGCAACGAGTTTTGGGGAATAATCGTCATCATCTCGCTGATTGTATCCCTGTCGAAGCTGCTCGGCGAGACGGGGGCCGACTATCTGGTGATGAGCCCGGCCGCCAAGCTGATGGTCAACGCCGATGTCGCCTTTTGGGTGGTCGGCTTCGCGATGCTGATCGCCTCGTGGTTCTTCTGGCCCTCGCCGGCCACCGCCCTCGTGGGCGCCATCCTTTTTCCGGTCGCGGTGCGGGCCGGCCTGCCGGCGATCGGCGTGGCCATGGCGATGAACCTCTTCGGCCACGGCATCGGCCTTTCGACCGACTATGTCATCCAGGGGGCGCCGACGATCACCGCCAAGGCGGCCGGCTTCGCCGATCCCGGTCCGGTGATTTCCGCCAGCATTCCGCTCGCCATCACGATGGGCCTGGTCACTACCATCGCCGCCTACATCGTCGTCAAGAAGGACATGCGGGTCAACGCCGCCGCCCACAAGCTGGAACGCGAAAAGATGGCGGCCGCCGTGCCGTCGCAGCGCGATCTCGACTGGGTGTCGTGGTTCCTGGCGGTCGTCACGCCGCTGGCCTTCGCCCTCGACGTCGTCGCCATGCTGACTCTCAACCTGCGCGGCGGCGACGCCACCGCTCTGCTGGGCGCCACCGCCCTCGTCATCCTGGCTGTCGGCAGTCTGCTGAAGTTCGGCTGGGAGGGGCTGGAGAAGATGACCGATTACATCCGCGACGGGTTCATGTTCGGCATCAAGATTTTCGCCCCGGTCGTCATCATCGGTGGCTTCTTCTTCATGGGCAAGGGCGACTTGGCCAAGGCGATCTTCGGTCTGGAGACGGCCACCGGCTTCCTCGAGGATTTCGGCGTTTACCTGTCGCAAACGGTACCTCTCAACAAAGTTTTCGTCGCGATCGTCAGCCTGGCGACGGGCATCATCGTCGGCCTCGACGGCTCGGGCTTTTCGCCCCTGCCGCTGGTGGGCGCCGTGGCCGGGACCTTCGAGAAGGCGATCGCCGTCGACAAGGCGACGCTGGCCGCTCTCGGCCAGATCGCCGGCGTGTGGACGGGCGGCGGCACCATCATCCCCTGGGGCCTTATCCCCGTGGCCGCCATCACCGGCGTCAACCCGATCGAGCTGGCCCGCCGCAACTTCGTGCCGGTGGTGCTGGGGTTCATCGCCACGACGATCGTGGCCATCATCCTGATGTAAGGACGGGCGCAACAAGGACGGTAGCGAAAGCTGCCGTCCTTTCTTTGTACTGCAAAAATACATTGCCGCCGGCGGCGGGGCGGCAGGAATATGAAAGGAAAATGGCGAATTTTCAAAATGACTCATCACTGATGAGCGACTGCCCGATTCTGGAAGAAGGGGGGACGCCGCCGCAACAACTCAGCAGTTTTATGATCCGGATGGTCCCGAAGTCTGCACGAATTTTGAGGAGGAGTTTTAGTATATGACGGTAGCACTGACCGCGGCTCACTGGCTGTTCCTATTCTGGGTACTGGTCGTCATCGTCGTCATGGGCTTTCGCAAGGACCCGCTCATCCCCTGTATCCTGGGTCTGCTTTCCGTCGGCTGGCTGGTGAAAGGCAGCGCCGTCGGCGCGTTTACCACCGTGTTCAACTCGCTGATCGTGGCCGGCAACGAGTTTTGGGGAATTATAGTCATCATCTCGCTGATTGTGTCCCTGTCGAAGCTGCTGGGCGAGACGGGCGCGGACTACCTGGTGATGAGCCCGGCCGCCAGGCTGATGGTCAACGCCGACATCGCCTTCTGGGTGGTCGGCTTCGCGATGATGTTCGCGTCTTGGTTCTTCTGGCCCTCGCCGGCCACCGCCCTCGTGGGCGCCATCCTTTTCCCGGTGGCCGTGAGAGCGGGCCTGCCGGCGATCGGCGTGGCGATGGCGATGAACCTCTTCGGCCACGGCATCGCGCTTTCCACCGACTTCGTCATCCAGGGGGCGCCGACGATCACCGCCAAGGCGGCCGGGTTCGCCAACCCCGCCCCGCTGATTTCCGCCAGCGTGCCCCTCATCCTTACCATGGGTCTGGTGACCACCATCACGGCGTTTATCCTGATCAAGCGCGACATGAAAGCCAACGGCGCTACGCACAGGCTGGAGCGCGAAGCGCTGACGAGCGCCACCGAAACCAAGCGCGATATCGACTGGGTGTCGTGGTTCCTGGCGGTCGTCACGCCGGTGGCCTTCGCCCTCGACGTCGTCGCCATGCTGACCCTCAACCTGCGCGGCGGCGACGCCACCGCCCTGCTGGGCGCCACTGCCCTCGTCATCCTGGCCGTCGGCTGTCTGCTCAAGTTCGGCTGGGAGGGGCTAGAGAAAATCACCGATTATATCCGTGAGGGCTTCATGTTCGGCGTCAAGATTTTCGCCCCGGTCGTCATCATCGGCGGTTTCTTCTTCATGGGCAAGGGCGACTTGGCCAAGGCGATCTTCGAGCTGAAGACGGCCACCGGCTTCCTGGAGGACTTCGGCGTGGCGCTTTCCCAGACGGTGCCGCTCAACAAGCCGTTCGTGGCTCTGGTAACCCTGGCTACCGGCATCATCGTCGGCCTCGACGGTTCCGGTTTTTCGCCCCTGCCGCTGGTGGGCAGCGTGGCCGCGACCTTCGACAAGGCCATCGCCCTCGACAAGGCGACGCTGGCCGCTCTCGGCCAGATCGCCGGCGTGTGGACGGGCGGCGGTACCATCATCCCCTGGGGGCTCATCCCGGTGGCCGCCATCACCGGCGTCAACCCGATCGAGCTGGCCCGCCGCAACTTCGTGCCGGTGGTGCTGGGCTTTATCGCCACGACGATCGTGGCTATCATCCTCCTGTAACTGTAACCCAGGTTACGATCTGACCCCGGAAAGAGGGTGGCAACCCGGTTGCCATCCTCTTTATTTCATTTTCGCCGCCGACGGCGAAGAGGATGGCGTCGTCGTCCGCGGTCCGGTCTGCGGGGGCCGCGAACGTCACGCGGTTGCCGCGGGCGCGCAGTCCGTCGGCAAGCGGCGCGAGCAGGGCGGCGAGCGGCGCGGCCGCGAGGATGACGATCTGCCGGCCGGCGGCCGTCGCCAGCGTCCCGTGGCCTGAAAAGGCGTTGCCGGCGAGCGCGGGTTTGACCGCCCGGCCGAGGAGCAGGTCGGCGGGGCAGGGGTCGAACGAGAGGAGGTACACCAGGCCGGACGGGTAATTTCTGAGGATCACCGCGCCGATTTCCCTGCCGCCGGGCAGCGGGAGGCGGAATTTCACCGTCGTGCCGGCCGGCGCCGCGGCCAGTTCGTCATCGCCCTTGACCACCAGCCCGGTGGCGCCCGCCAGGGGACGCACGGCCAAGATCGTCCCGGCCGGCCGGCTGCAAGGGTCGTCATTCCGCCACTGCCAGCGTTCGAGGGCGCACCTGCCCTGCCAGTCGCAGCCGCAGACGGGTTCACCCCTAAGCAGCGTGCAGTAGGTGCATTCCGCCGTCGCCGCCAGGATGCACGGGCAGAGTTCCGCGGCGAGTTCTGCACATTCCACGGTTATCACCTCGCGATATCTTCGTGTGCCGATGCTGTGTCGGCTATCCATGATATGCGGGAGAAGGCCGGGCGGTGCGTGCTGGATGACGGTTTTATATTTCACCATTTGAAACAGGCGGCGGCAGGAATATCCTCCCTGACGCAGAATTTGCAATTAGCAGATAAATAACTCAATTAATAAAGTATCGGCAATTTCGCCGCTATTTCCCTGTGCCGAGGCTGAACGGAGGGGCGCTTCTTTGGCGAATTACGCGGTTAACAGTAAGTGGATTAAGAAACTTAACAGGATGAATGTCCTTAACATCCTTAAACGCCAGGGGTCGGTATCCCGTCAGGAACTGGCCGTCATCACCGGTCTTACTGGTCCGGCGATTACCGGGATCATCAAGGAACTTCTCCGGATGGGGTTCGTCAAGGAGACGGGGCTCGGCCGCTCCCAGGGAGGGCGCAAGCCGATGCAGCTGGAGATCAATCCCGAGGCCGGCTATGTTTTCGGTGTCGAGGCGACCCGCCACGAGGTTTCGATGGGCATGGCCAACCTCACCGACGATCCCGTCCTGCTTCAGCGGCGGGCCGTCGATATGTCGGCGCCCCGGCCGGGGATCGACAATTTCATCAAGGTGATCACGTCGGCCGCCCGCATGGTGGAGCGGAAGGGGCAGCTGCTGGCGCTGGGGGTGGCTTTCCCCGGCCTCCTCGACGCTGCCACCGGCATGGTCAAGCGGTCGGTCAACCTCGGCCCCGACTGGAACGGCTACCCTATTCAGGCGGTGCTGGAAGAGCGGCTGGGGGTCAAGGTGTTCGTCGAGAACAACTCCAACGCGGCGGCGCTGGCGGAAAGGTGGTTCGGCGATTGCACCGACTGCCGCGACCTGGTGTATGTCAACTGGGGGGAGGGCATCAGCGCCGGCGTCCTGACCGACGAGCGCATCCTCCAGGGGCATCACGGTTTCGCCGGGGAGATCGGCCATATCGTCATCCAGGAGGGCGGCGCGCTGTGCAACTGCGGCAACCGCGGCTGCCTGGAGGCGCTCTGCGGCATCCCCGCGCTAGAGCGCAAGGTGGCAAGCGAGCTGCCGTTCATTCCCGCCGACGATCCCGTGCGGGAGCGGGCCGCCGCCGGACGGGTTTCGATCGAGGATTTCATCGATTGCGCGTCGGTCGAAGGCTCGTACTGCGCCGACCTGATGCGCCAGGTGGCGAGGTATGTGGGCTACGCCGTGGCCGATGTCGTCAATATCCTCAATCCCCAGGTGGTTTTCCTCGGCGGACGGATGGCCCGCGCGGCCGCCCTCAGCCGGGATGTTATCGAAGAGACGGTGCGCTCCCACGCTTTTCCCGAGGTGGCGGCGGCCACCGAACTGAGAATTTCGTCGCTCGACGGCCGGGCCGGCTTTGCCGGCGCCTGCGCGCTGGCCCTCAGGGAGACGATGGAGTCTTCGGAGTCGGATTTGTTGAAGGAGGGCTGAGGGCATGAATTACTTTTATCCCGCAGGACAATTTGAGGGTTACCGGGATATTGTCAGGCTGGGCGACGGTCCCGAGTACATCGGCCTCGGTCTGCTGCGCCTGTCCGGGGAGGCCGTCCACAAGACGGCGACCGCCGGCGAGGAAGTTGTGCTGGTGGTGTTGTCCGGCGTATGCGACGTCACGGCCGGCGAGGCTGTGTTCGCGGCCGTGGGCGGCCGCAGCGACGTTTTCGCCGGGCGGGCTTCGGCGGTGTATGTACCGATAGGCACCGCGTACAGCGTGACCGCCGCCGGCGACCGGCCGGTGGAGGTGGCCGTGCTGTCCGCCAAGGCCGAGCGCAAATTCACGCCGTTCGCCGTACGGCCGGACGAGGTGGTCGTCGCGCACCGCGGGGCGCTCAACTGGCAGCGGGATGTCCACGATATCGTCACCGGCAACGCCGAAGGCCGGGTCGACCGGATCATCGTCGGCGAGACGTTTGCTTACCCCGGCCAGTGGTCGAGTTATCCGTCCCACAAGCACGACGTCCACGAGCCGCCGCACGAAGGGCTGTTCGAGGAGATATACCTGTTCAAGGTCAAGCCGGCGGGCGGGTTCGGCGTGCAGATAATGTACAGCGACGACCTGTCGCTCCGCGAGGCGTTCATGCTCAAGGACGGCGACGCCGTTTTCCTGCCGCGGGGTTACCATCCGGTGGGCGCGGCTCCCGGCTGCCAGCTTTACTATCTGTGGGTGATGGCCGGTCCTCACGGGCGCAAGCTCGTGCCGCGCGACGACCCCAACCTGGCCTGGCTGCAGAACGTGCCGCCGATGCTCAAATAGTCCGATCACGGGACGGAAGCCGCGGAGGCTTCTCCGTTTAAATAAATATATATCTAGGGAGGGTAATCATGAACAAGAAAACCATCGCGATCCTGGTAGCGGTGCTGTTCGTCCTCACCGGCATCTTCGCCGGCTGCGGCGGCGGCGACAAGAAGGCGGCCGACAAGCCGGCCCAGCAGCAGCTCGTGCTGAAACTGGGCGAGACCCATCCCCCCGACTACCCCACCACCCTCGGCGACAAGAAATTCGCCGAACTCGTGACCGAGCGCTCCAAAGGCCGCATCAAGGTGGAGGTTTACCCCTCGTCCCAGCTCGGCGAAGAGAAAGCCGTCATCGAGCAGGTTCAGCTCGGCGCCATCGCCTTCACCCGCGTCAGCACCGGCCCGATGGCCGAGTTCTACAAACCGATGGGCGTCTTCTCCCTGCCCTACATCTTCGACAGCGGCGACCATATGTGGAACTTCCTCAACGGCCCGGACGGCCAGAAGATGCTCGACGGTCTGACCGCCTCCAAGTTCATCGGCCTGTGCTACTTCGATCCGGGTGCCCGCAGCTTCTACTCCACGAAACCCATCAAGTCCCTTGAAGACATGAAGGGCCTCAAGATTCGCGTTATCCAGAACAAGATCAATATGGACCTCATGCAAGCGCTCGGCGCCAGCGCCACCCCGATGCCGTACGGCCAGGTGTTCAGCTCGCTGCAGACCGGCGTTATCGACGGGGCCGAGAACAACTTCCCCAGCTACCTGACCGCCAACCATTACCAGGTGGCCAAGTACTACCTCGTCGACACCCACCAGCGGGTGCCGGAAGTGCTTGTGATGAGCAAGGTCGTCTGGGATAAGCTCTCCGAAGAAGACCGCAAGCTCATCAAGCAGGCGGCCGCCGATGCCGTAGCCACGCAGCGCGACCTGTGGAACAAGTTCGAGAAGGAAGCCGAAACCAAGGTGAAGGCCGCCGGCTGCACCGTCACCGAGGTCAAGGACCTCAAGCCGTGGCAGGAAGCCGTCAAGCCGATGATCCAGAAGTACCGCGCCGATTACGGCGAAGTGCTCGACGCCATCGCCAAAGCCAAGAAGTAACCGCGCTAAAGCTGACTGTACGAACCGGCCGACTGGCGGCGCTCCCACGGAGGGCCGCCAGTCTTGCCGATGCTAAGATGTATTGGGGGTGACCGACGCGTGCAAACGATCAAGCGACTGCTTACCGCGACGGACCGGACGCTGGAAGGCTTCGCCGTCCTCTGCCTGCTGGCGATGATTCTCATCGTGACGATGCAGGTATTTACCCGAAAATTGTTCAACTTCGTCTTCTTCTGGTCGGAGGAAATCACCCTGCTCCTGCTGGCCTGGTTTTCCTACATGGGTATCGCCATCGGTTTCCGCGAAAAGCTGCACATGAACATGGACATGATCGAGAAATTCGTGTCCAAACGCGCCATCTACGTTATGGACAGGATCATCGACGTATCGACGTTCGCTTTTGGCCTTTATCTGATCATTGCCGGCTGGGACTTCACCGTTCTTATGAACGAATCCACGCTGCCGGCCACCAAGTTGCCCAACAGCCTGCTGTACGTGGTCATGCCTGTGACCGGCGTGATGACCTGCGCTTATTCCGCCCTGCAGTTCTTCGGCGTGGATACGCGCCGCTACACCGACGTGGAGGAGGAAATCAAGCAACATGATGCCTGATCAAACGATCGCTATCTGGATACTGGCGCTGAGCTTCGCCGTCCTCCTCGTCCTGCGTTTTCCCGTCGCCCTTACCCTGGTCTTTTCGTCCGTCCTGACGCTGTGGTATCTCGAAATCCCGCTGGTGGTAGTGGGCCAGCAGATGATCCAAGGGATAACGATTTATTCCCTGCTCGCGATTCCTTTCTTCATCCTCACCGGCCAGATTCTCGGCGAGGGCGGCTTGGCCAACAGGATCGTCAACCTGGCCAATCTTTTCGTCGGCCGCATCCGCGGCGGCCTCGCCCTGGTCAACAGCGTGGCCTGCATGTTTTTCGGCAATCTGTCCGGGTCGGCGGTGGCCGATGCGTCGGCCATCGGCTCGGTTATGATACCTTTAATGAAGAAAAAGGGTTACGCGGCCGACTATTGCGTCGGCGTGACCATTTCCTCCGCCATCCAGGGCGTCGTCGTGCCGCCCAGCCATAACCTGGTGCTGTACGCCATCGCCGCCGGCGGGGTGTCGATCAGCGGCCTTTTCCTGGCCGGCATCGTTCCCGGCATCATCCTTTTGTCATCCCTGATGCTGACAAGCTATATCATCGCGGTGAAAAAAGGCTATCCCAAGGGCGACCCGATCGAAAAGGGGCAGATACCCAGCATCCTTTTCCACGGCCTGCTGTCGTTCACGCCGGCGATCATAATCCTCGGCGGCATCATCACCGGCTGGGCCACGGCGACCGAGTCGGGCGCGCTGGCGGCCGTGTATTCCTTTCTGCTCGCGTTCTTCGTGTACCGCGAGGCATCTTTGAAGCAGATGTGGCCGGTGCTTGTCCGCACCTTCCGCACTGTGCTGATGGTGTTTTTCCTGATCGCCGCCTCGCAGGCGTTCGGCTGGGTAATGGCTTACCTGCACCTGCCCGACCTCATCACCCAGTGGTTCCTGTCGGTGTCCGACAGCCCGTGGGTCATCCTGCTGATGATCAACATCCTGCTCTTAATCCTCGGCGCGCCGATGGACATGGCGCCGATGATCCTCATCCTCACCCCCGTCCTGCTGCCGGTGTGCAAGGCGATCGGCATGGACCCCATCCATTTCGGCATCGTCCTGATCTTCAACGCCGGCATGGGTCTTTTGACTCCGCCGGTGGGCACGGTGCTGTTCGTGGGCTGCGCCATCGGCAAGGTGTCGGTCGAGGCCGGCACGCGGGCGATGATGCCGTTCTTCCTGGCGATGATGGTGGTGCTGTTTATGCTGACGTATATTCCGGCGCTGTCGATGTGGCTCCCCAATATGTTTAAGTGACGATACTTTTGGCAGGACGTTGATAACCCCTATCTGCGTCGTTGGTCCTCAGAGCGTTTGCTAGCGTACGCAACCAAGTACGCGTCGCGGCACGCTCTTCCGGTCCGCCTAGCATCTAGGGGTTCTGAACGTCCTGCTCGCTAGCCTTAGTGGCTTAGGAGGTACGTTTTAATGCCCAGATTGACGAAAAAATTGCTGGACGGGAGCTTCCGCTTCCCGCCCGAGATGGAGCTGCCCGCCTACCCCGACAACCTGCCCGAGCGGGTGATCCAGTTCGGCGAGGGCAATTTCCTGCGCGCCTTCGTGGACTGGATGTTCCACCGCCTCAACAACAGCGGCCAGTGGGGCGGCCGGGTCGTCGTCGTCCAGCCGATCGCCGACGGGCTGGCCGGCCGCCTGAACGAGCAGGACGGCCTGTATACGCTGGCCCTGCGCGGCCTGCAGGACGGCCAGCCGACCGAGGACCTGTCGCTGATCGGCGTGATCAGCCGCGCCCTGAGCGCCTATAGCCAGTGGGACGAGGTGCTGAAATGCGCCGAGAACCCCACTATCGAGTATCTGATTTCCAACACCACCGAGGCCGGCATCAGCCACGATCCCGCGGACGGGCCCGAGCTCGCGCCGCCCGTATCCTTCCCCGGCAAGGTGACGGCGTACCTCTACCGGCGGTTCTGCCATTTCGGCGGCGACGCCGGCAAAGGGATGACCATTATCCCCTGCGAGCTCATCGACCGCAACGGCGACGTGCTGAAGAAGGTGGTGCTGCGCTACGTCGAGGAATGGAAGCTGCCGCAGGAGTTCGCCGCCTGGGTGGAGAAGAATAACCTGTTCCTCAACACCCTCGTCGACCGGGTGGTGACCGGTTACCCCCGCGACGAGGCCGCGGCGTTCGCCAAACGCCTCGGCTACGAGGACGGCCTGCTGGACACGGGCGAACGCTTCCACCTGTGGGTCATCGAGGGCCCGGCCCGGGTGGCCGAAAAGCTGCCCTTCACCCGCATCGGCCTGAACGTCATCTGGACGGACGATATGACCCCGTACCGCACCCGCAAGGTCCGCGTGCTGAACGGCGCGCATACCGCCTCGGTGCCGGCCGCGTTCCTCTACGGGCTGGATACGGTGGGCGAGATGATGGACGATGTGGTGACGGGGCGGTTCGTGCGCGAGGCGATTTACGAGGAGATCATCCCCGCCTGCGGGCTCGACAAGGATATGCTCAAGTCGTTCGCCGACGCGGTCGTCGAGCGGTTCCGCAACCCTTATATCAGGCATTACCTCATAAGTATCCTCTTAAACTCGGCTTCGAAGTTCAAAAACCGCGTTCTGCCGTCGATCCTCGACCACCAGCAGCGCCTGGGCCGTCTGCCGCGGCGCCTGGTTTTCAGCCTGGCGGCGCTGATGACCGTCTACAAGGACGGGAGGATAAACGGCGCGGTGATGGACGCCCGTCGCGGCAAGGGACCGTTCGATATGCGCGACGATCTGCCGGTGCTCGAGTTCATGGCGGCCGCGTGGGGTTTGTATGACGGCACCGACGCCGGCGCCCGCGCCGTAACGGCCGAGGTGCTGGCCAATACGGCTTTGTGGGGCCGGGATCTGAACGCGGTGGCCGGCATGACCGATATGACCGCCGGTTATCTGCGCAGCATCTGCCGGGACGGCATGGCGGCCGCGCTGGCGGCCGTGCCGGACGGCGAGCGCTAGTGGCGAAAGGAGAAACGTATGGATCTGATGAGAATCCATCCCAGGGATAACGTGGCGGTGGCGGTGAAGCCGCTGGCTCCCGGGCAGGCTCTGGCCGCCGGAGCGGCGGCCGTGGTTACCCGCCAGCCCATTCCCGCCGGCCACAAGATGGCCATCGCGCCGATCGCCGCCGGCGAGAAGGTCGTGAAGTACGGCTTTCCGATCGGCACGGCCCAGGTGGACATCGCCGCCGGCGATTGGGTCCATACTCACAACTGCAAGACCAACCTGGGCGAGCTCTTGGAGTACACTTACGAGCCGGAGGAGATCACCCTCGAGAGCGCCGGCCGGGGCGAGTCCTTCCTGGGCTACCGGCGGCCGGACGGCAAGGCGGGGACGCGCAACGAGATCTGGATCATCCCCACCGTCGGCTGCGTCAACCAGAACGCCCGCGTGATCGCCGAGGTGGCCGGGAAGCTGCTCTGCCAGGAGAATATCGACGGCGTTCATGCCTTCACCCACCCCTACGGCTGTTCGCAACTGGGCGAGGATATCGCCAACACCCAGAAGATTCTCGCCAACCTCGTGCGGCATCCCAACGCCGGCGGCGTCCTCGTCCTCGGCCTGGGGTGCGAGAACAACCATATCAGGGTATTCAAGGAGATCCTCGGCCCGGTCGATCCCCAGCGGGTGAAGTTCCTCGAGACCCAGGGGGTCGACGACGAGATCGAGGCCGGGGTGAAGCTGGTGTCGGAACTGGCGGCGTATGCCGGCGGCTTCAAAAGGACCCCCTGCCCGCTGTCCGACCTTGTCGTCGGCCTGAAGTGCGGCGGGTCGGACGGGTTTTCCGGCATTACCGCCAACCCGCTCGTCGGGCTGTTTTCCGACCGCCTGGTGGCGAACGGCGGCACGACGGTGCTCACCGAGGTGCCGGAGATGTTCGGCGCCGAGACCATCCTCATGAACAGGGCCAAGGACAGGGAGACTTTCGAGAAGATCGTCCGCCTGATCAACGATTTCAAGACGTATTTCACCGCCCACAACCAGCCGGTGTACGAGAATCCCTCCCCCGGCAACAAGGACGGCGGCATAACCACGCTGGAGGACAAGTCGCTCGGCTGCACCCAGAAGGGCGGCTACGCCGCCCCGGTGGTGGATGTGCTGCAGTACGGCGAGGCGGCCAAGACCCAGGGGCTGAACCTGCTGAACGGACCGGGCAACGACCTGGTGGCGTCGACCGTGCTCGCCGCCGCCGGCTGCCAGGTTATCTTGTTCACGACCGGCCGCGGCACGCCGCTCGGCACGGTCGTGCCGACGGTGAAGATCGCCACCAACAGCGACCTCTTCCGCCGCAAGAAAAACTGGATGGATTTCGACGCCGGGCGCCTGCTGGACGGCGTTTCCCGCGAGGAACTGGCCGGCGAATTCTTCGCCTTCGTGCTGCACGTGGCGTCCGGGCAGACGACCAAGGCCGAGAAGCTGGGCTTCCGCGACCTGACGTTGTTCAAGAACGGCGTAACTGTGTAGTTGCGGCCTTTTGGGCCCGGGCGCTTCTGAACGGCCTAAGTCAAAAAATAAAACGGCACTCCTTCTCGGCATGCTTACGGGGCATGCCGGTTTTTTTGGAGTGCCGTTTTTTTATTGGGGGGTGAAGTATGCGGCTTGTCCTATTTCAGCCCCAGGGCGGCTTTGACTTGGCCGACCTTGTGGCGGCTGACCGGGACCTGCTGGCTCCTGCAGTCGTCCATCCGTAGGAAGTAGGTGCCTTTGAACCAGGGGATGACCTCGACGACCTTGTCGAGGTTGACGATGTATTGGCGGTGGACGCGGATGAAGGCCGTCCCGTCCGAGCGGCCGGCGGTCAGCAGGTTGTCGACTTCCTGCATGGTGAGGGTGACGGCGTACTCGCCCTGTTTGGTGAGGACGTAGACTGCCTTTTCGCGGACCTGGACGAGGGCGATGTCTTCTTTGTTGAGGGGGACGATCCGCCCCCCGGACAGCACGCACACCTTGCCGGACGGCACTTTCGGCGCGACGGCCGGCCGCGCGGCCAGGCCGCGGACCTTGCCGAGCGCGGCGGTGATCTTGGCTTCGGTCACCGGCTTGGTTACGTAGCCGATTGCCGGGGTTTCGAAGGCGGCCAGGGCGTATTCGGGGTGGGCGGTGATGAAGACGATGAGGGGCGGGTCGCGCAGGACGTTGAGGCGGGAGGCCATCTCGAGGCCTGACATGCCGGGGAGGCTGATGTCGAGGAAGACCAGCCGGGGTGCGTTGGCGGCGATGTAGTCGAGGGCCGCCGGCGGCTGCTCGAAGCGCGCGACTACCTTGACGTCCGGGTGGCTGCCGAGCAGATATTCGATTTCCTCGCAGATGGGCGGCTCGTCGTCGACGATGACGGTTGTCAGGATCACGCCGTATTCCTCCTCTCGAGGGGGATGCGGATGGCGGCCCGGGTCCCTGTGCCCGGCTCGCTGTCGATGGTGAGGCCGTAGCCGCTGCCGTAGATGCTGGCCAGGCGCTTGTGGACGTTCTTGACGCCGATGCCTTCCGCGCTCGTGAACAGGGTGGCGAGTCTGGCGGCCGGGATGCCGACGCCGTTGTCGGTTATCGTTATCAGCAGGTCGCCGCCGTCCACCCCGGCGCGGACGGTCAGCCGGCAGTGGCTGAGCTTGGGGAACAGGCCGTGTTCGAGAGCGTTTTCCACCAGCGGCTGGAGGGAGAGGACGGGGACGGGCACCTGGCGGGCGGCTTCGGCGACGTCGATGTCGACGGTGAGCCGGGGGCCGAAGCGCGTTTTGGCGATCTCCAGGTAGGCGAAGATGCCGTCGATTTCGTTCCTGAGGGGCACGAAGTCGTCGCGGACGGTGAGGCTGTGCTGCATGATGGTCGCCAGGTGGGTGAGGAGGGTGCGGGCGGTTTCCGGCTTGGTGCGGCAGAAGGACATGATGGCGCTGATGGTATTGAAGAGGAAGTGGGGGTTTATCTGCGCCTGGAGGGCTTTGAGCTCGGCTTTCTCGCGCAGCTTTATCTGGTTGTCGACCTCGGCGAGCTGGATCTGGACGGACAGAAGGTTGGCGAGGCCGTCGACGAGGCGGATGTCCATGGCGTTGACGGTATTGCTGACCGCGTGCGACAGCTTGATGGTGCCGACGACTTCGCCGTGCGAGAAGAGGGGGGCGGCCACGCCGGAACGGAGCGGGCAGCCGGGCACGGAGCAGCCGCGGGCCTCGGGGGTGTCGATGACGATCAGCCGCTGTTCTTCGAGGACCCTGCGGGTCGAGGCGGTGCTGATCGGCTGCCCGGCGGCATGGTGGTCGTCGCCGACGCCGATGAAGGCCAGCACTTTCTCGCGGTCGGAGATCGAGACGGCGTCCATTTTTGTAAGTTCGTAGATGATTTCCGCCGTCTTCTGCGCGGAGGCCGGGGTCAGGCCCTGGCGCAGGAAGGGGAGGGTGCGGCTGGCGATCTCGAGCGAGATCTCGGCGGCCTGGGCGCTGTGGGTTTCGCGCGCTTTCTGGAGGTCTTCGATGATGATGATGAAGATGACGGTGCCGAGGATGCTCACGAGGGTGGTGGGGACGGCGATGACCCGTTCGAGGGCCCAGGCGGATTCGAACGGCCCGAAGACGAACACCAGGCCTTTCTGGGCGATTTCCCCCGCCAGGGCGACGGCCGCGCCGATCTTCCAGTTGAGGCGGTGGATGCCGATTCGCTGGCGGACGAGCCCGGCGAGCAGGCCGCCGGTGAGGGCCGAGAGGCCGCAGGCCTCGGCGGTGAAGCCGCCCAGCGAATAGCGGTGCAGGCCGCTAATCGCGCCGACGGTCAGACCGACCCACGGGCCGCCCATAATGCCGCCCATCAGCGCCCCCACCAGCCGGGTATTGGCCAAAGCCCCTTCGACCGGGATGCCGTTGTACGTTCCCATGATCGACAACGGGGCGAAGATGGCGACGAGGGTCGCGAAGCACCGCCACCGCGTGGGGGTGTGGACGCAGTCGCTGATGAACTTGTTGCGTCCGATAAGGTAGGCGGCGATGGCGATCAACGCCCCGTCGCTCAGCAGGTCGAGAAGCATGCCGCTGCCCATGGGCCACCTCGGAAGACGATATTTCTTGGGGAATGAATTCTCCACATTTCGGCCAATCCCTCCCCGACCCCGGGGCGGGCGGGAGATATAACCGAGGCCGTCCGGGGAGCTCATAGGCACGTCCTGATTACACTGGCTTTGTCAGCGCTCATAGAGGACTTGCGATAGTCGTTACGAACAGTGTGCGGGGCGCACCGGACGGAGCAACGCAGCATAGGGGCTCCCTGGGAGGCCCTTGGAAAAAATTTTTTCTTTTTCCCAAAACGGGCAGGAGATTGGGAACCGATGGCGAAAAGCTTATTATATAGCTCATCAATGATGAGTAGCAACCGCCCGACACGCCGGAGGTGGACAGTATGCCCAAGATAACCGAACAGATAATGGACGCTTTGGATGTGGAGACATTCTTCGTCTGCGCCACCGAAGAGGAGGGGCGCAACCTGATGCTCAACCTGATCAAGTCGTGGGGCTTCACCGACGTTGATGTGGTTTTCGCCCAGTACGAGGGCCCGGGGGTGCGGGTCAGGGGCCGGGCGTACGTTTACCGGCCGGCCGACAAATACCGTTGGCTGCTCCGCGAAGCGGCGCCGCAGGAGGGCTGAGAATGAAAAAAATACTGCTCGCACCGCTCGACCCGGTGCATGACATCGGCCTGAAGATTATCGCCCGCGGCCTGGATGAGGCCGGCTATCAGACCGTCCTTCTCCCTCCCGACCTGAGCGAGGAGGAGATCATCGACCACGCCTTGCGCGAGGGGGCCGCGACGCTGCTCCTGAGCCGCACGCTCGGCTACGGCGTGGCCGAGATTCTCGCCCGCTTCGTCGATCTCGCCGATGCCGCCGGCATTCGCGTCAGGGTCAAGCTGGGCATCGGCGGCATGGCGATCAGGCCGGAGCTGGCCGCCGAGCTGGGCTTCGACGCCGGTTTCGGCCCGGGGACGACGGTGGAGGAGGTCGTCTGTTTCATCGAGGGGCGGGAATACAAGCCCGACCCCACGCGGTTCGCCAAGACCAAGCCCGATATGACCGCCGGCTACGGCTACGGCTACCGCCACGCCGGTATTGCCGCCAAGCTCGAACGCATCAGCGCGCTGATAATGGAATGGGTCAAGGATAAGACCTCGCCCGGCGTGGAACGCGCCCGGCTGCGCGACGAGCTGTGGGACGTCAAGAAGTGGCGGGCCCGCAAGGGCGACGGCGAGCTTTATCAGCACTATCCCGCGCTGTGCGGCGATATCCCCAGGAAATATTACGCCGGCGGCGAGCTTCACCCGAAGACGCGCCGCTTCACCAAAACCGAGGTTGAGGGCCTGGAGAAATACCTGGCCGACACCAAGGCCCGCATGTCGGTCCGCAGGCTTCAGCACAGCCGCAAGAAGCCGCTGGTGTTCGTCCAGTACGGCACCGGCTGCCCGTTCATGGATATCGGCCATATTCTCGCCAGCGAAGCGTGGGGCGCCGACGGCGTCGTCCACTTCGACCCCTCGTGGGGGGCGCGCACCGAGGGCTTCCTCGACGGCTTCCTCACCCACCAGGAGGACGGCACGGTGATAACGCCCGCCAACCTCAACCGCATCAAAGGCAGCCTCGAGGATTCGACGCTGTGGCAGGTGAGGGCCCACCGCGGCCTCAACACCCCGGAGACGGCGGTGCTCGCCGGCAAGATGGGCGCCGATCTGACGAAGATCAATTTCTGCTACGGCGCCCTGGGAGCGGGGACCGACCCGGCGCGCATGGTGGTGGACGGCTATCACACCATCCTGTATGCCAAGAAGTACAACCTGCCCTTCGACGTCGTGACCAACGAGGAACTGTGCGGCGTGCCGGCCCACAAGGCGTTCGCCGGCATGCTGATCGTGGCCGACCTGGCGGTGCGGCTCGGCGGCCGGCCCATCCTCCAGCCGCTGTTCGCCTACTCCCCCGAGGTGATGGTCGGCGGCCTGATGACCGATAACTACATCGACTTCAACGTAGCGAAGATCAAGGCTCTCCGGGGCATCGTCGACGCCCCCCTGTGGCCGGGCGCGCCGATCGGCTTCCTCACCCACACCGAGGACCGGGTGCAGTCGGCGATGGCCACCGCCCTCCACGCCTGCCTGGCAAGCTCCCTCGAGGTCGACGCCATTTCGATCGCCTCCACCGACGAAGCCTATTCGGGCGGGCCGATTTCCGCCCCCTCGCGGATCGATACGCTACGGGCGGTGCAGGAAGGCTTCCGCTTCTTCGGCCAGGCCGGCGTAAGCCCCACCCCCCAGGCCGACCGCTACGCCGACGAGCTGGCGGCCGGCATCGAGAAGGTCCTGGACGAGGTGGCGGCGTGCGGCGATTTCGTGGCCGCCATCCACAAGGGACTGCTGGGCAGCCGGGCGGAGGGGGCGTATCCGGGTAGGACCGGCAAGGATACGGTGACGACCGTTAAGAAATAGGAGGGCAACTTATGAAAAATGATCCCTACGCCGCGGGCAAGTTTTCCTCTAACCCCTATGCCGCCAAGACCGACGTCAGCGGCTCGCTGACGGTCGTGCTGCGGGGGAAGATGGAGGACCGCGGCCTGGAGCTCATCAAGCCGATATCCCGCTGCATCAGGCGGCACGACATCCACGAGCTTATCCTCACCGACGAGCCGGACGCCAAGCCCGGCAGCCGCGTCAACCGCATCGCTTATCTGGGTTTCGCCGCCATCGCGGACGGCGGCGTGATCGTCGCCGGCGACAGGGTTTACCTCGCCGGACGCATGGTCGGCACGCTGGCCGGTTTCGACGAAACCCATATGCCCAACCATCTCAACATCGTCATCCGGACCGATCGGCTGGCCGACGGGGTTGAGCAGGGGGCCGAGCTGGGGATGCCGGTGCGGTTCACCGTCGCCAGCAGGGATGAGAAATAGAATCCGGCCATGCCGGAGGAGGTGTATCAAATGAGTGTAGAAGAAAAAATCAAGGAGATGGGGCTGAGCCTGCCGGCGGCGCCGAAGCCGGTAGCCGCTTATGTTCCGGCTGTCGCCACCGGCGACGGTTATGTGTATACCGCGGGACAGATCCCCTTCGTGGGCGGCGAACTTGTTTTCAAGGGCAAGGTCGGCCGCGAGCTGGACGAGGCCCAGGGTTACGCGGCGGCGCAGATCTGCGCCCTCAACTGCCTGAGCGTCATCAAGGCGGCGGTCGGCAGCCTGGACCGCATCGAGCGGGTAGTGAAGGTGACGGGCTTCGTGGCCAGCGCCCCCGGCTTTGGCGCCCAGCCCAAGGTGGTCAACGGCGCATCCGAGCTCCTGGGCAAGCTGTTCGGCGCCGCCGGGGAACACGCCCGGTCGGCGGTGGGCGTCAGCGAGCTGCCGCTGGATGCGGCGTGCGAAGTAGAGATGATCGTCAAGATTAAGTAAAGATTGCTTATAAGGTCCATCTGCGGCGTTGCTCCTCAGAGCGCTTGCTAGCGTACGTCCCGAGTACGCGTCGCGGCGCGCTCGCACCCTTCCGGGTATAAGCGATCACATCAACGCTAAAGCGTTGTGTGTCTGCTTATCCGGTGCGCCTTGCATCTCGGTGCGCCTTGCATCTGGAACCTTCTAAGCAATCTTATCAAGCAATGAATTAACCTGTTCAAAAAAACATATTATCAGGAGGAGATCGACATGGGAAAATTTAAGTACAAGTTTCAGATGTACAAGAGCCTGCAGGCCAACATACCTGCCATTTACGCCGAGGCCAAAAAGGCCGCCGACGAACTCGGCATCCCGCAGGAGCTGCGCGGCAAGTTCGGCATGACCGGCGGCATCTCCGGCTGCCCGGCGCCGCTGCGCGAAGACATCATGAAGGCCAGCGAGGAAGCCGCCAAGACGGTCACGCCGCTGGCGGTCATGGTCGATCAGATCCGCGAGCTCGTCAAGGATATCTACGGCGACGAGTACGACGCCGCGCCGACCAGCACCTGCGAGGCCGGCCTGTGGGTCGCGTTCGACTCCCTGTTCACGCCGCCGGCCATGGGGCGGGGCGACAACTACCGCGCCCGCTACATCGCTCCTTACGAGAAGCACTTCCACCACCAGGGCGGCTACGGGCGTCCCTTCCCCGGCAAGTACAAGGACATCATCGCCGACCGCGGCACCACCCCGGGCGAACTGGGCTTCTACGGCAAGCGCCAGAACAACCTCGACACCCTGATCGTGCCGATGGCCGGCGCCGAGTACCCGGTGCACGGCATCAAGCACCACCCCGTCCCGCTCCTGACCAAGGTCGACCCCGAGGCCACCTATGTCGAGATGAAGAAGATCGCCGAACGGCACGCCGCCATGTTCACCGGCATGACGTCGCTCGGCTACGAGACCCCCGGCTACGGCTACGGCGTCAAGGACAATGACGGCACGCCGGTGCTGCAGAAGCTGTACGCCAAGCTGTGCCAGGAATACAACGTTCCCTACGTCATCGACAACGCCTGGGGCGTGCCGGGCATCGGCCACGATATCCGCAAATCGGGCGCCGACGCCATCATCTACAGCATGGACAAAGCGAGCGGCGCGGCCACCAGCGGCCTGATCATCGGCAAGGAAGACATCATGGTGCCCATCCGCCGGGCGATGGGTATGCACGGCGACCGCTGGGGCACCGGCGCTTCCTACGGCAAGGCGGCCTACGTGACCTTCGACCCCGGCAAGGAAGCCCTGGCCACCCAGATCCAGGTTCTCAAGGTACTGCGCGACAATCCCGAGGTGTACACCAAGGCGGTCGACGATCTCTTTGACGTCGTCAAGGAGGAATTTGCCAAGATTCACCCGAAATTGAAAGCGGGGATCGTCATCAGTAAATCCTACAACTCCCGCGCGGTCGAGGTCAACTACGAGGGCACCTGGCAGGGCGGCGAGCTCGGCCTGCCGATCTTCTCGATCGAGGACATGTACTCGGGCACGAACATCTTCCAGAGCGGCATGGCCCAGATGGGCGTCATCCCGACGGTGGCCTACGACGGCAACATCTACATCTCCCCCGACCTCGGCACCACCGACAGCAAGGGCAACCTGCTCAAGGACGTCATGCGTTACGGCGTCCAGGCCCAGGTGAAACTGATCGAGATCGTCGCCAAATTCGTGGGTATCATCTAACGGCTGCAAGGTAATATGAAATAACCGAGGTCGCCTAGAAGGCCTCAGATGCAAGGCGGCTCCGCCGGGCGTGCTGCGACGCGTACTCGGTACGTACGCTAGCAAGCGTCCGGCGGAACAACGCCGCAGATGGGGCCTTATCGGCGACCGAAGCTAAAGGGAGGGGTATCATCATGGCTAAAAAAGTCGTTATCGTCGGCGGCGGCTGGGCCGGTTGCGCGGCTGCCCTGGCGGCCCGCAAGGCGGGCTGCGCGGTCGAACTGTTCGAGCGGGCCGACATGCTGCTCGGCACCGGGCTGGTGGGCGGCATCATGCGCAACAACGGCCGCTTCACCGCCACCGAGGAAGCCATCGCCATGGGCGGCGGGGACTTGTTCCTGATCGCCGACGCAAACGCGCGCCACAAGAACATCGAATTCCCCGGCCACAAGCACGCCAACCTCTACGACGTCTCGACCATCGAGCCGGCCGTCCGCAAGGCGCTCCTCGCCGCCGGCGTGACCGTGCATTTCCAGGCAAGGGTACGCGACATCGAAGCCAAGGACGGAGCCATCACCAAGGTTTTCGCCGACGTGCTCCACGGCGAGCCCATCGAGGCGACCGGCGACATCTTCGTGGACGTGGCCGGCACCGCCGGCCCGCAGGGCAACTGCATGAAGTACGGCAACGGCTGCGCGATGTGCATCTACCGCTGCCCGACCTTCGGGCCGCGGTTTTCGATCGCCGCCAAGGCCGGGGTGAAGGAGATTCTCGGCGAGAAGGCCGACGGCACCTTCGGGGCGATGAGCGGCTCGTGCAAGCTCCACAAGGATTCGCTCTCGAAGGAGATCCAGGACAAGCTCAACGCGACCGGCGTGGCCGTCATCCCCGTGCCCGCCAGCCTCCAGAAGGACATCGGCTCGCTGGCCAAGAAGGCC